>NZ_JBIVYL010000011.1:0-233918 GCF_044772225.1 Rhizobium sp. NPDC090275 | reverse complement strand
AGCTCCGTATCCCAATCTGCCATGTCGCGCCCTCAAATGAAGAGAGCACAAATCATCTCAAACCAGCCTTGCCCGAATCTGCCAAAGTAGTGCTAGGCAATCGATGAGTTGGTCGCGCAAGCCATCGAGCGCGCTGGTGAAGACTCCTCCTTCGCTTCTATAGCTGTAGGCAAGGATCGGCGACCTCGGTGAAGGCTGTTGCTTCTGACACACATCGGTAATCGATGTCAGTCTCGTCTGCGTATACAGCCGAGGATGTCACGGCAAGCGCCGCAAGAATGGTTGCGGCAAGCATTGTTTTGGAGGCGGTACTGGATCGCTTCATGTTGGCTTCCTGACGTGGATTGTTTGTCGGGCGTAAGAAACGCCGCTCGTCCCGGCTTGTGGTCGGTGGGTCGGAGACGAGCGGCTTTGCTCTCCTCAATGCAGAGGAGAAGACGAGGCTATTTCTTGGCCGCCAACAGCTTGTCGATTGTTGCCGAGCACATGCCCGAGAGCTTGGCCTTGTTTTCCTTGACGCAGGCCATGATCCCGCCGTCACCCGGCTGGACGCCCGGGCATAGCTGCTGAATGTCCTGCTTGCAGTTGTCGCGAAGCTTCATCTTCTGCGACATCGAAAGCTGCTCTTGGGCGGATGCGACAGCCGCGGAAGTAAGAAGGAATGCGATGATGTAACGGTTCATCTTGAATGTCCTTTGCCTGTGGAACGATCTGCCACCGCCGTAGACCTCGCCGTTGCGGGTCGTTCGACGACAGCAGCCAGTTTGCCGGCTCCTGTCAGGCCCAAGACCGCGAAGTCGGTCACAGGCCGTCGAGGACCGCGAAACTGTTTTCGCGGCAAAGGCTCGCGACTTGATTGCAAGATTGTTTCTTATTGTTGCCGGATGCCGCAGAAGCGATTGCTATTGGTGACAGCTGGGTTGTGGCGGTACGGCATTTCCGCTGGAACGTTGCCTATGACGTGCGAGTTGCCTGATGTTCGAAATCTCGCGAACCCCAAAGGGTTTGGGCCGCTCGGCGAATGGGCGCATGGCGCTTCCAGATACGGTGAGCACTGCGGGTTGGCCATATATCCTAGCCAGCCGGCATCAATGCTCGTTGGTGGAACAAACGGCTATCTTGCCATCCTCCAGGCTGACGAAATTGACACCACCGCTTTCCAGCGCGATTTTCAACTGCGCTGCCGTCGCACGGTGAACCTCATGACGACCGCCTTCATAATCACGAACAGTGCTTCGCGAAACACCGGCTCGCTCTGAAAGTTCGACTTGCGTCCAGTCCAGGAGGCCGCGGGCCGCTCGACAGAGAGCCGGTGACAAAATCTTATGGTCGTAAGCTTGACCCATGTTCGACTATCGCCCATATTGGTTGACATAGATCATATAGGCTAATTTCAAAGAGATTTCTAGGTGGATGTAGAATGCGCTCCACTTGGTCATAATGACAAGAAAAGGATCAATGCCTTGGGATGACCGCCGGACCGTTCATGCTGGTTGCGCTGCTGCTTCTTCCGTTCGTGGGAAGCATCCTGTCGGTCTTTTTCCTGAGGACGGCATCGCGTCGCCTACCTGCCGGCCTTGCCGGTCTTGTCGTCCTTCTCGCACTTCTGCTCAACGCCAGCCTCTACCCGCAGGTTTCCGACGGGGGCATCATTCGCTTCAATGCGGAATGGTTGCCGCAACTCGGTCTTGATCTGACGCTGCGCATGGATGCCTTTGCATGGATTTTCACCATGCTGATCACCTCCATCGGTTTTCTGGTGATCCTCTACGCCCGCTATTACATGTCGGAAGACGATCCGGTCCCGCGGTTCTTCTCCTTCCTGCTTGCGTTCATGGGAGCAATGGTCGGCATTGTCATATCGGGCAATGTCATCCTGCTGTCGGTGTTCTGGGAACTGACGAGCATCTCCTCGTTCCTGCTGATCAGCTATTGGCACAACAACGCTGCCGCACGCGATGGCGCGCGAATGGCGCTGACGATCACCGGGATCGGCGGCTTCTGTCTGTTGATCGGTCTGATCCTGCTCGGCAAGATCGTCGGCAGCTACGATCTGGACACGATCCTGAACTCAGGCGACCTGATCCGAAATCATAGCCTCTATGTGCCCGCGCTGATCTTCATTCTGCTTGGAGCTCTGACGAAGAGCGCCCAGTTTCCATTCCATTTCTGGCTCCCGAACGCCATGTCGGCGCCCACGCCCGTCTCGGCATTCCTCCATTCGGCGACAATGGTGAAGGCGGGTGTCTTCCTGCTCGTGCGTTTCTGGCCCGTCTTGTCGGGAACCTACGAGTGGTTCTGGATTCTCGGCGCCGCGGGCATGATCACCTTGCTGCTGGGCGCCTACTTCGCGATATTCCAGCGCGATCTGAAAGGGCTTCTGGCCTATTCGACGATCAGTCATCTCGGATTGATCACGACGCTGCTGAGCCTCGGAAGCCCGCTGGCGACGGTGGCGGCGATTTTCCACATGCTCAATCACGCGACGTTCAAGGCGTCGCTGTTCATGGCGGCCGGCATCATCGACCACGAGACCGGGACGCGCGATATGCGCAAGCTGAGCGGCTTGTACCGGTTCATGCCGATCACGGCGACCCTTGCCGTCGTCGCCAGCGCCGCCATGGCGGGTGTGCCGCTGCTGAACGGGTTTCTCTCGAAGGAAATGTTCTTCGCCGAAGCAGTCGAGACGCATGCTGATTCCATCCTCGACAAAATCCTGCCCTATGTCGCAACGCTCGCCAGCGCCTTCAGCGTTGCCTATTCCCTGCGCTTCATTCACACCGTCTTCTTCGGCCCGCCACCGACAGATCTGCCGATCGCGCATCCGCACGAACCGCCGCGCTGGATGCGCTTCCCGATCGAGTTTCTCGTCGTGTTGTGCCTGGTTGTCGGTATCGTTCCGGCACTTTCGATCGGACCGTTTCTCCACAGCGCGGTGATCAGCGTTCTGAGAGACGACACGCCTGAGTACAGCCTCTCGCTGTGGCACGGGATCAATCTTCCGCTGATCATGAGCGTCATCGCGTTGATCGCCGGAACCGCGATCTATTGGGCGCTCAAAGGCTATCTGTCTCGCTGCGATGATGGCCCGCCCTTTATCCGGCGGCTGAAGGGGCAGCGTATTTTCGAGCGAATCCTCGTGGAAGTCTCCTGGCGCTGGGCGCGCGTTGCCGAGCGGCGCTTGGGAACACGCAAGCTGCAGCCGCAATTGCGGTGGCTGGTGGTTGCCGGCCTTCTGGCTGGCGCCCTGCCGCTCTATCTCCGTGGCTTCGAGCATCGCCCCTTTGTCTATTCCGGCGTCGATCCCGTCTTCACCGCGCTCTGGGTGATCGGGGTGTGCCTGGCGATCGGCACCGCCTACACGGCCAAATACCACCGACTGGCCGCGCTGGTCATGCTCGGCGGCGTCGGCCTCATCGTGTGCACCACCTTCGTATGGCTTTCCGCACCCGACCTCGCCATCACCCAGTTGCTGGTCGAAATCGTCACCACCGTTCTCATCCTGTTGGGGCTCAGGTGGCTGCCGAAGCGATCCGAAGACATTCGTGAATCCATGACGATCCGCGCTCGATTCCGGCGCTTCCGTGACTTCGCGCTCGCCGTCCTCTGCGGCGTCGCCATGTCGGCCATCGCCTATGCCGTGACGACGATGCCGGTGCCCGACGCGATCGCCAACTATTTCCTCGAGCATGCATATTCGCTCGGCGGTGGACGAAACGTCGTCAATGTCATCCTCGTTGATTTCCGTGGCTTCGACACGCTGGGCGAAATCGCGGTGCTGGGCGTCGTCTCGTTGACAGTCTACGGTCTGTTGCGCCGTTTCCGCCCGGCTGAAGACAGCATGGGCATGCCAGAGCAGCAGCAGGTGCAAAACCGCTTCGACGAGGAGCGGCCGGAGCGCTCAGCCGGTGACACGGTGCGCGACTACCTGCTCGTACCATCGGTGATCATGCAGTGGATGTTCCCCGTGATCATCACCTTCTCCGTCTACCTCTTCATGCGTGGGCACGATCTGCCGGGCGGCGGGTTCTCGGCGGGATTGACGCTCTCGATCGCCTTCCTGCTGCAATATCTCGCGGGCGGCACACGCTGGGCCGAAGACCGCATCCGCATTCTGCCGCTGCGCTGGATGGGTGCGGGGCTGTTGACGGCGGTGTTGACGGGCGCCGGTGCATGGTTGCTCGGCTATCCGTTCCTGACCTCGCATTCTCGCTATCTCGAACTGCCCCTGATCGGCACGATGCCGGCGGCGACGGCGCTGCTCTTCGATCTCGGCGTCTTCTCCCTGGTCGTCGGATCGACCGTGCTGATCCTTGTCGCCCTTGCCCACCAATCGCTGCGGATCAATCGCCTGCGCACGATCGAAGCGGCCAAATCGGAGGAGCGGTGATGGAACTGGTTCTGTCGATCGCCATCGGCATCATGACGAGCTGCGGGGTCTGGCTTATCCTGCGCCCGCGCACCTATCAGGTGATCATCGGGCTCTCGCTGCTCTCCTACGCCGTCAACCTGTTCATCTTCGGCGTCGGCGGCGTGAAGGCCAACGTGCCGCCGATCCTGGGCAATGACGATCCGTCCATTCTCGCCGATCCCGTGCCGCAGGCCCTGGTGTTGACCGCCATCGTCATCGGCTTTGCAACCACGGCGCTCTTTCTCGTCGTCCTCCTGGCGTCGCGCGGGCTGACGGGCAGCGACCATGTCGACGGAAGGAACGAGCCGAAATGAACGGTTGGTCCCATCATCTCATCGTCGCGCCCATCCTCATTCCGCTGATCGCCAGCGCGCTCCTGCTGTTCATCGACGAGCGGCGCCGCGTCGCCAAGGCGATGGTCAGCCTGGCCTCCGCGATTCTGCTCGCCGTGATCGCCTTCATCCTGTTCAGGATCGAGAGCGGCCCGAATGGCTTCGAGGGCGTCTATCTCGTCGGCAACTGGTCAGCACCCTTCGGGATCGTGCTCGTTCTCGATGGCCTTTCGGCCATGATGCTGCTTCTGACCGCGCTGCTTGCCGTGTCGGCACTCGTCTTCTCGCTGGCGCGCTGGCATGCCGTAGGCGCACATTTCCACAGCATGTTCCAGTTGCTCCTCATGGGGGTCAACGGGGCGTTCCTCACGGGCGACCTCTTCAACCTCTTCGTCTTCTTCGAGGTGATGCTGGCAGCCTCGTATGGCCTTCTGCTGCACGGGTCCGGCCCGCTGCGCGTCAAATCCGGCATGCATTACATCGCCGTCAACCTCGTGGCCGCCCTTTTGTTCCTGATCGGCGTCAGCCTCATCTATGGAACCGCCGGCACGCTCAACATGGCCGACCTCGCCGCCCGCATCCCAGAGATCGAGCCTGACCGGCGCATGCTGATGGAGGCAGGTGCGGGCATATTGGGTGTCGTCTTCCTCATCAAGGCCGGCATGTGGCCGCTCTGTTTCTGGCTACCCACCGCCTATAGCGCCGCCTCGGCGCCGGTGGCCGGCATCTTCGCGATCATGAGCAAGCTCGGCATCTACGTCATCCTGCGCCTGACGATGCTGCTGTTCGGTGAGGGCCCCTCGGCCGGGTTTGGCGCGCCGGTTCTGCTTTATGGCGGCATAGCGACGCTGATCTTCGGCATCGTCGGCGTGCTTGCATCGCAGGCGCTGGGACGGCTTGCGGGCTTCTCGGTACTGGTCTCCTCGGGGACGCTACTCATGGTGCTTGGCATCAACGACGGCGCCGTCTCTTCCGGTGCGCTGCTTTATCTCGTCAGCTCGACGCTGACCATCAGCGCTTTCTTCATGCTCATCGAGCTCGTCGAGCGCGGCCAGGATGCGGGCGCAAACGTGCTGGCCGTGACCATGGAGGCCTATGGCGAGACCGACGACGAGCCTGAAAACCAGGAGGAAGGCGTGACTATGCCCGGCACCATGGCCGTTTTGGGCATCTGCTTTGCGGCCTGCGGCATTCTGCTCTCCGGCCTCCCGCCGCTCTCGGGCTTCGTCGCCAAGTTCGCCATGCTCTCGGCGATGATGGGCACTGGCTCCATCGGTGTGCCGCCCACGGCAGCGATCTGGGCGCTGGTCGTTCTCGTCATTCTCTCCGGCATCGCCGCATTGATTTCCATGACGCGCGTCGGCATCCGCACCTTCTGGAGCTCGATCGAGGGCACGGTTCCCCGCGTGCTGGTGATCGAGATCGTGCCGGTGATGTTTCTCTTGGCGCTGACGCTTGCACTCACCGTGCAGGCCGGGCCGGCGATGCAATACATGGACACGACGATACGGACGTTGAGCAAGCCGTCGATCTACATCGACGCGGTCAACAACGCGCTGCCGATCAAGGGCGTCAAAGCTGGAACGGAGGGCGAGTGATGCTTCCCTATCCCATTCTCGCGACATGCCTCCTCATCATGTGGCTGCTGCTTAACGGCTTCACCCTCGGCCATTTCATCCTCGGCCTCGTCGTCGCGGTCTTCGCGGGCTGGGCGATGGCATCGCTGCAGCCGGAACCGATACGGCTGAAGAAATGGTACCTCCTGCCCAAGCTCTTTGGCCTGGTGTTTCGCGATATCGTCAAGTCGAACATCGACGTCGCGTGGATCATCCTGCGCAGCGGCAAACGCCGGCACAATCCCGGCTTCATCACCATCCATCTGAAACTCCGTAGCCAGTTCCCGCTTGCCGTCTTGGCCGTAATCCTGACGAGCACACCGGGATCCGCATGGCTGGAGTATGATTCCAACGATCATTCGGTGCTGCTGCACGTTCTCGACATCCAGAACGAGGCCGTGTGGCGCGATACGATCAAGAACCGATACGAGGCGCTGTTGCTGGAGATATTCGCATGAGTGCAATCATCCTCTTCACGGCCGTGTCGGTCGCCCAGATCATGCTCGTCGCCGCCATGGCGATCGTCTCCATCCGCATGTTCGTCGGCCCGCGCGCGCAGGACCGGATTCTCGGGCTCGACACTTTCTACATCAATGCCATGCTGCTTCTGGTGACATTCGGCGTCGGAACGGGACGGGTGGTCTATTTCGAAGCAGCACTTGTTATCGGCATGATCGGCTTCGTGGCAACCGTGGCGCTGGCGAAATTCCTGATGCGCGGGGAGGTGATCGAATGATGCACCCGGCTATGGATATACCCGTTTGGGTAGCGGCGCTGGTCGCCTTCTTTCTCGTCCTCGGCGCGCTGTTGGCCTTGATCGGCGCCATCGGATTTCTTCGGTTGCCAAGCTTCTACCAGCGTATTCACGCCCCGACCCTCGGAACCAGCTGGGGGATCGGCGGGGTCATGCTCGGGTCGATGATCTTCTTTTCCGTGGCGTCCTCGCGCTTGGCTATCCACGAGATCCTGATCGGTGTCTTCGTCACGGTAACGACACCGGTAACGCTGATGATGTTGGCGCGCGCCGCCTTGCATAGAGACAGGGCAGAAGGAAATGGTGAGGCGCCGCCAAAGCACACGCCTGAGTCAGACAGGAACACGTAAATCCCAAACTGGTGGTTGCCAACGCTACTGAGCCTTCGTGCCAAGTCGGAACGCCGCAGCGTGCTTCACAAGGATTTTGCCTGCGGTCACGAAACGTGTGCTGGCGCGAGCGCGGCGTGCTCCATATGGGTCAGGCGACCGCGTCAAGGCCCCTGTTTAACAGGTGCTCAAGCTGCTCTATCTCTGCCTCCGTCAGCATGATCCCCTCGGCATAAGACTTTTGGCGTGCCGCAAACCGGCGTTGCGACGGAAGTCGCGCACCGCTGCCGGCAATGGCATCGAACAGAGCTTCTGCGCGCGCAAAGGGGTCTCCAGTCCGACCGGCCGCAAACGCCTGAGGGGACATGGCGATGACGAGTTCACCGTGGAGTGGCGCAAGCGTGGTGGTACCCAGATAGTCGAGTGCTTCGGAGCTTGTGAGGTCGCCGATCATGATGCCGGCGAGAAGTTCGATCATGGTGCCAATCGAAGAGCCCTTGTGCCCGCCGAAAGGCAGCATGGCGCCGGCCAGCGCCGCTTCCGGCTCCGTGGTCGGATTACCATTGGCATCGATCGCCCACCCTTCAGGCAAGGGCTTACCGGCACGACGATGAAGTTCGATCTCTCCTCGCGCGGCGACCGAGGTGGCGAAGTCGAACACATAGGGGAAGGTTTGGCTGCGCGGCCAGCCGAAGGCAAAGGGATTGGTGCCAAGCAGCGGCTTGCTGCCACCTGTCGGCGCGACGGTCGCGTAACTCGGGCACATGGCAAGGCAGGCGAGGCCTTGGCGTGTAGCAGCTTCCACTTCCCACCATAGCGCCGAGAAATGTGTGCAGTCGTTGATGACGAGAGCAGCAATGCCAAACTTGGCCGCGCGTTCAGCAAGATGAGGTAATCCAAGCTCAAATGCCGGGTTTGCAAAGCCGCCGCCTGCGTTGACCTTTACAATCGCCGACGCCTCGTTGCTTTCAACATGTGCCGTGGCCACCGGGTTCACCTTGCCCGCCTTGATCGTGCGTAGGACGCCATCGAGCCGATAGATACCGTGGGACTTGCTACCATCCGCCTCGCCGGCGACAATGACGTCGGCAACTGAATTCGCCTGGAACTCGGTAAGTCCGGCCTTTCGCAAAATAGCCATCACCCGACTATTCAGTTCACCTTTGCTTATACGAACATGTTGCATGGCCTAGTTCCCTATCGTCATATCGAAATGACATTCATAACCTTGAAATTAAAATATATAAAGAATACAAGAAGTCGACAATGTGCGCAACGCGTCATGTACGCGCGCTCTTGCAATAGCGATCGGAGACACGGCGATGGACACGAGATGATTGGAAAGCACTACATTGGCGGCCATTGGGTGGATGGCGTAGCGACCTTCTCGTCAACACCGGCCCACGGAGCGGCACACACATTTGCTGTTGGAACAGTAGAACTAGTCGATCGTGCTGCTTGGAGCGGCGTTCAACAGCGAGATGAATTCGTAGAAACTCGGGCAAAGTGCCGCTTTCCCATGCCGATTGGCGAACCTAACACGCTACCAGGGCAGTGTTGGCCAAACGTCGTTCTGGATCCAGCTCAAGAAGGCTTCAGTGCGCGCGGGAGCGTATTGGCTGGATGGCCTCACTATATAGATACCGCCATCGCCGTCGAACCGCCAATCCGGCAAGACGTGGGCGAGTTCCCCGCTTGACAGCTCGCGGGTTACCGCCCATTCACCAACGCAAACGATACCTACGCCTGCGCGTGCCATCTCCAGCAATGTCCATATGTCATTGCATCTGAAGGTTCCTTGCGGCGAAATGCTCTCTCGCTGACCCTGCCGCGTGAAGCGCCAATTCGGATTGACGACTGGTCCAGAGTAGACGAGTGCATTGTGGTGCTGCAACTCACTCGGCCGCCTCGGCATGCCATGTTGTGTGATGTACTCAGGAGATGCTGCCAAAACGATGCGATGGTTCCCGAGCTTGCGTGCCACCAAGCGACTATCGGTGAGTGTCCCCATCCTGATTGCAACATCAAAATTCTCCCCAACCAGATCGACATATCGTTCCGCAAAATCGATCTCGACCGTCAGGCCGGGGTACCGGCGTGAAAACTCGGGCAACTTCGGAGCAATCCACAACCTACCCATCGCGGCTGGCAGAGCGACACGAAGCAATCCTTGAAGTTCGGCTGCGCCGTCCGTCGCTTTTTGCTCCGCATCGCCTATAATGGCTGTCGCTCGATCGATCTGGTCCGCCAGCCGCGAGCCGGCATCAGTCATGACCACGCGCCTGGTGGTTCGCTCGACCAGCCTCACGCCGAGCCTCGCTTCAAGCGACGCTATACGCTTCGAAACGATCGTAGGGTGCCTTTGTAGCGATCGGCCCGCCGCATTGAATGAACCGTGTTTGGCAATCGCCACCAGGGCTGTGAGTTCATCGAACTGATTGCCGTCGAAAATGTCCATCGAGTCGTTTCCAATTGCTGCATCTCATGCTGTTATATCGTGCAAAGATCGCGGCTTTTCAACTGCAAAGGCGAATGGCAAAACCGCCGTCAGAACGAAAAATTCGAGCTGATGGAAGAATTGCGACGCTCACAAAAGAACATGTTGGCGAATGCAGAACGAGGACCCTATCGTTTCACGATACCGTTCGCGCAAGACAATCGTGCAGATCTTTTTCGCCAACACCGGTCGATCCCGCGCAGATCCGCGAGGTTCTCGATGATGCGCGCTGGACACCTTCGAATTGCAACACACAGCCTTGGCAGGTGCACATTGTCAGCGGTGCAAAGCGCGATGAGATGGCACAAGCTCTGCTCGGCGCCGCATCGACCGGCAAGCTATCTCTCGATTTCAGTTTTGACGACAAGCTGTTCGACGGTCGCTACGGCGAGCGTCGGCGTGAACATGGTGCGCTTTACTATAGCAGCCTCGGCGTAGCGCGAGACGACACCGAAGGCCGGCGTATCGCGTCTGGTCGCAACTTCACCTTTTTCGGTGCGCCGCACGTGGCGTTTCTGCTCATGCCGTCGTTTGGCGACAACGTTCGCGTCGCTGGCGACATCGTTATGTTTGGGCAGACATTCCTTCTTGCTCTGGCTGCTCGTGGCCTCGGAGGCGTGCCTCAGACTGTTCTCGGTTATTTCGCCGACACGGTCCGCGAATGTCTTGGTGTGCCCGACACGATGAAGTTGCTGTTTGGCATCTCCTTCGGCCATCCCGCGGAAGATACTCATCTGACCCAGGTCCGTACGGGTCGCGATGAGGTCGACAGTTTCACGAAGTTTCATCAGTAGAGCTTCGGCGAGCATCCCCACATTATCTCCATGCTCGTCATCGGCATCCCCGTCTCGGGGGTGCCGACCCCGGTTTCCTAGCAGTACGCAATCTATGCCCGCGACAAGGTCGAGCTTGACCGGACGCTGATGGCTCAATGGATGGGTAAGCTCGGCTTTGAACTTGATATCCTGGCCGACTACATCCTCGCCGAGGTCAAGAAGGCTGAGCGTATCTTCGCTGACGAGACGACGTTGCCCACACTCGCGCCCGGATCCGGATCGGCCAAGACGGCCTGGCTTTGGGCTTATGCCCGCGATGACAGACCCTTCGGTGGCAGTAGCCCGCCGATGGTTGCCTATCGCTTCGAAGATAGCCGTGCTGGCGATCGGGTCGCCCGGCATCTGAGTGGCTATCGCGGTATTCTGCAGGTTGACGGACATGGTGCCTATAACAAGCTTGCCAGATCTGACGGAGGCAATGACGGCGTGATGCTGGCCTACTGCTGGTCCCATAGCAGGCGCAGGTTCTACGAGCTCCACGCCTCAGACAGCTCCAAGATCGCCACCGAGACGGTGGAACTGATGGCGAAGCTCTGGCAGGTGGAAGAAACAGCTCGCGGGCAAAGCCCTGACGCCCGTGTCGCCGCGCGCCAGGCGACATCTGCTGGGGTTGTCACGGAGCTCTTCGCCCTCTGGGAGACGACCCTACCGCGGATCTCTGGCAAGTCGAAGCTGGCCGAGGCGATCCGCTATGCCACCTCGCGTCGCTCCATCTTCGAGCGCTTTCTCACCGACGGCCGCATCGAACTCGACAACAACATAGTCGAGCGTGCAATCCGGCCACAGACAATTACCAGGAAGAATAGCCTCTTCGCCGGCAGCGATGGCGGTGGAAGGACTTGGGCAACAATCGCCACGCTCCTTCAAACAGCGAAAATGAACAATATCGATCCGCAGGCCTGGCTCACCCAGACGCTCGAGCGCATAGCCAATGGTTGGCCCAGCAGCGATCTCGATGCACTCATGCCGTGGAATTACACGCGCTGAACGGTCTCAGCTTGCCGCTTACACTACAACGGCCACTCGACGCCGAACTGGGTCACGCTGATCGTGGCGCTGACGGCCTGTGTCGCAGCTTTCCAGGCGGAAGTCGTCAAGGGCGCCTTGAACTCTTTCGATACCGGCCAAGCGGACGCTGCCTATTCGCTAGGCTACAAAAAGAGCCAGCTTTTTCGCCGTGTGATGCTTCCGCAGGTCATCGTCGCGGCAATCCCGGATCTCGCTAATTCCTTCATGGTGATCATGAAGGCCCTGTCGCTCGGTTTCGCCATCGAGGTAGTTGATATTTTTGCGCAGTCGCAGCTGACCGCGGCGCTGAACTTCTACTATCTGGAAGCCTTCCTGGTCGCCGTCGTGATCTACATGGTAATTGCCTATGCCGTTACACAGATCGCCGACAGAACTGAGCGGGCATTGAGGGTTCGTACCTAGTGGTAAGGGCATTTCGGGCGCCCGGTTGATGGTGGGCAACGTGCTACAAGATGTGCGTTATCAGATAAAAGGTCGTCGACTGAGCAGGCAACCTTGGCGCCGATATACCTTTAGGTTTAATGGATCTTGTCCCGGCCACCAGGTTACCGAATCGTCTTTGTGCAACGGGTCGACAGATGGCGATGCGATCAAAGTCTGGACTTTGGGGTGTCCGAAAACATGTAAGAGCGTCTCCAATTCCATAATCTGTGCAATGCTTCGACTAGAGACGCCGGCCGCGACCAGCTAATTGCCGCAAGCCGGTTAAGAACCAATCTTTGTTGTCAAAGGAGATCAACAGAGGTTCCTCGCATCCCTACACTCAACTGCACCAGCCAGGTCGAGTGACCATTTCGACAGGGCCCAGTCACCCCGGCTACGTCGAAAGACCATAGTATGGCCAAAGCACGAGCGCGATCTCGTCGGGCTCAATTTCGATTTAACATGTCTCGCAGTAATGCGTTTTCTCGCAAAAGCTTCTCTTGGAACAGCAGTTTGAGCTTATGATTTTCGGCCAGCAGCCAGTCGATATCTGTCCGATCGACCGCGTCAACAGCGCGCTTAACCTCTAAGGTTCGACCCGGTCGTCGCCGATTGGTTTTGCGTGGCGGCGCAGACTGCCTGGTCGCCTCTTCACCGACAGCAGCGACCCGGACGGGCAAAGCAACGTCGATGTCGTTGTCAATCTTTGCACCGAGAACTTCAGGTCCGGCCTTATCTTCGACTGTTGCCCGATCGTCATCGGCGCAGGGCACAGGCTCCACATGGTTCAGAACCAGTTCTTCCACGGGATAAGTGGGCGCCGGGACCGGGCCCCGATCACGTGCGATTTCAGCTTCGGCTTCACGGGCGAGCGCCTTCAGGTCAATGTCACCCCATATTGAGGTTGGTTTGAGGGACGATCGACGATTTGACGACCTGACCTCAACGGTGAACTGGCGTGTTGGTCTTCTCAAAGCAAGATGCTCCGTTTCAGCAATCGATCGGTCCGGTATGCCGCATTCCCTGAAGCTCGGGTGAACGTCAAAGTCCGTCACTGGGTGATGGATCGTTGATATCAACGGTCGGGCGACCATGGAGTTTTTTCACGACATCTGGGAAGACTGCTCTACAGCATCAAGTCCGGCGCTTCAATCCCAAGTGATGCCTCTCTGCATGGAAGTAGGATCGCGCGACTTAACCACGATAAATGTTTCACGATGATCAAGTACCCTTTGTGAAGGTCGCATGGATCGACGATCAATGGATTGTCGGTTGTGCATTTGATACGAAAGTGAGGGTAGGAGGAGACACAGTCTCGGACCGATGATTTTCTGGAACTTTTAGTCACAAGGATTGTTCCAACCTCCGTCAATCATTGGAGAATCGAATGCAATTGAAGAAATCCCTCGTAGCGGCCTTGTCGATTGTAACAGTTATTAGCTCCGTTGCTCCTGCCTCCGCTATGCCCGCCCAGGCACCGGCGACGGTAGGGCAGTTCACTGATAGCGTCGAACAAATTCAGTATCGCCGCTGGGATCATCGCGCTGGCTGGTATCATGGCCACCGCGGCTATCGCGACTATCGCCGAGGCTACCGCCGTCATTCCGATGGCTGGTGGTATCCACTCGCCGCCTTTGGCGCTGGGGCTGTAATCAGTGGCGCTATCAATAATGCTAACCGCCCTACGAGCGTCAGTCCCAGTCACTACGAATGGTGCGCATCGCGTTATAAGACCTATCGAGCTACGGACAATACCTATGTCCCTCGCGCGGGCGTCCGCGCGATTTGCCAATCCCCATATTCGTGATTTTGCAGCTGTCCCGGCGGCGCTACGCCGGGACAGCTAGCGTCGAAACACGACGAGATATCCTCGGCGACAGCGACCAGTTTGTATTTGATCAGCTCCGATCGGTTCACAGCTTACCAAAATCTTACGCCCTCGCCGTCAACTGGGGCCGACGGTTGGTGACAAATTTTGTCGAGCGTGCGGGGCGGGGACGTTGACTTTAGCGCACTGAGCAGCGGCGAGATTTCTCCGGAGGCTAGGGATAGCACGGCGTCGATAATTTCTCCTTGTTGCTGGGCGGCAAGGACGTCGCGTGTTAAGACACGAAGCTTCTTTTCGACATCTGACCAAAGCATGGGATAGCGCGGATCTCCGAACGGAGTTCCAATCTCTGATGTAACGCGAGTTGTGCTGGTCTCGACCCTGACGACCGCCAATGTTTCAGACGGGAAAAGGGCGTCAATGTCGTCGCGCACGACTATTTTAACTTTCTTGGCGACTGATTCAATGTCGGGGCGGCCTAGACAGTCCCAACGCGGAGGAAGCAGCGCCTGAGGGCCATCGACCAGCGCGACGGCCAGGCAATAAGGAAGGCTGTACTGAACCTCGATCAGGTTGTCAGGATTGGTTCGATTGCCGAGTTTTGTTGCCCAGGCGAAGGTTTCAACTTCAACCAAGCGGACCTCTTCAGCGACGATATCGTGCTGGTCGATAAGGTCGCAAAGCCGATCGAGTGCTGGATGAATGTAGCGGCAGCAGGCATATGGTTTCAAATAAAGACCGTTGACTTCCCACCGGCTCCCCAGATCAGATAGAATTCTCTCGCCGTCGTAGAAGTTGGGATGATCGAGGAAATCCTCAGGGCCTGTATGCCCATGAGATGCCAGTTCCAGCGCCATTAATCCGGTGGCGCTGCTCCAAGCTATCCCTTCCTTCACATCGTTTCCGGTAAGCGATGAGTAGCCGGAGCTGCCATTCGCCTGCTGGTTTGGTGCAAGCACGCCCGCGATCGATAGAGCATGCGCAATCACTCCTGGTTGGTGTCCCAGGAATGCCGCCGCCGTTGCAGCGGACGCGAGGCTCGCCCATCGACCGGATTGTCGCGTGGCGATCCCGACGGGATTTTGAGCCGCGGCAATTCTTACGCCGACGTCATAGCCTGCGACGATCGCGGCCAAGAACCGATCGGTCGGGCGATCATGCAACTGCGCTAGCGCGAGAGCTGTCGCTACGACCGCAGCGCCTGGATGCCCGCGTGCAGCCCGATGACCATCATCGACATCAAGCGCGCAACATGCGGCGACATTGCAGTGTACGGCTCCGGTTGCGCTCGAACCCGTGCCGCAAAACCAGATTGGCGCGTCGCCCGATCCAAAGACCGATGAAACGGAACGACGCACAGCACGTGGCCCGTCGCAGATCCAGCCGGCTGCACCTGCTGCCACGACGTCGAGCACGAGACGAAGGACGGTATCGCTCGTTTCAGGCGGTGGACCTTGCCGGGCGACGTCCGCTATATGCTTGCCAAGCAAATGGGCTATGAACATCGCCAGTCACCTTCTATCCAATGCGCTGCGCCGGCAGTATTTCTCGTAGGTGGCTTGCGCCGCGTAGAGGTCCAGCATTGGTAGTCCGACACAGGTGACACATACAGGTCCCTCGCGCCGGACAGGGGGCGCTCCTATCATTGTCAGGTCATGAAGGCCGAGTAGCGGCCCTACCTCCTCCAATGAAAGACCACGGCGGGAAAAATGCAGCGCAATACTTTGCGAGTTGCGATGAGATACAGTACGGAGATCGTCGCAAACGACCATGCCGGTCCGCAAAACCCGCTGCAAATAGCTCTCGGGTATCTCGTCCCCGCCAAGATGCAGGCTGACGGCGTCGCGCGCCAACTCATCTTGACTGAATATCGGGGCCCGAGCATTTGTCGCCGTGATAATGAAATCACTTTTACTAAGTGATGTTTCTTCGGCTGGTTCCAGGTTCAGGCTGTTTGGAAAATCGATTGCGTCGATAAACTGTTGCGCGCGCCCAATCGATCGGCCCTGGATTGCGAATTTGCCGATTCGTTCGGCACAGCGGTAATTAAGACATTCCACAACAGCGCGGGCTGTCGGACCTGTTCCGAAAAGCAGAACCGATACTGGTTTGTCTTGGCCGCAAAAGGCATCCAGCACCATCGTGGCATAGCTGCCCGTGCGGCGGGCAGAGATACTGGTCCCATCCATAATCGTAAGCACCCGTAGCGTTTTCTTCTCCATGAGAACGATCGTTGAGGTCGAGCGAGGTAGTCCCAGCTGCCGGTTGAATGAATTGGCGCCTATAATTTTTACACCGCCGTAGCGCTCGTTGACGCTGTAGAGGCACGAAAGCTTCCAACCCAGTCTTTCGTCCAAAAACTCTCTTCGGCGGTGTGCAACGGTGCTATCGCGCCAGAAGTCTTCCTCTGGAAGGGACAACACCGCCTTGGTTCCGAACGCTTTGCCAGAGCGAATATCCAACCAAGCATTGTCCATTGCTGCGAGCATCTCACCCGTGTCCAGCTCGGCGCCAGCATCACGCAGTGCGGCTGCAGATAGGAATTGTGCGTGCGTGCTTTGAAAATGAGTTTCCTTCATCTCCATTTCTCCTCGTTCGGAGAAGGAGACTAGGATGGGTCGGGATAAGCGAGGAGTAAATCTGCATGAAGTTTTAGGCCATTAAATATCTCATCGGCCGGAGGGATGGACCTGCATCTGAACCCTGTTCATGTCGACACGATGGCTCCTCATGGGAATTAACCCCTTCACTTCATCAAGTCGCTTTCGGTCGAGTGTGACATGAAGGACGCATGGCTTTTGACCTGCATTTGCAATGATTTCGCCCCAAGGATCAGCAACCAACGACGAGCCGAATGTTTCTCGCGGGTTACCACTCAAAGCGGGGTAGCTGCCACATTGACCGCATGCCACGAAGAACGCCTGATACTCGATTGCTCTTGCGCGGCATAGGACTTCCCAATGAGCTTCGCCTGTCTGTCGTGTGAACGCGGCAGGGAGAATGAAGATATCGACGACCTCCTGAGCTAACCGGTCGAACAAACGTGAGAAGCGCAAGTCGTAGCAGATGGCGCACCCGACCTTCCACCCATTCAGATCATAGACAAGAAGACCATCTCCTGCCGCGACGACCGACGATTCAGCATACCGCACTCCATTTGGCGTGGTGATGTCGAATAGGTGGATCTTTCGATACGCGCCGACATGACCGCCATCACAATCAAAAATGACGGTCGTGTTGAATACCTTGCCGCTTCGAGTGCATCGTTCCATCAGGCTGCCAGCATGAACAGCGACGCGGTGGCGTCGCGCGAAATCTTGTACACAATTATATGCCTGACCGCCGGGCACGAAATCGGCCGCGGCGCGTTTATCGTCGGAAGATCCGCCCATCCAATCAAAATGCTCAGGAAGAACGATGAGATTGGGATTACCGGCAAGTGCTTCAGTCATCATGCGTTCGACCTCCGCCAAATTGTGGCCAAGGTCAGGCTGAGAGCTCATCTGAATCAAAGCGATTTTCACGTGCAGGTTCCTCGAAATCAAATATTGAATGACCGGCGGCCAGATGACTGCGAATCAGCGTGGATCGTTTTTGCCGAGTGAGTGCGTGCTCAGCAATCAATTGCATGGCCTGACGGTCAGTCGCGAAGACACCGCAGCAGTCGGCAAGGATTGCATAGCCCGGTAGGATTGCGGTCCGGCCACAAGCTACTGGAACGTTGAGCGACCCACCGATGTTGAACTGACGATTGGTCGTCTTTGAAGACCGGCCTCTGCACCATACCGGCAGTCCCGTAGCAATGATCTCCTCGGTGTCGGTACAAGGCCCATCGATTATGATTCCGGCTGCTCCCTTGGCTTTGACTGCCGTGGCGACACCTCCACCAACGCAGGCAATATCGTCTCCGTCCACCCGAGAAATCACCAAGACATCTCCAGGCAAAAGTTGGTCGACGGCGCGGTAGATGATCGCTCCGTCGCGGCCGGGTGCCGCGACGGTCACCGCAACGCCGGCAATACGAGCCGAGCATAGCGGAACGATACCGGCTCCAACGAACCCCAGATGTTCAGTGTGGCCGATCGTAGCCGTCTCGACCAGAGACAAGAGCTCAACTAGCTCTGATGACAAGGGTGGATGACGCTCAACAAGCCGGTAAAGTCCTGTCATAGCCGATAACCTTTTTTTCTTGTCTGGCTTAGATCGGGCGTTCGCCGGATGTTGTTGTGCGATGCATGACGCGAACAAACGACGGATCGAATGAATCGCGCCGATGCATGGTGCAGCGGTTGTCCCACATCATAATGTCTCCTTCGTCCCAGCTCTGAACGAAGACATCGCTTCCGTTCGTCGTGTGATCCCACAGCTCCGCGAGTATGGCATTGCTCTCTTCGATGCTCATACCGACAATCCACGCCCCCTCTGATGTGCCGCCCAAGTAAAGAGCCTTTCGTCCCGTCTCGCCGTGTGTGCGTACGAGAGGGTGGACAACACCGCTCCATTCTCGGAAGTCCCGACTGATTGGCTCCGCCTTCCCAAGTCTGATCTTCCCGGTCTTGTCATAAACGTTCTGGAAGAAGATCTGCCGGCCATCGATGGCTGCCTTTAGCGCCACCGGCAGGGTCTCATAGGCAATGTAGGTTGAAAGGAAGTAAGTATCTCCGCCCGAAGGCGGGACTTTTATGGCGCGCAAAATAGCGCCGGCTGGCGGCCTTTCATAGAACCAAGTATCCGTGTGCCAAGTCGCTTCGCTATTACCCATCGCGCCACTTGGCTTTCCATCCTTCATTGAGTTGCTGATCACAAGGATTTCCGGGTGGGATGGATGACCACCCTCCTGCAGCTGCTTTGGATGGATAACAAATTCACCGAAATGACGCGAGAATTTCACCTGCTGGTCGTCTGTGATGCGGGTATGCTTGAAACGAATGACCCCATACTGGAGCCAGTACTTGCGGACTTCCTTGATATCGCGCTCATCATAGCGGTCGAAGTCGAAACCCACGATATCTGCGCAGACATTGCTGTCATGCTGAATTGCGGTTATCTTTTCTCTTGTCAGCATTCTCATATCTCCTAAGGATAAGCCTCTTTGTGAGGCTGTCCCGATCTTATTTTGTAGGGTGATGCCAGCTCCAATAAGTAAGCAGTTGCATTGATAAGCGAGAGTTATCGACCAACCCTTACTCGTTCAGGAGCGTGACAGCCGAAGGATCGACGCCAAGCCTTATTGGCATGCCGGTCGCTGGCAGAATGCCTGCTTCCGACGATCGCACTGCTGCGCAAAGAGAAAGGCCGGACGCGATCTGGATTGATAACTCCAGGGATGCCCCAAGATTTGTCACGCGATCAAGTTGACCTTCCAGAACGTTGAGGTTTTCCTCGGCGACGAGTGGCGTGCCGGCCAACAAGAGCACATCCTCAGGGCGGATGACGGCATAGCGCGGTGTTGCATGAGAGGGTGCAACTGCCACCCGAAGCGTAACGTCGCTGCCCGTGAGCGACACCACACAACCTCCCGGCCCCTTTACCATTCGTTGAACACCGATGATATTCGATCGGCCGATAAAGTCCGCTACGAACGTTGAAACTGGATGCCGATAAAGTGCCTCCGGCGTCCCCTGCTGCGCGATGACCCCGTTCGACATGACCACAATGCGATCTGACATCGCCATCGCTTCTTCCTGATCATGGGTAACATATACGAACGTCATCTCGAGTTCACGTTGTATGTCCTTCAGCTCGCCACGCATGGATTCACGCAGTTTCAAGTCGAGGTTCGACAGTGGTTCATCCAGAAGAAGAACGGATGGTCTGGGTGCCAGAGCGCGGGCAAGAGCGACACGCTGCTGTTGTCCACCGGAAAGTGCCTTCGGGTAGCGATCAGCCAGTTTTTCAAGGTGTACGCCACGCAGGCTCCTTTCCACGATTGAAGCGATTTCAACCTTGGGCGTACACTTCATCTTGAGACCGAATGCGACATTCTCAGCCACAGTCATATGAGGAAAAAGCGCGTAGTTCTGGAAAACCAACCCAATATTTCGTCGCTCTGGTGGAACATTTACCTGGCTTCGCCCTCGTATTTTGATGTCTCCGCGGCTTGGCTGATTGAAGCCAGCAATCATGTTGAGCGTCGTGGTCTTGCCACATCCCGACGGCCCGAGAACGCTCACAAACTCACCTTTCGGGACCTGCAGGTCAACGTCCCTGACGACCGAAATCGCGCCATATGCCTTGCTTACACAAACAAGTTCGATATCAAGTTCGCTCATTTGCTACCTCCATGAAGCTGGGCGGAAAAACCGCTAAATTTTTCGAATGCGAGGATGACAACGAGGATAAAAATCATCGATGCCACATTGACCGCCGCCAGGACCGGATCGAGGCTATATTCGAGATAATTGATAACGGTTATAGGGAGCGTCGTGTCTCCGGGGCGGACGAGAAACACGGACAATGGAATGTTGTTGAAGGAGATAACGAAGGCAAACGTCATACCTGACAGAACGCCCGGCTTAATCGCTGGAAGTAGAATGTGCCATGCACGCTGCCAGCGACTAGCACCAAGGATCTGACCCGCCCGATCGAGGTTACCGTCGAAATTCGCGATCGATGTGGCGGCCATCCTAATTACGAAAGGTAGTGCGAGCACGCAGTGCGCGGCGATCAAGGATGTCGTGCCAAGCAGCGGCTGCAGGCCAAGGACCGAGAGAAACAGAACGATCGCGACCCCTTTAACAATCTGTGGAACCGAAAGCGGGGACAATAGCGCGGCCATGACCGCGCTGCCGCCTGGGATACGTTCGAAAGCCACGATGTAAGCGGCAAGCGTACCAATGATGCCGCTTATCAGCGAAACCGCTAACGCGATCTTCACACTAAGCGCGAACGGCTCCAGCCATTTCTGCGAAACGAGGTTCTGATACCACTGAAGCGTCCACGCCGATGGGCTGAAGGTGACGTCGGCTGTTGGGCTTAGCGATGCAGCGACGACCACCAGCAGCGGTAGCGTGATAAATGCCAGAACGATCACAAGGGTAGTCCAAAAGAGAAGGGAGATCAGTCGGTTCATTTCAACCTCTCTGTTTTGCATCGCGCTTGTCGCGCAGACGTTTCTCGACGTTCAAGCCGGCGTAGGAGACAATGAGCATGAGGATGAGCAGCGCGTTCGCCATCACCGCAGCAAATGGCCAATCAACATAGAAGAGCACTTGTTCGGATATCATTGTTGCCAGAACCTTGAACCCAGCTCCTCCGAGAAGCGCGGGGGTCGCATAAGCGCTCGCCGCCATCGTGAACGACAACAAGAGCGCGCTGACAATTCCGGGCACTGACAATGGCACGAGGATCATTCTAATGACCGACAGCCGGTTTGCGCCAAGCATCTGGGCAGCGCGTTCGAGATTTTGATCTATACCTTGAATGCTCGTTGTTAGCGACAGAACGGCAAAGGGAAGGACCACATGCGTGAGACCCACCACTACCGCAAAGAGGTTCTTCGATAGGCTCAACGGCTCAGCGATAACACCCCAGTGGAGAAGGATGTCATTGATGAAGCCGCGATCTTCCAGAATAATGAGCCATCCATAGGTTCGCAGCACGACCCCCGCGAGCTCCGGAGCCAGGGCGAGCGCCAGGACAATGATGCGAAATCTGCTTTTCGAACGTGCAAGAAAGTAGGCTGGTGGAAAGGCGAGCGCAGTCGCGGCCACCGCCACGAGACATGACATTACTGTGGTTCGCCAAAAGCCTGTCAGCGTCAAGCCGTCACTCAATAATCGTTCATAAGCTTGGAAGCTCAAGGCTCCTGAGGATGAATCGTGGAAGCTTGTCCCGATCATCATTCCCATCGGCATGGCAAAGAAAAGGACGAGCATCAGGCCGGCTGGCGATAGCCCAAACGCCGGTGCAAGGTTGCGACGCGAGTTGCGTCGCCGACTGGGGAGATCAAGTGCGAGTATGGTCATTTTGCGTCCTCAATCCTGATGCGCGACAACTTCGCGTTCCCATTTCTCTCCCCACTCTCGCAGGCGTGTTGCAACAACTGAGAGATCCGGCAGCAGCAGACTTTCGAGATCCGCTTCCGTCGTGATCTGTCGGGCTCGCACCTCGTCTGGAACGTCGATATCTCTTCGTGCGCTGCCCACCTTATAGGCGCGCACCCATGCTTCCTGACTGGTCTTGCTCAGAAAAAAATCGATAAACCGTCTCGCAGATGCCTTGTGTTCGGCCGCTATGGGAATGTTGAGCGTCGCGATCAGTGGAATGGTTCCTTCAACGGGTCGGACGTAGTCGACCGGTAAGCCACTATCGACCAGCAGTTGGGCGCGACCGTTCCAGAACGGCATGGCCCACACCGTTCCGTCTTTGATATAGCTTTCTAGGATTGCCGAGCTCTGCTCGAATCCGATTGACTGCCTCGCGACGTCAGACATCGCCCTGAAGCCTGGGTCCAGATTCCCCGTCAGATCGCCACCGTTCATGGTCGCAAAGATCTCGACTAGATAAAGCGCCATGATGTTCTGGAATGTCGGCAGTACAATCCTGCCTTTTAGTTCTGGCGACGCAAGCGCGGACCAGGACCGGGGCGGTGAGGCCAACTTGTCGGTCCGGTACAGGAGCGACAAGTATTGGAGCTCATGGACAGCGCCGCACGGGCCTGCCGAGTCGGCAAGCTTCGGTGCCACGTAGCGAAGGTTCGGAATGCTTGCGGGATCAAGCCGTTCCAACACGCCATCCTGACAGCCTTGCATTGATTGAGAGGCTGTCATCACCGCGACGTCAAAACCCGGCCGCCCCTTGGTCGCTTTGATCTTTGCATAGTCCTGCGCCGCCGCGCCAACGGCATCGTAGACGACATCGATGCCCGTCTGTCGCTCGAATGGTTCAATGATCTCGCGCCGGATGATGTCTTCGTATGGACCCCCGTAGCTGTTGACGACAAGGGTCTCCGCGTGAAGTGCCGGAGCCAGGCAGATGCTCGATACCGCGCCCGTTAGGGCGGCCTGAATTTTTCCCATTGTTTTTCTCGCTGTTGACGTTGTTCCCGGGGTAATGGTCGCCATCTGACTGGCGCCGGTCCAATAGCGTATTGCGACGATTCATTCGTTGGCCCTATGAGTGAAGGCCAAGTCAACAAGGACCGCTTTGCGGTGGCGGCAGGTCTCCACAAACGAAGCAGAGCGCAATTATATGCCTGTTGCTCTCGATGAACGTTTGGGAACACTGGCGTTGAGAACGCGTGGATAGCTGTCCGTGCCACTAAGACCTCGCGCCAAATCCGCACAGAGCCGTTTTCACCCATGCGCGCCATCCTTTGCAATCCTCTACCACTCGCAGATCTGCGACTTGCCGCCCTTCGCTCCCTTGCGCCTTTATATTGGTGGGGCTGGCTTTCGCTGGTCCTTTTACAACAGCTGCCGGCGCACAGTCCGCGGCACCAAAACTGGAAGGAACGAAGAATGGCAACGATTGGGACTTTTGCCGTCACCGAAAGCGGCTACACCGGCTCTATTCGTACGCTGGCAATGAACATCAAGGCGCGCATTGACCGCGTTGAAAGCCCCTCCGAAAAAGGACCTCAATATAGGATTTACTCAGGCGGCGTCGAGTTTGGAGCAGCATGGAAAAAAACCTCAGACCAGGGCCGCGACTACCTGTCGATCAAGCTTGACGATCCCAGTTTCGCGGCTCCAATTTACGCGACGCTCGCAGATGTAGAGGGAGAGGACGACCTCAAACTCATCTGGTCCCGGCCGAATCGAGATTGAGAGACAAAGCGGTCAGCTGCCCCGGAGCGTTCCGTTCTACGCTTCGGGGCATACGTACTTTCAAGGAGAAACCGTATTGGGGATCGCGCGATAGCTGCGCAGAGGCTCGTTCCTATGGCGTTCGAGAGTAAGGCGCATTGCATCCTCTTCGTGCTCAAACTGACGAGACATTGTTCGACGCCTGATCCCAATGGGTCGGCAACGTGTAGCGCCGACGAGTGTCGGTTGAGTTGCTAGTGCGTGGACATCTGCGTAGTTCCGGTCGGCACTCCTGCACTTAATTTGAGAGGTACTGCGAAAGGGCGATCGGGGTGAGAGCATCGCGAAGCACCCACTCGTCGTCGAACGAGCCTTATTGATCCAATCCAGCGAAGCAATTCTTGGCCGTCGAGCGGCCACGTAAGGCTTTAGGCCCAGGCCTCAAAGTGCTTGCGCATGGTAGTACGCCAGTCGCAAAATCATCTGTATCAGTCCGTTGGTGACCACTCTTCACTCGAAATACGCCGAACACATCAGCGGAGTGATACAAGTAACCCTAACTGGCACCAAAGCCGTATTGGCGAGCTGTCCCATCCACCCTCGTGCCTTTCATTCAACAGTCACCTGCGCGAAGGGGACAACATGTTGACACTGTGCTTTGTACGGTACAAGACAATGCTGGTATCATCTAGGAGACATTCATGGCCGACGAAATTTCCCAGAATTCGAAAAACGTTGAGCCGGCGGTATCGCAGGAAACAACTAAGAAAACGCGTGCTCGCCGTCGAAGCAAGGCAGAGATGGCCGCTGCACTAGCCGAAAAAAATTCCAAACGTGCGTCGGAAACCAAGTCCACATCCTTGGGATCATCGGTGAGCGCCATTAAGGAGCCGACACAAAAGGTTGCGACCAAGGCAGCTCCGCTCAAAGTCAGACAAGGGGCCAATAACCTCGATTCTACCACTCCTTTCGGCGCGTCCGATCTCGCTGATCTGATTGCGCTCGAAGCAGAAAATAAGAAACTTCGAAAGTCGCTGGCGGAAAAGCTCCGTTCGGAAAATGCAGACCTTCGTAAGAAGCTCGGCCTGGATTAGTACAAAGTTTTAGTTTCGAGGCGGCTCGGTCTCCGATCGCTGGGCGTGGTGTTGATTCGAAGGCCACCAATACCGGCGCCGACGTTTGCTGCGAGCGTAAGGCTCGCAGGAAACCGCGAGGAGAGCGATGGCCGGGCGCCGTTGGCGGACAACGGCCGGGGTGAAAGAGGCATAAGACATCATTTCAGCGACAACCCTTTCGTCTGGGTTTGGCGCATGGTTTCGGCCTGTTTGAGTGCCACAGCCGTTCGCTCATGCGCAGCCAGTTGCTGGACGGTTCTGATCGTGTCCCAGGCGGAACGCAGCTCTTGTCTCTGCGCCGGCTGCATGCCCGCGGACGCTGCCTCGAACGCCTTGCCATCTGCGGTCTTTGCCGCAAGTGGCAGGAAGGTTCTTTCGCCGAAGCGCTCCGACACGGCTTTGGCAAATCCCTCGAGCTCGGCCTTCACTTGTCTGTCCGCGAGCGCGAACTCGAGACCGGTGGGGATATCGTTTCGATCGATGGCATCGCGCACGCGGCCGAGCACCTGCTTTGCCGATGCCGAGAGGGCAGGGATGTCGAGCGAGAGCTTCGTGCGGACCGCGCGTTCCTCCTCTTCATAGCGGCTGGCCGCCTCCGCCCGTTTCGCGATGAAGCCCTGCAGATCACGGGCGAGAGCTGGCGCGTTGAGGATTGCCGTATCGCGTGCCTGCTTCTCGGTGCTGCCTGCAAACAGGCCAGTCTTGCCCTTCAGCGCGCCGAAGCTTTCCGGCCGCTCGGCAATCCGCATAAGCGTCGTTGCGGCAACCGTCCCATTCGTCAGCATGGCGTCTACGTTGACCGCCTTGAAAGCGGCCTGAGGATCCGCAAAGACGTAATGGAAGCGAGCAGATACCGCCGACCAGTTGTCCTTCAGGCCGGGGTCGGCCGAGAGCCTGTCTTCGACCGCCTGAGCGATCGATCTGGGGAAGGTCGTCGTACCAGAGACCATGGGTTTTACCTCCTTGATTGCAGACAGTGTCGATGCGCTCGACTTCGCTCCGCCAAGGCCAAGCTTTGCCGCAACTTGGGCAAGGCGCGTGCCGAGCTCGGCGAGCTTCGACGCTTGCCGGACGGTCCATTGAAGCTGGTCGTACGCGATGGTGCGGGCAACATTCATGAGATGGAGGCCACGTGCCTCGGCAAATCGCAGCGCGGCGCGATAGTGCGAGGCGTCCTGGTAATCGAGCGTCGTCTCCTTCGATCTAGCCCGCGAGAGCCGCTCATGAAGGCGGGCCATCGCCAGCTCCTCGACCGCCACGACCTTCCAGGAATTGCGGTCGACCTCCTTGCCATTTGGAAGCGTGACGCGTTGCGATCCGACGTGCTTGAGGCCGATGCGATCACCGATCTCGGCCTTCGCTTCATCGATCGCCCGCGCGAGATCGACGCCCCAGACGGTGCGCTCCTGGCCATCAGAATAACCGAGCATCACGAAGTAGCTGTCCCGCTTGCCCGGCTTGTGTTCGTAAGGCGCTTTGCCATGGGCAAGCAGCACGCCACCGCGCCGCTGCGCGAACTCTTCCAACCCGACATAAAGCTCTGCCGTCTCGCGATGGCGGGTCATGGCGACATAGGAGAGATGCCGGTCGAGCGTGCTCGACGCTAGCACCTTGACGCGATCGACGGTGGCACCCTGGCTCTTGTGGACGGTGGTGGCGTAACCGTGATCGACATTGGTGTAGACGCGTTGCTCGACCACGACCTGGCGCCGGTCTTCCCCACTACCTATCTCGGTCACGATGCGTCCTGGCTGCGCCTCGACGACACGCGCCAACATGCCGTTCTTGACGCCAAGCGATCCCTCATTCTTTAGGAAGACCATCTGATCGCCCGCCGCAAAGTGTCTCGTCCCGTCTTCGGTCTTGAACGCATGGCCAGCTTCGATCACGCCGCGCTCGACCAGTGTGCCGCGCGCCATCTCGTTCAGCAAACGCACGTCGACCCGGCGATGGGCGAGGATCAGGGTCGCCTTGGCCGGATCGTATTCGCGGTCCCAGTCAGTGATCAGGGAAGCGATAGCCTCGCCCCTGGTCCAGGCGGTCCGAACCATATCGCGATCCGCATAAGCGTCGAGCGCCGCCGAGACGTTTCCGCGCGCCAGATCGAGCGAGGCATCGCGCATCCATTGTTCGCGCTGACGGTAGATTGTCTCGAGTTCCGCATAGCCGATCCGCTCGTCAATAGCGCGGAACGCAGCACCGGCTTCGATCGGCTGAAGCTGCTCGGGATCTCCAACCAGGACGAGCTTCGCACCGGACAGCGTCGCTGCTTCGACGAAGCGTGCCATCTGCCGGGACGAGACCATGCCGGCTTCGTCGAGCACGAAGACGGTCTTGTCATCAAGCCGGTCACGACCTTGATCCCATCGCAGCGCCCAGGCCGATAGGGTGCGGGAGGTCATCCCCGCTTCCTTCTCAAGACCTTCGGCCGCCTTGCCCGCCAACGCACCGCCGACGACGCGATATCCCGCCGCTTCCCAGGCCTCGCGCGCCGCTTTCATCATCGTCGTCTTGCCGGCGCCGGCGCGGCCGATGACGCCAGCAATCCGCGCCGGACCAGTGACATGTTCGATCGCCGTCTTCTGCTCGTCCGACAGACGATCATGACGAGAGAATACCCCGTTCAAGGCCGCTGGCTTAACCGCATGAGTGGATCGCTGCGACAGCCAGATTGCCTGGTTGGCCATCTGAGCTTCAACGCGGATCAGCTCCCGCGTCGTGTACTTCGCGGGCGCCCTGACACCGGTGACGAGATCCACCCGCTCGCGGTCGAGCCGCAGCGTTTGTGGGCTTTGCAGGATCCTCGCCATCAGGTTCTGGAAGAGCGCGGCGTCGTCGATGTAGCGATAGAGGACCTTGGCGACATCGCGCTCTTCAAAGACACTCTTCTCGCGGGTGATGAGGTCGAGCACGATCTCCGGATTGCGCTGGATCCGCCGGGCGTTCTCCTTTCGGCGTTCTTCCTGCAGTTCCAGCCGCTCGAGCGCGACCGTCTCCTCGGCTCCCTCAGCTTTCCTCTCGATCGCCTTGGTCCCGACGCCGAGATGGATGGTCGGTGTCAGCTCGATCCCTTGCCTTTCGAAGGAGCGTCCATCGATACGAATATCGAGACCGGCGAGCGCCAGATGCTGGTTCTGGAGCGCGAACCATCCGTCGCGAAAGGCGTTGAAGTCGTCGGCGCCACCGGCCCAAAGCTCATAGACGATCTTGCCGGCATCGTTACGGAGAGGATCGCCCTCAGCTCCCAACACCGCGACCTTCTTGGCGCCGAACCCGTCCTCGGTCAGCGGCCGCAAGGTGGTCATCAGATGGATGTGCGGATTGCCAGGAGCATCGTGAAACACCCAGTCGGCGACCATTGCCTTGGCGATGATGTGCCGCTCGACGAAGTCGCGAACCAGCGCGATGTTCTGATCGGCGGAAAGCTCGATCGGCAAGGCAATGGTGACATCCTTGGCAAGTTGCGCATCACTGCGCTTCTCAAACGCCTCGACCGTGTTCCAGAATGCTTCCGAGGCGCTGGAGACCGAACGATCGGCAATCATTTCCCGCAGCCATTGCGGCGCGTCCTCGGGAACGGCGAATTCCTCATGCAGCAGCCCTTGCTTGCGGGAATAGTCGATCGTCCTGGCTTCCCGCTCGAATTCCATCTTGGCGCAATTCCGGTAGGCCGCCGACAGCACAGCGCTGCGGCCGGAGCCGCGGGCAACGATGCTGACTGAGAAATGCGGGACGGCCATGACGACAACGAGCTCCTAGCATCGAACAAGATCAAACCGTTCGTCGGGAGCGGAGGGCCCGCCAAGGCCCAAAAGCAAGGCGTCGCGTCAGTGACGTATAATTGCGCCCTTGGATCCGCTCCTTCGGAACGGCGGGATCATTCGCCAAAAGCTGGCGCCTTGGCGAGGTGCAACATTGCACCTTTCCCGCGGGAGAAATTTGAGGGCAAGCTTCGGCTTCATCGGACTGAAAGCCACGAGGAAGCGACGCCCATGAAGAAGCCAACCGCCAAACTCCGTGGAGAGATTGCTCGCCTGCAGGAGCAACTGAAGCAGGCCGAAACACGTGACGCCGAGCGCATCGGGCGCATCGCGCTGCGTGCGGGGATTGGGGAGATCGAGGTGGAAGAGGCTGATCTTCTGTCGGCGTTTGAAGAGGTCGCCAGCAGGTTTCCTGGAGAGACGAAACGCGCCCAGGGATGCAAGCCTACGACCACGCCTCCACGTCCGTCACGATCCCGACCGCGCTCAAATGGGGCGGCTCGCTTGTCGTGCTCGACCCGTCCAACGAGGTGGCACCGATGGTTATGGAGCACCGGCGCAAGGCGGGTCGGCGCGTCATCGTTCTCGACCCGAAGAACGCTGGTTCTGGCTTCAACGCGCTCGACTGGATCGGTCGTCACGGCGCCACCAAGGAAGAGGATATCGCGGCCGTCGCATCGTGGATCATGAGCGACAGCGCTCGCGCGACTGGCGTCCGCGACGACTTCTTCCGCTCATCCGGACTACAGCTATTGACCGCGATGATATCAGACGTTTGTCTATCCGGCCACACGGACGCAAAGCACCAGACTTTAAGGCAGGTTCGTGCCAATCTGTCGGAGCCCGAGCCAAAGCTTCGCGCGCGCCTGCAGGAGATCTACGACAATTCAGCGTCGGCTTTCGTTAAGGAGAATGTCGCTGCCTTCGTCAACATGACGCCTGAGACATTCTCCGGCGTCTACGCCAATGCGATCAAGGAAACGCACTGGCTGAGCTATGCGAACTACGGCGCGTTGGTGTCGGGCTCGAACTTCTCCACCGAGGCGCTGGCCGATGGCGAGACCGACGTCTTCATCAACATCGACCTCAAGACGCTGGAGACCCATTCTGGCCTCGCGCGTGTCATCATCGGCTCCTTCCTCAACGCAATCTACAATCGGGATGGAGCGATCAAAGGGCGAGCATTGTTTCTGCTCGATGAGGTCGCAAGGCTGGGCTACATGCGCGTTCTGGAGACGGCGCGCGATGCTGGTCGGAAATACGGGATCACGCTGACGATGATCTATCAGTCGATCGGGCAACTGCGGGAGACCTATGGCGGTAGGGACGCGTCCAGCAAGTGGTTCGAGAGCGCCAGCTGGATATCCTTCGCCGCGATCAACGATCCGGATACCGCCGACTACATATCGCGCAGGTGTGGTACGACCACGGTTGAGATTGACCAGGTCAGTCGCAGTTTCCAATCGCGCGGGTCCTCACGAACACGCTCGAAGCAACTTGCCTCCAGGCAGCTGATCCAGCCGCACGAAGTCCTGCGCATGCGCGCGGACGAGCAGATCATCTTCACCGCGGGCAATGCTCCATTACGATGCGGTCGCGCGATCTGGTTTCGTCGGCTGGACATGGGAACCAAGCCATTCGGTAAACGTTGCCACTACGCAATCTAAACGTAGGAGAAAACGCCATGATCGCTGCAGAACAGGTTCAGGAACACATGGAAGTCATCGGCGCGGATGGTGCGCATGTTGGTACGGTGGACCACATGGATGGCACGTCTCGCATCAAGCTGACAAAATCGGACTCTGACGATGGTCAACACCACTTTATTCCTCTGGATTGGGTCGACCACGTCGATGAGCACATCCACCTGACCAAGAGTGCTGAAGACGTTCGTAGCCAGTGGTCCTCCGTCAACTAAAGGTTTCAGGAGCCGCTTCAGCGGCTCCTGTTTTATCGCCTCCGCGGCGCCGCCTCATGCGAGAATAATCAGCCATTCTGACAAGAGTCGCAATCACTCGATCTGGACCGGCAAAAAAGATATCTGCAAGACTTTCTCCAAGAACGTCGTGGTCGCTAGTTCGCGCGTGCTTTGTTGAAAACACCCGCTTCCAATCTGCTGGAAAGGCAGTCAGGTACTGCATCTGGCCACCCCGCCTGCGCCACGCTTGGAATTTGAGTTCTACCGATGCTGACCGGACCCTTACCGCCGCGTGAGAACTGTGGGCTGCTCTGCTTGTGTTTCTGGTCTGGGGCGCCTAAAGGTGACGAGATGTCAAAGAGATCAGGTAGCGCCGATTTGCCGCTTCACAGCGGACGGGTTCCCCCTTGGTTGGGGGAGCGCATGACCAAGCTTGGCGTTCTTATCGCGGAAGCAATTATCCACCACTACGGCCGCGATGAGTTTCTCCGCCGACTGTCTCATCCATTCTGGTTCCAGTCGTTTGGATCGGGCATGGGGATGGACTGGCATTCCTCCGGCATCACAACCAGCGTTCTGGGTTCGCTAAAGCGTGGTCTGAAGCCGCGATCGAAAGAGCTCGGGCTGCATGTCTGCGGCGGGCGCGGCTCCCAGTCACGTAAAACGCCGGACGAATTGGTTGATATCGGGAATCGCGTGGGTATTGATGGCGCGAAGCTTGCCAGCGTCAGTCGGCTGGTTGCGAAGGTCGACAGTGCTGCGATCCAGGACGGATTTGACCTTTACTTGCATGGCTTTATCGTTGCGGACGACGGAAAGTGGGTTGTCGTGCAGCAGGGGATGAACGACGCGAACCGCCAGGCGAGACGATATCATTGGCTTTCCGAGGGGCTGGAAAGCTTCATCGATTCTCCCCACAGCGCCATCGAGGGGCGAACGCAGGGCGATATCATCAATCTCGCCGACAAACGCGCTGAGCGTTCTCGCGGCGCACAACTAGACATCCTTGCTTCGCTCGGACCTGATAGAATTGTTCGGGAAGCGTCCTCGCTCGCCCGTAAAATCGAGCAAGTTCCTGCGCCAGATACCGCCCAAATGTGCCTCCCATACCTGGTAATGCCCGCCCATCACGACGTACGCGAGACGGATGTGAACATGAAGCGCTTGCATGGCAGCCTGGCGGCAGCGGCGGATCGCGGTCCCGTCGATTTCCAGGGGTTGCTGATGACCCCAGGCGTGGGAGCGCGAACTGTTCGCGCGCTCGCGATGGTAGCGGAAGTGGTCCACGGCGCTCCCTGTCGGTTTTCTGATCCCGCGCGATTTTCCATTGCTCATGGCGGCAAGGACCGTCATCCGTTTCCCGTGCCGCTGAAGGTCTACGACGAAACCATCAACGTCATGAGATCAGCCGTTGCGAAGGGTCGATTGGGGCGCGAAGAAGAACTTGCCGCCCTGCAGCGCCTCGATATTCAGGCGCGCCAGCTTGAGCGCTATGTCACCGGCCCCGATCTCAAGGAGTTCATCGCTGGCGAATTTCGAGACAGCGCGAGCTTCGGGGGCCGCAGCGTCTTCGGCTGGCAGGAATGACCAGTCACGCCTTTGTTAGTCGTTGTCAAAGTGCCCTTGGTGCTTAACCATGATGCGGCGCCGGTCATGTAGCTCCATAGCTCAGATGGCAGGATCAGATAGGCTCTTGCCACTTCCGCCGGCTGACCGGCGCGGCCGATCATGGTGTGCTCGCCGAACTTGCTGATCTTTTTCTCGCACCATTATGGATAGGATCAGTAGCGTCCAGATCGGCCCGCGAGAGACGGAGTTGACCCGAATGCGTTTTCTCACGATGTGGGCTCGGGCCGGTAAGCTCTGCCTCGCAATGGGTATCTCCGGGCCGTCCCTGATTCCCGATATCACAGTCTCTCCATCCCTCAGGCGCTTAAATCACAGGGTTTCCAGTGTACCTGGGACCGGGGAAACGATCCGCGGGATTCACGTATCACTGTCAAAATACACTGAAATCCAGATAGAGGGGCAATGTATCTCCGCGGTCAACGCACCGCGTGATACCCACCATAAAGGCCAATACCGATATAAAGCGCGAAAGCGGCCAAAGCGATAGCTAGGCCGACCCAAACCGCGCCTCGGCCGAACCGAACCTTGTCTCGGTTAGTTGATGGGGTGTCGGTGGAGGGCGCAAGGGATGGTTCGTCGTGCTCGTTCATATGAACCTCCTGGTGTTCGTCACTCCAGTGACGTTTTAAAAAGGGCAAAAGTTCCTTTGTTCGATACCGTACAAAGTCTCACGGCCGACGCCTCTCGTTGTAGTCCGGATGTTAAAAGACATGCCAATCGTGTCCGTGGTTATTCTTATTTTTCGACAACTGCTTCGCATGTCCAAGATACATGCGCTGTTCGCAGAGGTTTGCCGGCCAATTTAGGCCCAATATGCCGGTCCTTTTCGCTGCAGGGTGTGTGGAGAACGCAGCCACCGAAGCAAGCTTTTTTGGAAGCAATATGGCGATTATCAGCAAGGTATTCGAAATAGAAGACCCTGCGTCGAGTTCAATGAGATGGTCAACACTGCCAGTGCTGTTGAGTAAGTCTGGCTCATCTTTGACCTTGGGTTGGAGGCTGGGCGATTGTGCGGGGATTGGTGCGCGTTTTTCAGCCAGACCATTAACGCAGCAACGACAATTCACGTCTTGCCTGTCGACAGCGCGCTTGAATAGCTCGTGACCGGAAGATTGGGCGTGGAGGGGAGGCGCGCGTTTTACAAAGTCGTTGAAGTCGCCGTCGGTAGGTCCGTTGTCCACTCAATCACAGTCGTCCTGTCCGCAGCCGCCGCTGTTCTGTTCGAACCACCGTTCATCCCGCCGGTCGTGTGCGCGCCGTTAGCGCCTGAGCCTCCAGAGCCGGTGGCTCATTTCCCCCCAATGGTGGATGTCGCCAAGCGGAGGAGCCAACTTGGAGAAGGCACGGTGCTTCCTGAAAGGAGTGGCAAGTCACTATCAGCGCAGGGTCTCAACAGTCCGCTGTTGGCAGACCCAGCGTTTGCAATGTCCGCCAGCGTACCCAAGAACATGAACAACGGGAGGATGTTATACAGCCGACGAATTTAGGCATGCGAGCCATACTCGCAGCTTCATCCAATATCATTGAAGTCTCATGTCAGCCTTTGATCCGTCAACAACTCACAACCGGCTGCTCGCTAGTCTGCCGACGGCAGAATATAACGCTATCGCTGGTAACCTCGAGGCGATCGATCTTCGGCAAGGTTTTGTCGTTGTCGACGCAAATGGGCCAATCGATTATGTCTATTTCCTGTGTAGCGGTATCGGCTCGGTTATCACTGTCTCGGCGGATGGGAATCAAGTGGAGGCCGGGATGTTCGGGCGGGAGGGATTTTCGCCGACTTCAGCGGGCGTAGGAGGCGCCGTGAGCGTCCACGAGGTGCTTATGCAGGTCGCCGGCTGGGGCTATAGGATGACGGTGGATGCAACACTAGAGGCAATCTCGACCTATCCGACCTTCGCGAACCTCCTTGCTAGGTTCATCCAGACTTTCGCCACGCAGATTTCCTATACGGTTTTGTCGAACGTCAACTATCAGATAGACGTACGGCTTGCCCGATGGCTTCTCATGTCGCATGATCGTGTCGACGGCGACCAGATTTCGCTCACCCACGACTTTATCTCTTTGATGCTTGGTGTGCGGCGCCCGAGCGTTACCACCGCTTTGCATGTTCTCGAGGGAGAGAAATTCATCCGAGCGGAGAGAGGCCTGATTACAATCCGCAACAGACGTGGTTTGGAGGAGTTTGCCGGTGATTCATATGGCCGGCCCGAGGAAGAATACCGGCGCCTTATTGGAGCATTCTAGCGTTGTGCGACACCTGGCCGACCGATAGATTTAGTTCACGCAGCGTTCCTGGGGAAATCCGACTTGTTTCTGAAAATATTAGCCGCTTGCCGTCGTAAATCCGGTGCTGGGCTGAGCTGCGGCGGAGAACACTTAATAGGCTAGTGAGAACGTATAACTGCGATCATGGCCTGGAAAAATCACGCCGGTCGAACCGCACCTTGGTGCAGCAGCACGGCTGGTTGCCGCGGACCACGATCAAGTCGCCGCCGCTGGCTTGCGGGATTAGCTAAACTTGATCACGTCGCGAAATGGAACTGTGGCAAGGACGTTTCCCTTTTCATCTGTGATCTCAAATCGCATTCCGTCGATACGCTGATCATACAAAATAAGCTCCGCAACCATTTCTCTCGCGGATTTCGTCGCTTCCCATCGCGCTTCTTCGAGCGAGGGTAGGTCAATCCCCTCTTCGTCGATATCTAGGTTCTCATGTGAACGAACGTTGAAATAGAAGAGCATTTTTTCCTCCGTAAGCGGGTTAAACGAAGGCTAAGTGTTGGCGGTTCCATGGACACTGAATGTATCACATCAAGATGTTTTACGGCTTGTCGTTCGCCCCCGCCCCCAGTAAGCGCTCGAACTCGCGCTCAGGCAGGCCATAGCAACCAGCTGCAAATCGCTCGAGCCCTTTGCGGTTGATCACGATGATCGTTCCGCGGTTTGAACGAATGAGTTTGAGGCCTTCAAGGATGTGGAGCGCAGTTGTCACGCTCGGCCTACGGACACCGAGAAGGAAGGCGATGTATTCATGCGTGATCTCAAGTTGGTCCGCCGTCAACCGATCTTGGCACATAAGTATCCAGCGGGCCAGGCGCTTTTCGACCTGAAACTTAGCATTGGCGAGCGCGGTGTAAGCTACTTGCACGGCGAAAACGTGCATGAATTTGATGAAAGGGACTTGCATTGTCGCGCTTGAATTATTTACCGCCCGCATTCTTTCAACCGGTATACGATGTCCGCGGCCGGCGACCTGCATTTCTATCAGGTATGGCACCAATGTGTCGCCAATAATCGTTGATGTCGGCACAAATCCCTCGCTGCCGAACATACCAGCTTCTGCCTTCTTTCCATCAGGGAGCACGCTCAGCACGGCGCCGATTCCGCTTTCGGGAAAATAAACGTATTCCAGTAAGGTGTCAGGTCGTGCTATCGGATAACGGGAAGGCAATTCGACTTCTTCCAGATATGGAGCAAGAAGCGCGAAATCTTGGTAACTTAGGGATCGCAGAATTCGGTTCGACATCTGTGACTTTTTCATTTCGTTCGATCAACCCCAACTGTTGATGCAGATCGCCGCTATAAGCCGCATTATCAAATTGTCCCTAGTGCCGACATGACAAGGTATAATAACAAAAATGCTGGCAAGTCTTCGAAAAGGGCGCAATGATCCGGTCTAGTGAGTGGAGTGTTTTTCGCTCAAGGGACACGCACCCACTTTTCCGAACGACGCTCGACTTATTGCTTGGCATTGGCTCCCGCCTTATCGTCAGGCCACTTGGCCAGTCTTGAAACGCCGCTCATGCTTGCAAACAGAGACTTTCGCAGCCAGGCTGTCGCCTGTCGAGCTCCCACACCCTTGCCCACAACGCACAGCTGACACAAACATTTGTCTGGCGCCGGTTTAAGTCGCCAAGCTGTGAAGCATCAGTAGACCCAAACTGCTCAATTTTATACAGAAGTCAAATAATCATCTTTCATAATGCGTCAAACCTTTTGTGGCGACCGACGTTAGTTGGTTGAACCACAAAGGAGATCGGTTATGACACAGTTCGAAAGCGGACGAAAAGAAGAGGTTATCGAAACAGCGACCGAGGCGAGGCAAGGTAGTTTTGGACGCCCAGTCTTGGTAGTGCTGGTTTGCAGCCTGATCTTGGCTTTGTTGGCATGGGGAGGTGTTGAAATTTGGGGCGAAAGTACGGACACTGACCGTAGTGCACCGACATCCTCCAAACAGGATCCGATCAATACGCAGCCATCGGGACCGGCCGCCTTCGATGACAACGCGCCCGATGGCACAGGACGTCCGCCTCAAGCAACGGATCGTAGCCCGACCCCATCTGGGAATGGCGGCGGTCCCACTCAGGTCACAACGCCAAACGGCACGGAAAAAGTCAATTAGCAGCTCGCTAAGAGATCCTGCAGTGGGTGCGAGCCGTTGACGCATGCTTTCATCGCTCGTTAGTTTCGCGCGGCGAGTGCGTTGGTCATCACTTGATTAGTGCTTGCCGGGCTTGGTTATGGTCAGGTTGACACCCTCTCAAAGACGACGCGCTACGATTTCCTTGCCTCGTCGCATGGAGCTGACATCGCGACCATCGACCATCACTTGAACGAAGGGCTCGGTAAACCAGCGTCAGAAGGCAACAATGGCTGCCACCGCGAAAGCGGAGTTCAAATACCCCGCCATTCATTGATTGAGCCGCCAGATCAACTCGTGTCACTGCCGCGTGTAGCCAGTTGCCTGCACTGTCACGATCGATCACCTTTGCCGCCTCAAGGGAACTTTGATAGTTCCTAAGTGTTGAGATATTGAAGTGCTCGCGGAGGAACCGGTTATGTCATTCATGACGATCGATCGTTTGAAAATAACGAATCACCTTCTCAAGCGCCTTCCTGAAGCAACGTACGGATTACTACAGCCTCAGATGGAGCGGATGTCTTTGCCTGTGCGGTTTTCGCTCATAACTCCGAATCGCAGCACGGAATTCGTGTATTTCATTGAATCGGGAATTGCATCAGTGGTGGCTAATAGCGAAAGCGGGCAAAGCGTGGAGGTCGGTCATCTCGGCCGTGAAGCGATGGCCGGTGGGCATGTGATCCTCAAGGCGGACCGCACTCCAACCAGCACCTACATGCAGGTTGGGGGCGAAGGTATTCGTATTCCCGTCACGACTTTCGATAATGCGCTTGCCACCAGTGAAGACGCGCGCGCTCTCTTTCTTCGATACATGCAGTATCTTTCTATCCAAGTGGCTCAATCGGCCCTGGCGAACGCGCGCTACGACGTTCCGGCGCGTTTGGCGCGCTGGCTTCTGATGTCTCACGACAGGGTTGATTCCGATGATCTACCGCTCACGCACGAATTCCTGGCGCTAATGCTGGGCGTCCGACGCTCGGGAGTAACCGACCAGCTGCACATCGCCGAAGGGGTTCATGCGATCAAGGCCACGAGAGGTAACATCCGCATTCTGAACCGGGAAAAGCTGATGCAAATTGCAGGCGACTGTTATGGATTGCCGGAGCGTGAGTATGCGCGGCTCATCGCAGCGGGCAAGCCTGCGCCTTAGAATTCTGATTGGAAGACGGCCATGCCAGTCTACTATTTTCATGTCGTCAGCCGTAAGAGCAGGGCTGGACACGCAAGAAAAATCGAGGACTTAGAGGGTACGGAATGCGCCGATCCGTGCGCCGCGAGAGTGGAGGCGATTGCTAGTGCACGTGATCTTATGGCGCATGCTATCCTCCAGGGATGGGACATCTCCTCAAGATCGATCGAGGTCTACGATGCTGACGGAAGTGTGGTTCTGACGCTGCCCTTCCGCGAAGCTATCAACGAGGCCGAATAGTTGCGTTCAACGGCTTACGGAACAGCTCTTCGTAGATCTGTTCCGGTGTTCCGTAGCTGCCTGCCGCGATTGCCTCAAGTTTTTGCCGGTCTAGGATGCGAACATTTCCTCGGGTCGCCCTAATGGCATGGATCCCCTCAAGCACATGCAGTTCGTTAGTAATGCCGGAGCGGCGCACGCCAAGCATCAGCGCGAGAAATTCGTGGGTCAGCGGAAGGTCGTGGCTAAGTAGCCTGTCATGCACCATCAGCAGCCAACGGGATAGCCGTTCGTTGATGCTGTAACGGGCATTCGCTAGCGCGGAGTTCGCAAGTTGAAGCGCGGCGTAGTGATTATATCGCAGGAGCAGTTCGAGGAACAGCGCATCTCTGTCGGCGATCTTGCGCAAACAATCTGTCGGCAACGCATATCCATATCCGGCCACTTGCATGAAGGTCCTATTCGGAGTCGTGTCAGCCCCCAGCACGGTATGAGCCGCGGACATACCTTCAAAGCCAATGTGCCCGACCTCCACGCTTTCGCCATCCGCGCTCATGGCGATCATAGATGCGAGTCCGCTCTCGATGAAGTATGCATGTAACGGCCGTTCATTGTTCTCGACCAGGACCTTTCGCGATGGAAGTTCGACAGGTGTCAGATGCGGGATCAGAGCCGACAGACTGTTGTTAGGAAGGGCGCTTAAGATTCTGTTCCTAATATGCGCCAATTCAATGCCTGCCATTGCCATCCCCGAGTCACCGATTAACCGGCTCCAGCGGCGACAATAGTCGGGAATGGCATGTCAATTCCATAGGGGCCACGCATCTGTGCGGTTTCGACAATTTCATACCGAATGCGCTAAGCCATTGCTTCTACGGGACTTGCACTGTCATCTTTGCTTTGGAGAGCGGCGGTTGCCCGGTCGTACGTGCGTGTCAAGCGGGTGACCATCTCGGGATGATAAACGCGACTTCACACTGTCACGAAGGCGCGGACTAACGCGATTATATGCCTCGGTTTATCAAAATCAGAACTCAATGCTCTTCAAGGTCGACCGGCCGCCGATGACGCCGCCCCACATGGGCGGCGACGTCGCCCTATCGTGGTGAGCGCGACCTAGCTATCGACAGGGAGCGTCAATCGGTCGCTTGCCACGAAGGGACCTGCGGGCGAGCCTCGGCTTTGAATTCAGTGTTCCCCGCCGGGCGTCCGACTATGAATTAGATTTAGCCTTACAGCGACAGGCCGACGATTGGCTTACTTGCGAGTGGCGTCGATGTTTAGGCCAGCCCAATCGATAGGTCCCTCATCGCCGAAAAGACCCGTGCGAAATGCACGGGCCTGTTAATCGTGTTAGGAAGCTTAGACAGGTGGAGCGGCGCCGCCGTGGAGCGCGCCGAGCAACCATAGAACGATCAGGATCACCACGATCAGTCCCAGTACGCCACCTAACCCTCTGCCGCCGTAGCGCCCATGTGCGTAATATCCTCCGCCTCCGCCCAGCAGTACCAAGATAATCACGATAATAAGAACAGTGCTCATGTGCTTTTCAACCTCTATTCCAATGACCTATGATTACCCAACGCGGCCGATGTCATGAAGTTCCGCCTGTGGTTGAAACTAAGGTCACGCCAAATCGCGATCGTCAGCCGAGCAACCACTGTAATGGCGAGTTGATTTCCTAGTCCGCCGTGCGGCCAGGTCCCTAATGCAACGCGTTGCGCAGACACATCGAGGTCGGGCACACGTGCCGGTCAGGACACGGGTAGCGAAGAGCTCGTCTCATCTGAGATTAAATGAGTGAGGTGCAGCCTTAGACCGTCCAAGACGAACTGATGCGCTGTTCCGTACGTTTCCCAGGCGCGTACGAACGGGCGACGGGCACGTAAGATTTGGTTGTTGGCTCGTTATGGATATTGATAGCTTTGCGGTACGGACGATATCTCGGCCATTGGGAGGAGTCGGACGAGGTCGATTGGCGCGGGTTCATCGTTGGACACATCGCGACGGCAGTCAAGGGCTTCACGCACGCTTTGAATGGTATCCCAATCTTCGGGGAAACAGCTCTTGATCATCATTCGCGTCAATGGGCTAGTCTTTCGCGGCTGGGCTTCGCCCTTGTAGTGATACTATACTGCTACGCTGGTTTGACCCTTGATCCCAGTCGAGTGGCCAGCGTGGGCAAACGCGCTAGATTGCATCCGTCAACCACTCTTTGCCCGCGTACTTTAATTCTTTATTACAACGTTTTCGGCGCCATTCGGCATCTGCAACCTTGTCGGCGCCCAGCACCGTCGAGTAAAGTTGCCATTCGTCGCCGATCTTCGAGCTGGGCTTCACCGTCTCCGTCGCCAGAGTATCGGCACGATCGAGACACGATAGGAAAACTGACGATGGAAACCTTAATGTCCATGACAGCGCTGGTTTCCGCGGCGCTTGCGCTTTTGTGGCCGACGCGGTTGTCGACCGTGGCCGCCCTTATCCTGAACGGTGCGGCATCGGCATTTGGGTGGTGGAACCTGATATCATGAAACAAGATATGGCTCGACCGCCAATTGCGAGAGGTCTCGACACGGACAAGTTTCTAGCAGGTATCGCAAGAGGAATTGCCGGCGCACTTCTCTTTGCCTTACCCATGCTGATGACGATGGAGATGTGGGAGCTAGGATTTTACATGGACCGCATGAGGCTGCTAATCCTCATGGTCCTCAACGTGCCACTACTCATCGTCCTCTCGGACCGCGTCGGTTTCGAATACACCACAAACTGGCGCGAAGCTATCAGGGATGCGAGCATTGCCTACTGCCTCGGTATAGTCGCAAGCGGACTGATACTCGTTGTGATCGGCGTTATAACGCCCGATAATACACCTCACGAGATCGCTGGCATGATCGCCGTGCAATCCGTACCCGCTAGCATTGGCGCGATGCTTGGACGGAGCCAATTGGGTGGGCAGTCCCAACAGGACGATAACGACAGTGACGATCCGGTGCGCGAACGCGGAACCGGCTATGGAGGGGAATTGTTCCTCATGGCCGTTGGAGCGCTTTTCTTGAACCTGAATGTTGCGCCAACGGAGGAGATGATCCTTCTATCCTTCAAAATGACGCCTTGGCATGCCGTCCTCATAATTGTGGCTTCCCTCGCGCTCATGCACGGATTTGTTTACACGCTCTCATTTCGAGGGAGCCACGACCTTGCCGAGGGAACGCGCAGCTGGCATGCCTTCGTGCGCTTCACCATCCCGGGTTACGTCATCGCTGGATTAATCAGCGCATTTTGCCTGTGGACATTTCACCGCACTGACGGCGTCGGAGCTACAGAAATATTGATGATGATCGTCATCTTGAGTTTTCCTGGTGCGATCGGCGCTGCGGCCGCCCGCTTGATCCTGTAGGAGCCCAAAAAAATGACGAAAACGACTGTTGCCGCAAACATCGAAACGAACAAACCTCATTGGATAGAGTGGGCAACGGGGGCTGTGTCTGCCGTTGTCGTCCTTACGGTTATCATCTGGATCGGCAAGGACGCGTTGACGGATCGCGACACGTCCCCTGACCTTGAAGGTGGCGTTCTTCGAGTTGAAGAACGCAGTCATGCATTTCAGGTACTCTTTGAAGTCCGAAACGGTTCGAGCCAGACCGCGTCACAAGTAGCCGTAAGGGGAGAAGTGTTGGAGGGGTCAAAACTGTTGGAAACGGCTGAGACGATCCTTGACTATGTTCCCGGCCACTCGAAGGTCGTGGGCGGCCTGCTGCTCCAAAACAACCCGCATGGGAAGACGATTTCCATCAGAGCCACCTCGTTCAATATGCCATAAGCGAATGACTATGGACGCGTAGACGACAACTGGTTGAGCGGCGAAGCGGTGGCTGAGTTTTTGAGCCGCAGCTTAGGCGCAGTGTGACAACCGCTGATGGTTGTGCGTTAACGCGCTCTGCGAACATCCGCCCCGGGCGAACCGGTCCAAAATTGCCACAAGATGCCGTTTATTACGCGCCGGGCGCCAACTCGCGGGACGCCGCGAGGCTTGTTTGGAAGAAGCGGTTGGATGACGCTCCATCCGAAATCAGTCAGGTCGATCCGGCGATGGGTCATCTGAGGCCTCCAAATCAAACCCTCATTGAATCAAAGCCCTGTCGGCGTGTGAACCCCGTTTACGACTGTAGGGCCTAATCGGGCACTTATCGCCGGCATAGGCGACCTGTGTTTGAGGATGACAGGGCAACGGCAAGTGCAAGGGCGCCCGGATATCAAAAAAACCCTCGCGCATATCTGCACCTACCTGTCGCCGTAAGCGCCCGATCTTCGCATTTGCCTCGAGCGGAGATGTACTTACTGCATGCTACAGTACCAGGCACCTCATTACATATCGACTTTTTCATTGTCACCCATGTCAGGCCTCGCATTTTCTAACGCGGCTGCTGCCATCTTGATATAACTCACGATCGTACCAGGACTGCTCCAATACTCGGCAAATGATGGGGTAACTTTGAGCACCCGAATAGCCGGATCATCTGGGCTATCCCACCAAGCCTTGGCAGGCGTTGACCAAAGCTCGGTGATGCGCTCGCGGTCATTGCTAATCTCCGCCAATCCCGATATCGACACATACTTGTGTCCCTTGCTGTCGGCGAATGCCAGGCAGACATGTGGGTTGTGCGCAATCTCTTCATCTTTGTGCGCGTTCACATCGGTCAGGAAATAGAAAGCGTTCTCCAAGCGCTCGGGATGCGCGGCCATCGGCCGCGCCCGAAGATCGCCCGAAGTTTCGGTTGTTAACATGCAAAAGCCAATCTTCTCAGCAAGATTCCAGACGGTGTCGAGGTGGTTGATATCTGTCATAGTTACCTCCAAATTTATTCGTTAACGGCCCATGGCAGTCGAGGTTCCGTACACACGTTAGCGATACCTCTTGCAGGCGCTGACTAGCGCTCACCGTCACGTTGATGACCAGGCGGTAAGCAAAATAGACTACGGCCACATGTCCGCCGAATTAGCGGCTATCTGCATCACTTTACATCCGCGATCTCCTCGATGATCCTCGCGCAAAAAGCTGGAAGGTCGCCCGGCTTTCGGCTTGTCACCAAACCTTTGTCACTCACCACCTCCTGATCGATGCATATGCCGCCCGTGGCGTGTCTGAATGGCAACAGTATGAGAAATGAGGTGTGTATAGCCTTGTGCGCTATTCCAATCAGCCGCGGTCTATATAGGTACCAATCGGTTTCGAACCGAGGTCCTGAATGCGTATCATTTTTTTGTTTGTATTGCTTGCGTTATCGTCTTGCACACGTCCAGGTCCGGAAACGTTGACGTTGGTCAGCCGACACACGGGGCAAAAAACGGTTACTATCCTCGTGGCCTCCGTCCGGGTTCCCTCTCACACCGTTCCGTACGCGTTTACCGCTGGGCGCGCGGACAGATTGCGTTATCTAAAGGTCACGGTTGCTATCCCCCCGGGGCACAAGCCTCCCAACATAGAGTGGCCGAAAGGAACGCCCGATCCGACGAAAGCCTTCGCGGTTGTCGGCAGGGAGGAACTCAGTCAGGCCCAGTTTGTGGCCGAAACTAGATCAGAGGGCGCTGCGGGCATCTTTGTCCACGGCTACAACTACAACTATCAGGAGGCGCTTTATCGCCTCGCTCAGATTACGGCCGACTCCGGGATGACTGGTTCGCCAATTCTTTTTGACTGGCCGTCTCAAGCTAGTATTACGGGTTACGTCGCCGATCGAGATTCTGCCGCGTTTGCTCGCGACGATCTGGTTTCCGTTCTTACCGTTCTCGGGCAATCTAACGTTAAAACGACGATGTTGGCACACAGCATGGGAGCATGGTTAGCGGTGGAATCAATCCGCCAACTCAGTCTCATGGGAAGAAGAGATGTCCTCAGGAAGGTAACCCAGCTCATTCTGGCGGCGCCCGACATCGACGTCGACCTGCTGCGCAAGCAACTCGCCGCGACGCAACCGCTGTCCCAACCCATTGTCATCCTGGCCTCAAAGGACGATATGGCCCTATCCCTGTCAAAACGACTAGCAGGTTCGGCGGCCACCGCCGGCTCGCTTGACATTGCTGAACCTAGGACCAAAATGCTTGCTAAGGAGAACAATCTGGAGATCATTGACATTTCCTCACTGCCATCCCTAGAAGGTACGAACCATGATCGTTTCGCAGCCTTGGCGGCTGTTTATCCCCAGCTTCAAAATACGGGTGAGCCTAACCCCGTGGCTGGTACGGGTGCTCTCGTACTCAATGGAGCGGGTGCGATCGTGTCGGCCCCACTTCGAATTGGTGGAACCATTCTCGCAAAGTAGATGATCAGAGAGTGACCGAGATAGCCTAGGTGCAGATGAGATCGGCTAAATATGGCTCCATCCAAATTTCCGCGAAAAGCCCGCCGGTTGGTGATCGGGTGACGGGCACCGGAAACACACAACGCTTGCAACGCGGAAGAGGAGAACGCCCCCACACGGCCAGCCATGTGGTGGGGCGTTTTGCTAACCATTATACAAGCGGCCCTCGATCCATCGGGAAAATATCTTCTTCTTCATCGCGCTGCCTACCACCGAAGGCTGCAGCGGCGCTCGAAACAAAGGCGCCAATGAGGAGAGAGATAGAGCCTATCAACGCCGTTGTTGCGGTGGCTTTCCGGGCCTTATCGGCGGCGGCCTGGGCTGCAACCTTGGCGTCGTCGATTTGTTTCAAGACCGTGTCGACGCGGGCACGGGCATCGGTCTCCGATAAACCGGTACGCGCTGCGACAATGCTAGCTATGTACGCCTTGTCGCCATCTGGCACCTCACCTTTGGCCGCATCGTTCAAGAGTATACGTGAGACTTCCGCGGATGCGGCTCCATCGTCCCTCGACGCATTCGCTGCGACGCGTTCTGGACGCAAAAGGGCATCAGTGAAGTAGGAGGTCGAAAGATCCGTCTTGGATAGCGAAGATGAACCGACGGCCGTCCCCGCGGCGCCCGCTGCCGTTGCCGCTGCACCGGCGGCATTTGCCCCCGCCCCGGCCAGCGAAGTTAAGGATGACGTTAGAAAGCCTACAACAAAGACGGTCGCCACGGCCCAGCTAATGAATCCGTGAGCCGTATCGCGGAAAAAGACCTCGTCAGTATGGGCTGACACCCATTTGGTGCGAAGTCGGCCTGTCAGATAGCCGCCGAGAGCTGAGGAAAGCCACTGGACTACGACCAGCCAGATCGCAGCCGTCACGCCAACCGCTGCGGCGGAACTGCTTTCGCCTGACCAAGGCGAAACCATAGTAAGGCCAACGCCTGAACCGAGAAGCAATAGGATTAGCATCGTGCCGACTGCCGCGAAGGCACCACCCAAAATAGATCCCCACGACATCGCGGACTTGGAGGACTCGAGTGGGACGGTTTCATTTGCTTGCGAAAGGGACATCATTGTCTCCTATCGCATGAATAACGCGAGAAGAATAATGATTGGCAATGGCACACCAAGAAGCCAAAGTAGAATTCCGCGACCCATAATCAAATCTCCCATTAGATTTATGATTGCGACTTCGTAACGTCGAGGTCGCGCAATGGTTCCGAAAATCAGCCGCGCTCTTCTATCGGTTGAATTAAGAGGAAATCAGATCAGCCGAGACGGGATCAATTGTATCGAAGCTTCGAGGGGCCCGCTTTCGCAGGAGTAACTTGAGTTTCGAGAGTGCCATTTCGATGGGGTTCAGCTCCGGCGACAGGGTGGCAGGAAGAGAAGTCTTGCGCCTTTTGTCTTGAGCGACTGTTTTGCCCTTTTGCTTTTGTGGACGCCGACATTGTCGAGGATGACGACATCGCCAGGCCGACATTGTCGGCACAAGTTGTGTCTCGATCCAGGTTTCGAAGATGCGACTGTTCATTGGAGCATCGACGATCCATGGTGCGGTCAGGCCATGGCAGCGTAGACCGGCAATGAAGGTCTGCGTCTTCCATTTCCCGAAGGGAGCATTCACGGATCGACTGTTTGAAATCCCGAATCTGGTCGACACGCTTTAGGTCGCTCGTTAGCAAGGCCAGCAGTCGTGCGTCCAGATCTAACAATTCGAAATTGCATCGAGCTCCATTCAACCCAGAGGAGGGCGCGGATCGCTCCGCACCCGCGCTCCCTCATGAGATTGGCGATGAAGCTTTCCCAAGTTTAACCGAAGGTTCGCGGCCCCAGACACGAAGTTTACCGAGTTCCTTGACGAAGGCTGCAACAGTTTTGCCGGCTGCCAATTCAATCGTACCCTCATCGAGCTGACCGGCAACGCCCGCTTTTTCCAGGAGCGGCATGGCGGACTGGTCAAAACCTATGAACTTGCAGTGCTGAAAGGCGTCCGCGACGAAGTCGCGCGCAGTCGCTTCCTTAACAAGATCATCAATTGCTTGATGGGACGTCAAAAGGACAATTGCGTCGAACAAAATCGACGGCCCGCCATCAATCATATGATTGGCGTCGATAAAAGTTCCGTCGTCGGCTATGACACCGCCAACCTTGGGCGCGATCAGCTCGACGCTGGCTTTTTCGGCCACGACCGCCTTGATGAGCGTATTGAGCAGCTTTAGATCGACGCCGTCAGAAACAAGGATGCCAAGCTTGCGTCCTTCGAAACGTTTCGGTCCCCCCTCGACGATGCTAAGTGCGGGGGAGACATCTAAATCTTGGCGGGTCGGAATTGCCGCGTCAGCAGGATTGGGCATCGACTGAAAACCCAGCTTTTGCGCGACCGTGGTTGCAAGCGTCTCGTCGATATTAAGCAGGTGCGCTACCATCCTTTCTCGAATCGCTAATATTTCGACCTTGCTCAACTCAAACGTCAGCGCGGCAGCAATGTGACGCTGTTCCGCTGGGGTCTGGCTGATAAAGAACTGCCGGGCCTGGCTATAGTGATCCGCGAAGCTTTCTGGCCTCGCCCGCACCTTCTGCCCCTGTTCTTCCGCCGTGAAGTGCCGATAACCCCGCGACGGAGCTTCGCGCGGGCCGTCGCCATGTGAGTTCGGCTGGTAATTGGCGCGGCCCATGGGGTTGCGCATAGCCATATGCCCGTCCTGCTGGAAATTGTGCATCGGACACTTCGGCGCGTTGATCGGAAGGTGGGTGAAATTAGGGCCTCCGAGGCGTTTGAGCTGAGTGTCAAGATAAGAGAAGTTGCGGCCTTGAAGAAGTGGATCGTTGCTGAAATCGATGCCAGGTGGCACGTTCTGCGTCATGAACGCGACCTGCTCGGTCTCGGCAAAAAAGTTATCGGGCATGCGGTCGAGAACCAAGCGGCCGATCCGACGCACTGGCAAAACTTCCTCCGGAATGATTTTTGTCGGATCGAGCACGTCGAAGTCGAACTTGTCGGCGAAGTCCTGATTAAAAAGCTGAACCGCGAGCTCCCATTCTGGAAAGCTGCCAGACTGAATTGAGTTCCAGAGGTCGCGGCGATGAAAGTCCGGATCTGCACCGTTGATTTTGACGGCCTCGTTCCATACAACCGACTGCAGGCCCAGCTTTGGTTTCCAGTGGAATTTAACAAATGTAGATCTGCCTTGCGCATTAACAAAGCGGAAGGTGTGGACTCCAAAACCCTCCATGAAGCGGAGGGATCGGGGGATCGTTCGATCCGACATGATCCACATTACCATGTGCATGCTTTCTGGCGTTAAACTGATAAAATCCCAAAAGTTATCGTGAGCGGTTTGGGCTTGCGGGAAAGCTCGGTCCGGCTCCTGCTTGGCGGCGTGAACTAGGTCGGGAAACTTGATCGCGTCTTGAATAAAGAAAACTGGAATGTTATTGCCAACGAGGTCCCAGTTGCCTTCTTTTGTATACATCTTGACGGCAAAGCCGCGGACGTCACGTGCAAGATCGGCCGAGCCTTTGTTGCCGGCTACCGTTGAAAATCGCACGAATACCGGCGTTTTTTCGCCCGCACGCTGAAACACGTCTGCACGCGTTATGTCTGACAAAGATTCGTAGGTTTCGAAGAAGCCATGTGCGCCGTAGCCACGAGCATGGACCACACGCTCGGGAATACGCTCATGATCAAAGTGGAAAATCTTCTCCCGAAAATGGAAATCGTCCATCAAAAGGGGCCCGCGAGGACCAATACGAAGTGAGTTTTGATCGTCAGCGACTGGCGCGCCCTGTGAAGTTGTGAGCACATCCTGACCTTTTTCGGCAAACTGATGAAGTTCACCTCCAGGACCACGCTGAAGCTGCTGGTCGTGAATAGCAATGGTATCATCGGTCATAGATGCGGATTTCGATGGACGCTTGGCCATGATAATGTCCCCTGGTGAAAATCGTACAATTGAGAAAAGAGCCTGCCCACTGCGGCAGTTGGTTTGCTGTCCCCCTGACGGCGGCAAATACTCCTCGTGCACTGGCGCTATTTGATAGGGAGACGAGAGCAAACTTGGCTATGACAGGTTTGTTCCTGTCTGATAGCGGACGAATGACGGGTATGTAGAGAGCTTGCTTTGGTCGACGTACTCGGCTTAGACGCGCGACAGCGCCTGTGGGAACCCCCCGACGCTAAGGCGCGGTCCGGACTTTCTATTTGTCAGTGATAAACAAGTCGAGCAACTCAAAAGCCGAGGCAGGTTTAGCGATAAACGAAATACCCAGCGCCTCATCAAAGTGCGGAAGTGCAATTAGACCGGACGTCACAATGATCTTGATTTCTGGCCACTTAACTCGGCTCTGCGCCGCCAACCCGAGGCCGTCCAGGCTGCCAGGCATGTCGACATCGGTGAACAGGATGTCGATCACGTTATTCTTGAGGTGTACCAGCGCTTCGTCCGCATTGCCCGCTTCAAACGTTTTGTGTCCGGCTTCGTCAAAGAAATCGACGAAGTTATAGCGGAGCTGTGGCTCATCCTCCACAATTAGAATGCTGCGTTTGGCGCCGAGGCCAGAACGGGCGATTTGCTGCGCGCGCGTTATCACCTCGGCGCCATCGCTCGAAGCGCGGGTGCGCTCGAGAAGATTCCGTTCAAGTACCGCCTGCGCCCAATGCCTTTCGTCTTGGCCGAATGGTCGTCCTGCCTGTTCCCAAAGAGAATAAGCTCGAGCTGCTGTCCAATCGTCTCTGTTCTCATCCATGATCGTCGCTCGCGGTGATAGCAAGTTAAGGTGCGTGATTGGGAGCAGTGATCGACACTGTTCTCAACCTGGCTGTTTACGGCCGAGAAATGTCCAAGCTTGTATTTGGTTCCGGGGGAGTTTTGCCATGGGTTATCACCATTGGCACATTGACGTGCTTGAACACACAGTCATCCGGATCGCAATCGGCCACGCCAAGTTCGACCTTACGGTGTCGACCCCTACGAACATCTTGCGCGTATTCGCAGGGGACGCGATTTCTACGTCACACCTTATTTGTTCAGGTCTTTCGCCATCATAAGATGGTGCTCCAATCCGGGCCGTGTCTTCGCTGCCCACGCCTTGAGATCGGCGTTCTCACCCCTATCACTATATCTTTTGAACAGATCGACCGCGTCTTCATGCGTATCTTCCTGCTCTGAATGATATAGCTTGGCAAAGTCGTCACCCTTAACTTTCTTGAGATCATCGAGCATGTTTTGCTGCCCCGAGGTCATTGAGGCGGGGACAGTGGCCTTGATCTTTCCACTCGTAATCATGGCCTTCAACTCTTCCGAGGTCTTGGTATGATCGGTGATCATCTGCTGAGCAAAACTCCGAGTAGCCGTATCTTGCGAGCGCTCGAGAGCAAGCTTGCTGGCCTCGATCTCGAACATGTCTGAACTAGCCGCTTCGGTGACAAAGTCCTCGGTCTTCGGCGAAACGCCCATCACGGAATTGACGCCAGTTTTCTCGGCGGCCGACTGAGCAAGTACGGGAGACGATAGGGCAATCGCTACCCCGACAGCGGTGAAGATGGTTTTCATCGTGTGATACTCCAATCAGGTGAATAAAGCGCCCGGTTAACCTAGAGCTCGACTGATCGTTCCATGATGCAGTGTCCGTTCACCGTTGCGAGAGGAGCGGGAGAACTGGAAAAATAGAAATGCGACCGCTCAAGCCCAATTGAGGCACCAACGCCAAGCTCGAGTTCGAGCACATCGGAAGCTCACAAACCGCTGCGCCCATCGTCTCAACGCTCTAATGTTTAACTATAATCGCGAGATGCACGTCGACATCGCGTATGGTTGGATCCGCTGAGCTTGTCTGCCAAAGTATGCCCGGAGGTAAAATCTCGACCAATTCATTGCACACAATCGAGCAGGGCCGCTCACTCAGAAGACCGACCTATTATTTGCGATGAATCAATTGAATTCCCGCTGCCCGTGTTCGACCTCATCGACGATACATAGCAACGGGACATGCTGCTGAAGCGCATACCGGTGATACGATCACAAACCCCTGGCTCTTAGCTGGGTCCTCGTCTGCAACGATTAAGATGTTGTGGCCGATTTAGGGTCCGCGAGCGGCTCTATCTGCCATGAGGTTCTTGGTGTTCATCATTGAGCGATGGTAGGAAAGTTTCCACATCGCGTCGTTCGCGATCGGAAAGTGATGCGACCCTTTCTTTCCAGAACTCTGCCGCCTCCGGTGGATCACCTTCCCAATCGCGAGACGAGCCAAGGTTGTCATCGATCACCGCGACCCGACGCCCCCCCAAACGAATGTACTCGTCTGCCAACTGCTTTGAGCTATTTTCCATTTCCGATATCTCCTCAGTTACCGATAACTAAACTGTCAGAACGCCAGGGTGTTCCCACTCGCGTGCTGCTTCTTCGGATTGCACAGGCTCAGCCGATGGTCCAAAGTAGGCAGCTTTTCGGCACTTCAATTGCTCGAGGTGGTCCGCTGACGCTGCGTGAGTGACGCATTCGTGAACCCATGAACATCGACGCGAAGGACAATGGGTTTCGTTGAAGATAGTGTTGTGCTGCGTTCTCACCCTGGAACAGCGAGCGCATTAAAATTGCTTCAGCGCGACGATCTAAGAGGGCATCTTGCGCCCTAGACCCAGCACCGACAATGGGACGTCGCTGGTGCTGGGCGTAGACAAGTGGTATCCAACTCTGGAAAATATCCAGTGGAACGAGCGCTCGGCTTATTTTCGTGAATGGATGCGATTGCGACAACTTGGGTGAACGCACCGGGCTTGCTTGTATCCTCGGCGTCTGAGCACAGTCATCAGTCATCTGAGTTGCCCTCCATCGGGTTATCGATTTCGATCATGACAGGCGCGTGGTCGCTCGTGTGTTCCCATGATCGCGGTCCTCGTCGCACGGACGCCGTTTTTAGCCCGCGCGCCATGGCTGGGCTGAGCAATAGGTGGTCGATTCGAAGTCCGGCGTCCCGGGCAAACGAATTCCTCCAATACTTCCAAAATGTGTAGATCCGTTCGTCGGGATGTAGATGTCTGACCGCGTCCGTCCAGCCCTGCGTGATAAGATCGGCATAGGCCTTTCGAACTTCCGGCCGGAACAGTGCGTCGTCCATCCATCGTTCCGGCTTGTACACGTCGAGTACCGTGGGAATGACATTGAAGTCCCCTACAAGAACGGTTGGTACGTCCAGCTCCAGCAATTCTGAGGCATAGTTTTTCAGACGATTAAACCATCGAATCTTGTAGTTGAATTTTGGGCCAGGTGCCGGATTGCCGTTCGGGACATATAGACAGCCAATAAGCACCCCGCTGACAGCCGCTTCGACATAGCGGCTTTGGCTGTCTTTGGGATCGCCAGGTAGTCCCCGTCGGGTCACAGGGGGTTGTTGGCCTCGCGCAAGGATAGCGACCCCGTTCCAACTTTTTTGGCCGTGCCACACCGCGCCGTATCCGGCCTTTTCCAATTCCCGGCTGGGGAACGCGCTGTCTGTACACTTTAGCTCTTGAACGCAAACAGCATCGGGTTTGTCCTCTTTGAGCCATCGAAGCAATATGTCCAGCCGCGCGTTAATTCCGTTCACGTTGTAGGTTGCGATTCTCATCAGCCAAAACCCTTTGTCGCTTGTGGCGGTAGATAAGCACAGACTTTGCGAACGACGTCTCCAAAGGCCGTCTTGTGGCTTTGCATGCGTAAAGCGAGCCTGAAGAGGATTAACTGCTTGATAAAGATGGTCTTCGTAATTGCATCGGCCGGCTGCACAGCAAGGTTCGGTGAGAAGTATATAGCGCGGCGATCAGGATGAGACGCTGGCGACAATCTGGATGAGATTCTTAGGTCGCGGTCGGGATGAAGTTATCACCCTGATTGCCGCTGACAAGTCCTTCGTCGTTTTCTGATTGCCGCTCCGCGACAGGCACGGCTGAGGTCCTGATTGTCGCGGAGGAGGCCGGTCGGCCCCGTTGGCGCTTTTCCTCAAGGGCAGTTCTACGGCGATAGCTTTCGACGTTCATCTCGAAGATAGTGGCATGGTGGACGAGCCGGTCGACTGCTGCGAGTGTCATGGCCGGATCGGGAAAGACCCGGTTCCACTCTCCGAACGGCTGGTTGGCGGTGATCAGCATCGACCGGTGTTCGTATCGTGCCGAGATCAGCTCGAAGAGCACGCTTGTTTCCGCCTGGTCCTTAGTGACGTAGGCAAGATCATCAAGGATGAGCAGGTCGTATTTGTTGAGCTTGTCGATGGCGGATTCAAGCTGCAACTCCCTTCGGGCGACCTGGAGCTTCTGCACGAGATCGGTTGTCCGGGTGAACAACACCCTCCAGCCGTTCTCGATCAGGGCCAAGCCGATAGCGGCAGCGAGATGGCTCTTTCCTCCGCCGGGCGGACCGAACATGAGGATATTGGCTCCTTTGGCAAGCCAACTGTCGCCGGCGGTGATTGCCATGACCTGTGCCTTTGAGACCATAGGCACAGCATCGAAAGCGAAGCTGTCCAATGTCTTGCCGGGCGGCAAGTGCGCCTCGGCGAGATGCCGCTCAATCCTGCGATGCGCCCGTTCCGCCAATTCGTGCTCGGCAATCGCCGACAGGAAGCGAGCGGCCGGCCATCCTTCCCGGTCCGCCTGTTCGGCAAATCGTGGCCACAGGGATTTGATCGTCGGCAGCCGGAGCTCGTTGAGCATGATGCCGAGACGTGCTTCATCAATGACTTGGGCGTTCTTCATGCCGCTTCTCCTGTCCCAATCAGAATCTCATAGCCGTTGAGCGATGCGAGTTGCACATGAACGGTCGGCAGCTTGGCTGGGTCCGGGCCGAAGAGCGCTCGCATGGAAGCCAGATCGGGTAGCTGACCGGCATCGAGCGTCCTGGCCAATTCCTCGGCAAGCTCACGTTCGCAGCCGCGGTCATGCGCCAGCGCCAGGAGTTCGACGGTGATCTTACAAGCCTGCTTATCGGGAAGATGTTCAATCAGGGCTTCGAAGGCCTTGCGATATTCTTGGCGCGGGAAGAGCTTGTCGCGATAAACGAGGCCGCGGAGCGCCATCGGCTTTTTGCGCAGCGAATGGATGACGTGGTGGTAGTTGACGACCTGGTCGTGTCGCCCGTCAGCATGACCGCGTCCGCGGCGCAATGTCATCAAATGCGTACCGCCGACGAAGACATCCAGCCGATCGTCGTACAGGCGAACCCGTAACCTGTGGCCGATCAGGCGGGATGGCACCGTGTAGAAGACCTTGCGCAAGGTGAAGCCGCCGGTTCGGGACACCGTGACGACAATCTCTTCAAAGTCCGTGGTCCGGCGCTCGGGTAGCGCCTGCAGATGGGAGCGCTCTGCATCAATGCGCTTGCCATGGGCAGCATTGCGACGACTGACGATCTCATCGACAAAGGCGCGGTAAGACCCGAGATCATCGAATTCCTTGGTTCCCCGCATCAGTAGGGCGTCATGAACGACGTTCTTGAGATGGCCATGGGAACTCTCGATCGAGCCGTTCTCGTGTGCGACGCCTTTGTTATTGCGCGTCGGGGTCATCCGATAATGGGAGCAAAGCTGGGAGTAACGGTGTGTGAGATCGACCTTGGCATCGGCGTCGAGGTTGCGGAACGCCGCCGACAGGCTGTCGGTCCGATGATAAAGCGGCGTACCGCCCACGCACCACAGGGCATTTTGAAGCCCTTCAGCCAGCGCGACAAAGCTTTCCCCGCCGAGAATGACATGGGCGTGTTCAAAGCCCGACCAGACAAGCCGGAAGTGATAGAACAGGTGATCAAGCGCTTGGCCGGCGATAGTTACACCAAGACCGCTGGCGTCGGTAAAATCAGAAAGGCCCAGCCGCCCTGGCTCGTGCGTCTGGCGGAAGATGACCTCCTGTGCTTCGCCATGGACAGCACGCCACGACCGGATGCGTCGCTCAAGCGTGCGGCGGATACCTTCAGAGACTTCTGGATGCCGGCGCAGCATCTCGTTGTAGACGGCGACGGCACGGATGCCGGGTGCGGCCTTCAGCAGCGGGACGACTTCAGTCTCGAATATAGGCTCGAGGGGATCAGGGCGGCGGCGGCCACGCGGTGCTTTGCTTTGAGATGGCAGTTGTACCTCTTTGTCGAGGCGATATGCCGTGGCCCGGCTGATCGACGCCTTTGACGCGGCGATCTCTACGGAATGCGTTTGTCGGTACTTCATGAAGAGTCTCATCTGAGGATCGGTTAAATGGCGACCCGGCACAAACTGGTTCTCCGATCCAGAAAACCGCAAATGTACCGGACCGACCGCGATCTTGAGGCGCCGAAAATCTGCGCCACGCCGGGGTATGACTACGATCGGGCTACGCCCTCACTTCGTCACACCCCGGCGCGAGTCTCATCCTGATTGACGCTGAATCTCACCTTGATTGCCGCTATGCAGAGAAGTAGCTAGCCTTTTGCTCGCAAAAGTATTGCCGTTCATTGGAAGAGGTTGGCGGGTGGGTCAAGATCGATAGTTCATTTTGCTATGGAGCTGACATGGTTCTTTTGCGAGGCTTTGCAATCCCCCTGGATAAAACATCAGCGTTGCGAGTTTTTTGCCGTCGCAGGTCGGCTTTCCATTGCTTTCCCGGCATGTCCTGTGCCGAGAATTGCCATCAAGGCGCATTTGGTCAGGCCCTCGCTGTCGGTTCATCTATCGCTCTACCTGAAGCTCGTAATTTCTTCAAAAGCGCCAACGAGGAAAGCTGGTCTAGGTTCCGCTCTCCTGAAATGTTCACCCGCTGCCCGTGCCTTCGACGCTCACGGCAAAGGTGGTGTTGTTAAGTGAAAATGACTGGTTAAGACGCGAGTTTCCACTCCGGCGGAGACCAGGCTTTGGCGGATCGTTCGCATTTTATTAAATATGTCTGCGAATACTCTCGTCCGAGGGCGATCGAAATCTGGGTAAGCGAGTTCATCTCGTATCCACGGAAGGGAGACGGCCATGTGCGAGCGTACCGTACTTATCGTAGAAGACGAGCTTTTAATCCGGATGGTGCTCGCCGACGCATTGTTTGACCAGGGTTATGATGTGCTGGAAGCAGGGAACGTGATTGAGGCTGTCGCGATCATCGGGCAAAAGCGGGTCGATGCCGTGATCACTGACGTTGATATGCCGGGGGGCTTTAGCGGCCTGGATCTCCTGCGAATGATGTCGACAAATCACGCGAACGTTCCAGTTATTGTTGCCTCTGGTGGTCATCAACTGCGTCAGGATGATATGCCGGTAGGCGCGGTATTCGTCCCAAAGCCTTACAGTGTGAGAGGTATTGTGTCGATGGTCGGCGAAATGATCTGCGCCGACAAGCGCCGTCATGCGTGAACAGAAAAAAGAATCATGGGTCGAGTTGCGCCGAGTTTATCGTCTCGAAACTAATCAATGCGAACGCGGTCTATATCAGATTGTAGCAAGGTAATACCGTTGCGCTTGCCTTTTTCGATCGTATCTCTGAGCGGTGTAAACTGCACGGAGCCTGCGCGCCCGCTGCATGACGCAGAGCCTTCTGTGTGGAGCCCGGCCCCCCATCAGCGCTAGCAGTCTTGTCACACTGGTCAATGGAACATGACGTGAGTTACCTGCTCGCTCGGCGCTGTCCAATGTGGGTCACTCCGATGAAATGCGGCCGCGACTTTAATCACCTACATCCTGCCGCGGGACGTTCGTCTTGCGGAATGATGTCTTCTCGGTCCCGCAGGATGCGCTTCGAGCGGCCCCTTAAGGACCGCTCGACAAGGCATTGCACACGGTGGATCAACCGCGACGGTAACGCGAACGTTCTGCCTCAATTTGGTCCGCGGAATAAGGCTCAGCATTCTCGTCGAAGCTGTTCCAGCCCTGTTCCTCATAGTTGGCGCGTCGCGATGCATAATCGACCGGATGAGACTGAGACAGAATGGACTGAGCGGATGCAATCTTGCTCTCCTCGACCCTCGCGGTAACCACCGAACCGCCGCGGCGAATGCCCTCGGCGTAGAAGTTGGCTTCATCCTCGGGGACCCCTTCGCTTACCATAGCGCCGACAATCCCGCCAACCGCGCCTCCCGCGACCGCACCGGCGACAGCGCCAGCGGCCGTGGCAGCCAACCATCCAGCCGCGACGACCGGGCCGACGCCTGGAATCGCTAACATCCCGAGGCCGGTCAAAAGACCTCCTGCGCCGCCAGCGACGGCCCCGACGCCGGCCCCGGTTCCGGCCCCTTCTGCCGCGCGTGACCCCTGTCCTTCGACATCGATGTCATTTGCGTTGCTCGTGACAATACTGATGTCGTCAGACGGGACACCAGCGTTTTCAAGCGCTTTCACAGCGGAACGGGCATCGTCGTAGCTATCATATAGTTGAGTGACTGTTCGCATCTCATTTCTCCTCGTTTCGTTGTTACTTGGCCAGCGTCACGTTGCCCTGGAAGTCCAGGGAAACCTTAGCGTCTGCTCCATCCTTCTTTGCGTTCGCGCGCCAAACGCCTTGGTCATCGAGCTTCAAGCCTGTGACGTCGCTGTAGCCAGCGCCTTCGATGCGCGATTTAGCCTGATCTTCGGTGAAGCTGTTCTTGCCGGCGACCGGCGCGGCCGGGTTGTGTTGCGTGTTTATGGCCGGGGTAGTCTGCGAGGTTGAAGGCGCCTCGCTCTGCGCAAACGCACATGTTGCCGAAAGCATAATTGCGGCTGAAAGCGTTGTGATCTTTTTCATTGGTGTCTCCTCGATTTGCGATGGCGAAACCTAGAAAAAGACTGTTTGTTCCATGATTTACCGGAATTGTCTGATTGGGTTCATGGATAGCAAGCGCCCGTTTCCTCCTCTTTTTCTGCATCTTCTAGCAAGAGCTTCGCTCGGATTGAGCGGTCCTGTTTGTCCGGCTGTAACCTTGGAATATGAGACCAGACGTCGTTGAAGATTATGGGAAACGATAAGGCGAGTTTATCAGGAAACTGGACGCGAAGTTCCATGCATGGGCGGCCATATCTACGGTGAGCGGACGTCACGCACGTGCCACCGCCTCGTGCTGAGCGCACTACGTCGACGGACATAAAGTCCTTCCTAATTCGCGTGTATGCTCGGATTACATGTGTCTGGAAACGGCGACTTCGCCATTTTCCTCGCCATCCCAGTAGTGTAGCGATGAGCTTACGATCCGGATTACTACGAGATCTGACGTCAAGACGCCTTGAGGAAACCAGCGCTCAAGCCCCGAAATCCAATGCTCCTCGAAGGCGGCCCTGTCTTGAATGATCGTCGCCTTTCCTTGAACCGTAATGAACATTCCTGGAGTTCCAAAAAGGCTTGGCGCCTCCGTGAACGTCAGCAACACATCTTCTACGTTGCTAATTTCGGCAACTTTTCGTGTACCAGCGTGGGAAAAGAACCAGAAGTCTCCATCATAATCGACGTCACGGTTGTTGCTCATGGGCCGGCTGGAGATCTTTCCCGCGCCGTCATTTGATGACAGCATGCAGAAATCGATCTTCTTTATTTTGGATGCGAGTTCCTCGAAAGTCATCGTCGATATCCCTGATTTTGGGTTCCAGGAGATATCGCTTGAGTTACTCAATTGTTCTGATATCGGCACCGTTGCGTGACAAGCGCGCGGTATTTTGCCTGCAGAGTAGCCCTAAGGGATTGTGCGGGTTTAATGCCGCGTTGCCACGGCCAGGAGTAGAGGTCGCCATTCGGTACCCGAACGCAATGGATGGACTGCGGATGACAGATTGTGGTCTGCGGCCTTCTGGAGTGAGGGCAAACCACCGCTAAGTTGCCTGAACTCGCATTCGGGGGCATCCTTCAATCTGCTTTAGGCACATCCCCGAGTTGACCCTCGTTGGGACCATCGACAGACCAAGGGTCGATAGGGTGCCAACACTAGAGAGGCTGGCAAGCTGACGCCCATGGTTTCACGGAGACTGTCCTGTCCCTGCTGCCTTTATTTACTTCACGTCGAAACACTCGCGCGATCGCGATAAGTATACAAGCGCCAATGAAGCCTGCAATGAGGTAACCCAGCCAACCTCTAAGCGCCACACCGAAGACGGAAAGGATGGCATTCGCGACAAGTGCGCCGACGATACCTATAACGATGTTCATGATCACGCCCATGCGCCCATGTCGGATCTCATGAACTTCTCGGCGAGCCAACCAGCGATCCAACCGATTATTATTGCCGCTATCCCGCCAATGCCTGCCTGTTCCATTTGTGAGTTAATGTCTTTCGCGCCGTCTTCAATCCAACAAGATTTCACTGGCGCTCCACCAATTCCAGGCGGCCGAGAGACTGTTTTCCTCCCAACTGACCGGCAAAAGTGAAACGAGTGAGGGGAACCAATCTAATTGCCCCTTGTTCGGTACTCGGCATCCTGTGCTACCCGGATGTTCGCTCGATCTTATGATCGGGAAAGGCCCTCGCGAAAATTCGCGGGGGCTTCATCGCACGAGGAGCTGATCGCGGTTAGCACCGGCTGGATGCGAAGACACAAAACGAGCTTGATGCGGAACCCGGTGGGAACCGCGTTCGACAAGGCTATCACAGCGGATTGGTGTCTGTTGATCTTTAAGTCCAGTCCAACGCAAAGCCGTCCTTGGCCTTATACTCTCAGCGTCGGGGCCTCTTTGCATGCGAAAGAACGGCGGCTTTGTCTAACGAGGTCGGCCGCCGCAATTCGAAGCTCAAGGTCGGCGATTGCGTTGTCGTTCCATTTACCATTTCCTGCGGCGGATGGCGGCAGTGTGAACGGGGTCATCATTCACTCCGCGAGCTGTCCAACCCAAACTGTGCGAAGGAAGCCGAGCAGATCGGGTATCTCGCCGCGGGTCTTTTCGGCTATTGGGAACTCAACGGGCGATTTCCCGGAGGGCAGGCGCAGTATCTGCGCATGCCTTATGCTGATGTTGGTCCGATCAAGGTTCTTGACGATTGGGCGCCGAGCAAGTTCTGTTCCTCTCTGATATCTTCCCAACAAGATACATGGCTGCGGGAAACTGCGACATACAATAAGGGTAGACCAGCGCCGTTCCTTGGCTGTGGCCCGATGGGCCCGTTCGCTATCAATCCGCGTTCCTTCTCGGTGCCGAGCGCGTGATCGCGATCGACACCTTTCCCGAGCAGCTGGCGTTGGCGCAGCAGTAGGGCGCCGATACGCTCGATTACACTGACCAGGATCCACAGAAGCGTATTATCGACATGACTGTAGGAAGGGGTCCGACGCCGTGATTAAGGCTATAAGCATAGAAAGAATGGGGCCGGGGGACCGGTAGAAGCAATGGAATCGACGTTTACCAGCGCCGAGCGTCCTTATCCTTTGCAGCAAGCCATCCTTGCATACCGCCCAGGCGGTATCGTCTTACTTCCTGGCGTTTTCGTTGGGTCGACCGTCGCGGCTCCGCTCGATGCTTTCGTCGGAAAAGCCCTCAGGCCAAAGAAGGGGCAGACCATGTGCAGCGGTGCGTGCGACCGCTAATGGACCTGATTGTCGAGGGGAAGATCAATCCACCTTTCCTCATCACCCATAGGATCGGGTTGGATGAGGGGCCAGAGCTCTACAAAACTTTCCGCGATAGAAGGATGGCTGCGTAAAAGTTGCTATTCGACCAAACGGATAGTCTCCTTGGGGCCCTCCGTTGGAGGGAATGGCTCTACCGAGTGCCGAAGGGTTATTCCGCAGCGACCCTGAGTTCCGCCGCAATCGCGTCAAAGAATTCGATCGGGGCGATGATATCGAATTCGTCGATCATGTGGTGCTGGTCGGACCCGGGTACCGCCAGCGTCCAGTAATCGGGATCCGCGCCAAAGATTGTGGACACTTGCACAACGGTCGCGCTTCCCTTCGTGTGCTTTTGCGATCGCGCCCAATAGAACGCATCCGGGATCAATCTCGTCATCACGCTCACTCCTCACAGAAGCGATGAAGATACCAGAATTATTATGAAACGCCACGGTTGGATTTTGTCGAATACCGTACCATCGGCCACCAAGACGTGGGGTTATAACATCCAGTCAGGCAGCGGCACGTTGATCAAGATTATTCTTTAAGGTAAACCCATGTTTCGTCGATGAAAACTCCTTCCTAGCCTTGGTTAGGTACATCATCGGCAAACGGCTGATAGATCCAACGAGCAGCACGTGAAGTCGGGTCAACAAGCCATAGAACGCCTTTTCCAGGCAGAACGGTTCTTCCTCGAAAGACAATCAAGGATCGGAAATGCGAGGAGCATCCATGAATAGTGTGTCAAGGCCGGCCAGCCGCAAAATTCCCGCGTCCACGCGTGGCCCGCGATAGGCGGTCTTTATCGGTTGCCGATGGACACGCTGGCCGCACGAGTGACAAAATCTCGATTGGAGCGCGAATAACAATGGCATCAAATGTGCAAAATGCGAGGAGACGGAAGCGAAAATGCCGACCTATGAGGCGAGACCTCGAGGGCTATCGTTGGAAGCTTCACCCTGATCGTTCGCAGGCTTTTCAGCGCAGCTGCATAGCGTGCTTAGGAGTGAGGATCGAGAACCGTTCAGACGACAACAGTTTGGCGCGGCCGACAAATCGCCGCCCGCCGAGGCCGCTGATGTGTGATTACGGTGGATATTACGAAGACTTGCCATGTGACGGCTCGTGTTCGTCAAGAGGGGCACTGTCAAAGCCCCATGAGCTCATCTGATCGGGCCGTCCGCGCCGCGCTCCCTAATCTGGGGAGGGCCCTCGCCAATTTGCAACAAAGGCTAGAAACATAAAATATCCCTCGCTTCTAGAACTAGCTGAAAAGCACTATCTGCAGTAGATGTCGAAAATGGTTGAATCAAAGGGATCAAGGGCTTCGAAAAGGAGTAAGGGGTGGCTGACCAAGCTGCTCGCCGGCGCTGGCGGGCTATTGGCCGCTACGGTTTCACTTGGATACTCGCTGTATGAGCGCAGGCAGGCCGATATCGTCCCTAAGGTGGAAGTGCAAACGCCGGTGGATGCGGGACGTTGGAAGGTGATTGTCAATGCAAGCGCTTTAGGGCCGCAGATGCCCAATGGAGCCAAAGTGTCTTCGGGCAGAAAAGCCATCATTGTCAGCATGATGCTGGAAAACCTGTCAGCGCAGAGCTCCAATCTTTATGGAAGCTTGATTAAGCTTACCAATCTACCCAATATACCAAAGCCGCAATATTATCTGACGCGTGACCGGGCGATACTGTGGGACCTCCAACCGCGGATGCCCGAGGCGGTGACTGCGGTATGGGAGGTTCCGGAGAATGCCGCGTTGCCCGCTGTTCTAAGGCTGCAGATTGAGGGCGAGTTCTTCAAGCCAAGGGACAATCTCTACAGCGCACCTGGCTGGTTCTCGTCGGGGACCATTGCAGAAATAGCATTGCCGCTGGATGGTAAAATGCCGGAGACAGAACCTTGAGGCGTGCGGTACTCATGATCCCGGTTGTTCTAGCGGCAGCGATTCTGCTTGCTTCACTGCAGGCAACGACGCCACCCTATGCCACATTGACCGGGCCAATTGGCACCGTGGGTCGCCAGAGCGAGACGGTCTCGAGCAATACGTTCAGCGTGAAGGTCAATCGCGTTCTGAAGGCGAAGAACATTGGCTACGAACAGTTCGGACGGGCCGCCTCTCTAGGGAGTTCCGGCGTTTGGGTCGTTATCTCCGCCGAGTTGCAGGCGTTCCAGAAAACCATGCCGGTGCGCGCTGCAACCCTGGTTGGCGCATCCGGTCGAATGTACCGTCAGTCTCGACGTGCGGGGGATGCACCGAACATTCTTTCGGCAAAAATCGCTCAACCTGGTCTGCCGACGAACGGCTTGTTCGTTTTCGAGCTTCCCGAAGATGAGATATCTAACATGAAACTGGTCCTGTCCGAACAATACGATCCGCAGCTTAAGGACGAGATCAGCGTGTTGCTCCAACCTGATGACACGGCCCCGCAAGCAAGATTGGAGATCCGCAAAGATGGTGTCTGATCGCACCAGATGGACATGGTGGCTGTCGCTGGCAAGCCTGCCGTTTCTGCTCGCGGTAGCGGTCGCGATCAATGCGTGGCGAAACATCGAGGATTACAGGCGTCGGATAGATACCGATGTCGTGCAAGGGGCGGGGGAGCTCGACTATGCCGGCGCGATGTGGCGCCTCGAAAAGATGAGACTGATTGGCGATGGACGCGACATGCAACTGCGTCTACCCGGCGAGATGCGGCTAATTATCGTTCGAATTGCCGCAACCGCCGCTCGCGAGATCGGTGACGGGTGGGGCCAATGTGAGGTCAGCCTTGTGGACGGGGCGGGGCGCCGCTGGTTGCCGCTCGATGTTATTTTATCAAGCGACATCAGCCGCGATCTGGAGCCTGCCAACGAACCCTTGAAAGGCTGCGGGATCACGTCGCTCGATCCGCCTCATCAAGATCATGCCACCTTGATCGAAGAAAAGTTCGTGGTTCCCTCGGCGGCGGTCTCCAGCCTGTCTGTCAGGTTAAGCGTCGGGCCGCTGCGGCCACACGCGATAGGCTTTCCGCTTGCGCTTAACTGATAGTCACGTCTTGCCGGGGCGCAATTCCCTCCCTTTCCATACCCGACCTTGAACGAATCCGATTTCCAATGTCGCCGCAAGCAGGCAAATCTTGATCGGCGTTACCAGCAGGCCGTCGCCAGGATCGCTCGGCGTGCCGATGAAGGGTGAAATCGTCTGCGCGATGACCTGCCAAAGCGGCAGGTCATGTGGCCCGATGAACTGCGCGAGCCAATACCAGCCCCAGGCGGAGGCCCAATCCAACACCCGATAGCCGACAATGGCGACGAGGATAGGACCAACACCAGAGTTTAGCGCCAGGCCGATCCCTTCGGCGAGCGCGCGATATCGTTTCAGCGTACCGGAGATGAAGTGCGAAATGAAATCGCGCACCGACTTCGGCAGAGCCTGCCAGCGGGAGACGGCGCCGGCGAGGCGCCCTTCGCCAGGTGTGTGCGTGCTATCGATGTCATAGCCATAGACGAGGGCAGCAAGTGTGAGCCAGACGATCGGGTAGAGCGCATAGAAGAAGAGGCTGACGAGCCGCGTTGTGATCGGCGGTGACGCGAATTCGGGCGGCAGCGGTACGTCCTGTTGTGCAATGGCCTGCGTTATTGGTGCAAGAAGGCTGATCAGCGTGCCGATGGTTTCCGGGAGATGGCTAAACCAGGCTCTGATCTCATCCTGCCATTCCGACAGTACGAACAGACCGATGAACGCCCAGTTGGCTTCGCAGACCACAATGAGGATCGGCCAGATCGGCGCGCGCGAATGCTTATGCATCGCCTTTGCGAACCGCCTCACGGCCCAGGCGACGACGACGGGCATGACCAGCGACATGCCGCCGGAGACATCGAGCAGTCCCGCGGCCTCGCCTGCCATGAAGAGACTGAGCGACAGGCGGGAATAGTCCCTTACCGTATCACCCAGGAACCCCCAAGCGGTATAGAAGGCGAAGAAGGGGACAAGGCTCAGTGCCAAGACGCCGAGAAAATCACCGTGGGGCGAGTGAGGCTCCGCCTCGGTCGAAGTATCCGACTGATCCATCGTTCGATGCGAGGCGGCATTCATTGCGGGAAGACCGCGCCGAACGGTTTCGAATAACGCCACGATGACGACAAGCTTCAACAGGACAACCACGGCGAGGACCGAAAGACCTGCAAGCGAGTTCCAGCGTCCAATCATGGCAGCGATTTCATTGAGGAGCAGATTTCCGATGAAACCGAGCAGCCACAGCGCCGCCAGTTGGGGCCAGAAACGCCAGATGAGGGAGACGGTCAATCGCAGGTGATGCAACGCGGTCTGGAAGCCGCCGTCGGAAGTAGTCGGCTGAGCGGAATAGGACATCTGTTGCTGATACCATTCAGACGATCTCCGGCCAAGCCCGGCACGGATTGTGCGCATAGGTGGAGGCTTGAAATCTCCGGGCGTTCGTCCGCATGGTTCAGCTATGCCGTATTTTGGCGGACAATCAACGCGATGCCTGACGAGAGGACCGGCCCACCGCCTGTCTAAAGTGAGGCGCCGAGGTCGCCGGCTTCGATCCCAAGTGCTGCGGCAAGTGCCGTCCTGCCGTTTCCGGGCATCATTGCGATGCCGGCATTGATAGCTTCGCGCCATGATGCGCCGCGGTCCCAGGCCTCCTGATAGGCTTCGGCCAGCAGATCGCTCTGGCGTGTCAAAGCGAGCGCTTCCGAAAGCAGCGCCGCTTGCTGCAGATCTTTGTCTCGCTTGGCCCGACCCAGCGCATCCGTGGATCGCCTTGAAGCGACGATGAGCTTATGGATCGCGTAGCGCTCAGGCGCCGGAACAAGCACGTTAACGCCTTCCCTGTGCAGCAAAACGGTCCGTACAGGCTCGTAAATCAGGTAGTCGAGGAACCTCAGGTTTTCCGCTGAGGCGCCGCCGAGAGCGGGCATTGGCGATGGTTTGCCCGTATAGTCGTCGGATCCGCGGTTGCTCGTCAGGAATTCGACACGGTACCCCTTGCCGTTTTGGAATGAGATGACTTTGGCTTGATCGGCCTGGTGCGGGATCGGTCGGAAACCGGGATCGATCGTCTGCAGCAGGTTTAGGACAGGCGGCAGGCTGTCGGCTACTCCAGCAGAAATCGCAAAGTCCTGCGCGAAGTCCGCATCCCAGGTTTGCATCGCCGACGAGGGGAGACGCACGCCGAGGTGGCCAGCGTAAGCACCGAAGGCGTCGGAGCCGATGAGGACGGCGCGCAAGCGGAACAAGCCGGCATCGGCGAGAGCCTTGGTAATGTCGCCGGCGAAGGCGTCCGGTCCGGCAAGGCCGGCGCTTCGACGAAGGGTTCCGACCATTCGCCGACGCCCCCGGATATCATCTTTGAGCGCTTTGTGTGCCATTACCCGCGCGGTAATAGCGTCATCGCTGTGCGGGCCAACGTAACGCCTTTTATCGCCATCAGGCGTAGGGAGATCAAAGTACCAGTAGTCCTTCCCTTTGACCGGCACCGTGACAAACCGGCCCTCAAGGGGGAAATCTGCTTGGAATTGTCCATGGAGTGAGCGCTGGGCCAGTTCCGCGAACACTGTTCGATAAATTAAGTCGATTGTTTTCATGTGCAGATCGTTCCAAGCGGGTTACGTCACGTTTCCAGGCGGACGTTTTCGAACGATACCGCCAACGTTATAATGTCCCCTCCAGAAAATTATAACGTTCGTAAAAGATGTCAATCGTTGCTGTTTATAATGTTTTAGGGAATAAATTATAACGGCGTGTCAGCTGGTGCTCGTCCTGAGCGATCATTTCGGTCATAGGTGCGTCATGGCAGCCGAAGGCCCGCCAGCGGTTGATTATCCAAGAAAACATGATAAATGTCCTCATCTTTATCGTGGCGGCAATGAACCGCAGCTCAGCTGGCGAGGTCGTTTGCCACGAGGTTCTGTACCTGGAATAACGGCGACGAAAGTGGGTCGGACGATTGGATTTCTTGGAAACGATGATTTGGCGCACCGAAGGCATTCGGCCGATTGCCCCGGTACGGTGGCGGCAGTTTGATGGTATACTGAGTGCGTTCTGGGAGGCAGAGAGCCAATCGGGCGCTCGAGGCCATTATCTGGCCGGCCACCCGCATATCATGGTCTTCTTCAACGACATGTCGGATCAGTTCCGGATTTCGAACCATGACGGTCAGTTTGACCGGCAGTACCGGCCAATGCCCCGCGCCATCTATGTTCCGCCTGGCGTTCCTGTTTGGACTGGTAGCACCGGCACGCACCGTTTTTCGCATCTGAACCTGCACCTTCATAAAGATCGCCTTTTGCGATTTCTCTCGCCCTCAATTGGCTCGTCTGCCGCGCTCGCCGCCATTCGTCGCCCGGTCGAGATTTACGACGTAGAGGCCATTCAGGTCCTGGCCGGCCTGATGGTGAACGAACTTTCTGATTGGTCGAAGCACGCGCTTTATGCCGAAAGCCTCGTAAGCAGCATTGTGGCTAGCTTGCTCGATATTCACCAGGAGAAGGAAGGGCAGGCAGCAGGCCGGCTCACGCAAGCCCAGCTGAACAAGCTCTCGTCGCGCGTCGACGACCTCCGCGACGACAGGCTGACGGTCGCCGAAATGGCGCAGGCGGTGGGATTGTCGGAGAGCTGGTTCTCGAACGTCTTCAAGCAGACCACGGGAAAAACGCCGCTGCAGTGGCAACTCGCCAAGCGGATCGATCGCGCGAAGAGCCTGCTTGTCGAGACCGACATGACGATCGCCGCAGTTGCCGCGCAGATCGGCTTTTCCGACCAGGCGCATTTTACGCGCGTTTTCAGGCAAATCGCAGGTAATACGCCGGCCGCCTGGCGCCGGTTTCACGTTGCGCTTTAGCTTTCCGCCGAGGAACGAGTGCTCCTCACTCCTGGACTGATGGCTGGCTGAACGCGCTTGGCAAGCTTTCGCGACGTTGTCGCATCGAAAGAAATAAGCCCGCCAACAAAAGCTGCCGGCGGGCCGCAGCTATCACCAGCTCTGACGCAGAGTGGCCATGACCGTTCGGCCAGGATTGTAGAAGATGCCGCCACTGTCCTGGTGGACACGGTGTTTCTCGTCGAAGAGGTTGCTGGCGTTGAGCTGGAAGGTCGTGTTCTCCTGGATCTTATAGGTGAAGGAGGCGTCCACCAGCACCGCGCTTTCGGACTTTGCCGACTGGGTATTGGCAAGATCCGTGAAATACGAGCCGACATACCGCGCGCCGAGGCCGAACGTCATGTCGCCGCGCGCTCCATTGCTTTCCAGCGTTAAGGTTCCCCAGACCGATGCCATGTTTTTGGGAACGTGCATGAGACGATTACCGTCATTCGCGCCGCCGGGCTCGTCGATGCGGGAATAGATATAGGTGTAAGCCGCAATAAGATCGATATTGTCGGTCACTTCGGCTTTGGCCTCCACTTCAAGGCCGCGATGCCTGACCTTGTCGACAGTCTGCGGGATGTAGGTGACGGTATCATAGGTCGTAATGTTGCCCTTGGTCAGATCGAAGATCGACGCCGTGAATAGAGCGGGGAAGGCGTCGGGCCGGTATTTGACGCCGACCTCATACTGCTTGCCGGTGGTCGGGTCAGCGCCGATTGCAGGAGGCGCGACCGATTCACCGTAGCTCGCGAAGGCCGCGAATTCATCGGTGATCTTGTAGCTCACGCCGATACGCTTGGAAAATTCGCTATGGGTATCGGCTGTTCGTGCATCGGTGAACAGGTCGGTTTCACCAAGATCCAGCCAGTCGTTGCGCAGGCCAAGGCTGACTGTCAGCCTGTCGAAGAAGGTCAGGTCCTGCTGGAGATAAAGCCCGGTCGTCTTCTGATCGTTGCTCGTGCCGTAAGTGGGATCGGTCGAGCTGGGGCCACCGGAGTAGACCGGATCCAGCCAGTTGATTGGTGGCGCACCGGGCAGGTAGAGCCCGTAGTTCTTCGACTTGAAATTGTTGTAATCGAGGCCAAGCAGCGTGCGGCTTTCGAGGCTGTCGAAATTGCCCTCGTACATCAAATGTGTATCGACAACGAACTGCTCGTTATCCGTGTCGCTGCCGAAGTAGTATCGGTCTGCAAGAAACGAGCCGTCGGTTCGTGTGTTGGAGAGATAGGCGCTGCCGAAGTCGAGTCTAGACTTGCTGTAGCGGGCGTTCGAGCTGAAGCTTAGGCCGTCGCCGAAATCGTGATCGAATAGCAGGCTGTAGCTGTTGCGGTTCGTATTGCTGAAATAATAGCCCGGCTCGCCAAAGAACGTGCTTCTGTCAAAGTTGGTCCCATATGGCTGGCCGCCGCTGCCTGGAACGCCCGCCTTGTCCAGATGATCGAAAACGAAGGAAAGGCTGGTCGCGTCAGTCGGGCGCCACGTGACGCCGCCCATGAGGAATTTCTCGTTATCCTTGGAGTAGTCGTATTCCGCATCCGCGTTCTGGAACTTGCCGGTCAGGCGATAAGACAGCGTATCATCTTCGGTAATGTTGTCGCCGAAATCGAAACCGGCTTCCTTGTGCGCGTAAGAGCCGGCGGTGCCATAGACCTCGCCAAACCGCTCGCTTTTTGGCAGCTTCGTGACGTAGTTCACGGAGCCTCCCGGCTCGGCCACGCCAAAGCCTGCGGAGCTGGAGCCCTTGAGCACCTCTATGCGTTCGAACGCATAGGGCTCTTCGCGAACGCCGGCAAATGTGCGGCCGATCGCTAGGCCGTCGCGATATGTGTAAGGTACGAAGCCTCGAATATCGAAATAGTCGTAACGATCGTCCGAACCATAAAAATCGCTCGATACGCCTGCGCTATACTGCACGACCTCTTCGACCGTCTCGGCGGCGCGCTCCTGGATTTCCTTGGACGTGATGACCGAGACGGAGGCGGGCGCCGTTAGAATGTCGGTCGGCATTTTGCCGACGCCTGTCGTCTCCGTCGCAACAACCGACTTTGAATCGTTTTCAGTATTCAGAGTACCCTGGGGACCACCGCCACCTTGGAGAACGATCGGCGCTAACGAAGTGTCGGAACCAGTGCCATTTGCGTCTTGACCTAAGAGCAAGGTCGGCGCCAAAGCGGTGATAGCCGTGCAGCCGAGAAGGATTGCAGTCTGGTAGCGGAGGGAACCTCGGCTTGCGTGGCGGCCTGCAGTATCGATATCCATGATCATATTTCCAAAGTTGACGTCAAGACAATGGCCCAGCCCCAAGCTTGGCGACATCGCTTGAGCGAGGTCGCTGGTGGATTGCCTGGCATTGGCTTGGTTCATTGTGTCCGGTAGTGCTCTTAACTTGAGTATGTCTATCCAGTATTGTAGCTTTCCCTTGCATTGTACGAACCTACGGAAATATCACTCTTGTGTGGCCACAACGCCGCTCTCCCTGTTGACGGCAGTGACATAACCTGAAACTTAAAGTCAACTTATTGACTGTTCGGGTGAGTGCGATAATGCGATTTTTCCTGTTTGCCGTGGCCGCGGCGTTTACTGCCCTATCGAACCTCGTGCCCGCGTTGGCATGGGCGGCGGAGACCACGACTTATCCGATCACCATCAGGCATGCGTTCGGCACAACAGTTATCAACGAGAAGCCCGAGCGTATCGCAACGGTGGAATGGGCAAACCACGAAGTTCCGCTCGCGCTCGGCATCGTTCCCGTCGGCATGGCGCGCGCCAATTTCGGTGACGACGACGAGGATGGCGTTTTGCCCTGGAACACCGCGAGGCTGAAGGAATTGCATGCCGAGACGCCCGTCCTGTTCGACGAAGGCGACGGCATCGATTTCGAGGCGGTCGCGGCTACAAAGCCGGATGTTATTCTCGCAGCTTATTCCGGAATGAGCCAGGCCGACTACGAGACGTTGAGCCAGATCGCACCTGTCGTGGCCTATCCGGAGGCACCGTACTCCACCGATTGGCGGGAAACGATCCGGATGGATAGCGCCGGCATGGGTATGACCGCGGAAGGCGAGGCTTTGATCGCCAAGATCGACAATGAGATCGCGCAGGCAGTGGCCGGCCATCCCGAGCTCAAGGGAAAATCAGCGATGTTCATCACCCATCTCAACGCAACAGATCTGAGCGTCGTCAACTTCTATACGGCCAACGATACGCGGGTGAAGTATTTCGCCGATCTCGGTCTTACGTCGCCCAAGAGCGTCGTCGAGGTCTCGCAACCCGGCAAGTTCTCCGGCTCAGTCAGTGCCGAACATGTCGACAGTTTTGACGATGTCGATATCCTCGTCACCTATGGCGGGCAGAAGCTGCTCGATGCGCTGGATGCCAGCCCGCTCTTGTCCAACATGCCGGCTGTGGCCAACGGCTCGCTCGTCTTGCTTGGAAACAATCCTGTTGGAAACGCCGCGAACCCGACGCCGCTTTCGGTATCCTGGGTGCTGAAGGATTATGTCGAACTGCTGTCCGAGGCAGCCAGGAAGCCGGCCAGCAAGTCGAAATGAGCGTTATAGCCTTCAAGTCAGACCATCGTGGCGCGGGCGTGATCGCGCGTTCGAACGCAGGACGCGGCCTCTGGCTGCTTTGCCTGGCTTCGCTGCTTGCTGTGCTGTGCTTTTTTTCCGTCACGACAGGAGCGCGCAATGTGGGCTGGCCGGATATCGTCATGGCCCTGCGCGGAGAAACGCAGACGATCGGTCAATCGGCGGTGGCTCTGCGTATTCCACGGACGCTGCTCGCGGTGCTGGCCGGCGCAGCCCTAGGCCTTTCCGGAGCGATCATGCAGGGCGTCACGCGCAATCCGCTTGCCGATCCCGGCATCCTCGGCGTCAATATGGGCGCGTCGCTTGCCGTGGTCATCGGTGTCGCTTGGTTCGGCATGGATTCAGCCGACGCTTATATATGGACCGCAATTCTGGGCGCGGGCTGTGCAGCTTCCTTTGTCTACACGATCGGGTCGCTCGGTCGCGGCGGGGCAACACCTTTGAAGCTCGCGCTCGCCGGCGCTGCGACCTCCGTGGCATTTTCCGCCATGGTGATTGCGGTCGTATTGCCGCGTGGCGACATTGCCGGCGGCATCCGCTCCTGGCAGATCGGCGGCGTCGGCGGCGCAACCTTCGAACGCGTCCTTCCCGTGCTGCCTTTTCTCGCGGCTGGTTTTGCGATCAGCCTGCTGTCCGCACGCAAGCTGAATTCACTGGCGCTCGGCGATGAGCTGGCCGCCGGGCTTGGAGAAAGGGTTGCCGTGGCGCGAGCAATCGCCTCGCTGGGTGCCATCCTGCTATGTGGTGGCGTTACTGCGGTCTGTGGCCCTATCGGCTTCCTCGGACTGGTTGTGCCGCATCTGTGCCGGCTGCTGATCGGCACGGATCATCGTTGGCTTCTACCGTTCTCGGCAGTTGGCGGCGCCTGCCTGCTAACACTCGCCGATGTCGCGGGTCGTATCGTCGCGAGGCCGTCCGAAATCGATGTTGGGATCGTCACCGCGCTCATCGGGGCGCCGTTCTTCATCTGGATCGTCAGACGACAGCGGGTGCGCGAATTGTGACCATCATGCTGCCAACTCTCGATTTGATCGTATCGGTGCGGCGGCACCGCTCGCGTTGCCGTGCCATTATGGTCATGGCACTTGTTGTGATCATCGTTGCGCTTTTCGTCCTGACATTGGTGCTCGGGCAATCTTACACGCCGATTTCCGATGTATGCAGGGTCCTGATGGGCGAAAATGTTGCCGGCGCCAGCTTCACGGTGGGTCAGTTGCGGCTGCCGAGAGCGGTAATCGCTGTATTGGCGGGACTGAGCTTTGGACTTGGCGGTGTCGCCTTCCAGACGATGCTGCGCAATCCGCTGGCGAGCCCCGATATTATCGGCATCACATCAGGAGCGAGCGCGGCCGCGGTCTTCGCCATCGTCGTGCTGGCGATGAAGGGGCCGGCCGTCTGCGTACTGGCGGTCGCCGCCGGTCTCGGCGTCGCCGTTTTGGTCTACGCGTTGTCGTTTCGAAACGGCGTCTCTGGAACGCGGCTAATCCTTGTCGGTATCGGCATTTCGGCCATGCTGGAAAGCGTCATCGCCTATATTCTTTCAGCCGCGCCATCGTGGACGTTGCAGGATGCAATGCGCTGGTTGACCGGCAGTCTGAACGGAGCCCAGTTCGGCCAGGCGTTGCCATTGTTGCTTGCGCTTGTGGTCTTCGGCGGCATTCTGATGAGCCGGGCGCGTGATCTCGACGCATTGCGGATGGGTGACGATATGGCCGCAGCCCTCGGCGTCAGGATCTCGACAACCCGAATGCTTGTCGTCATAGGCGCTGTGGGCATGATCGCATCGGCGACCGCGGTCACCGGCCCAATAGCCTTTGTCGCGTTCCTGTCCGGTCCGATTGCAACGCGCATCATCGGTGCCAGTGGGTCGCTGCTAATCCCGTCCGCGCTGGTCGGCGCGATCCTTGTGCTTGGCGGAGACTACGTCGGCCAGTTCCTGCTACCGGGCCGCTATCCCGTCGGCGTCGTGACCGGCGCTCTCGGCGCCCCCTACCTGATTTATCTGATCATACGCGTCAACCGCAGTGGAGGCTCGCTATGACTGCCCATACCCTCAATGCCACCGGCATCACAGCCGGTTACGGCGATACCGAAGTTCTTCACGGCCTCGACCTGGCCGTGCCACCGGGACGGATCACGGCAATCGTCGGCGCCAATGCCTGCGGAAAGTCGACGTTGCTGCGCGCCATGTCCAGGCTGCTGTTTCCCCGAGAGGGCCATGTACTGCTCGATGGAAAATCGATCCATCGGATCGCGCCACGTCAACTTGCGCGCACGCTGGGGCTGTTGCCCCAGCAGCCGATCGCGCCCGAGGGGATCACCGTGTCCGATCTCGTCGGACGCGGTCGGCATCCGCATCACAGCATGTTCTCGCGCTGGACGAAGAGCGACGACGAAGCCGTGGAAAGCGCGCTTACCTCGACGCGAACTGCTGACCTCGCGGAGCGGTCGGTAGACGAACTTTCGGGCGGACAGCGTCAACGTGTGTGGATCGCCATGGCGCTTGCTCAGCAAACGGATATCCTGCTTCTGGACGAGCCGACGACCTTCCTCGACATCAGCCATCAGGTCGAAGTTCTCGACCTTTTGACCGACCTCAATTGGGAACGCGGCACGACTGTCATCATGGTGCTCCATGATCTCAATCTCGCCGCGCGCTATGCGGATTACCTGGTCGCCTTGCGCGACGGGCGTGTGGTGGTCACGGGTGCGCCGCAAGAGGTTTTGACGCAGGCGACCGTCCGGCACGTTTTCGGGATCGAAAGCGAGATCATCATCGATCCCGTCTCCAACCGACCGATGATGCTACCGATTGGACGGCATCGGCTCGCCGGATGCAAAAGTCAGGCGCTACGTACCTGAGCGCGGTTTACGAATTCAAGCTTTCGGGGATAGCCTATCCGCAGGATCCGGCGAATATGCTCGAGGAGATATGCGAGCATTTCGTGGAGCATGCCGAGTTGCTAAGAAACGCCAACCATGCCATGTTGAAAAGCTCATTTGGTACGGCCAGCATCCGTCTTCAGGACCGAAAGCTGCTTATCGACCTGAACTGTCGGTCGGAACACGGCCTGCAGATGTTCCGCACGAGCCTTGCTGAGCACCTGTTTTATTTCGCAGGTGAGACAGACTTCGACCTCGAATGGTCGCAGCCCGTTTCGGCAGCGTTGCTGCCGAACCTTCATGAGGTCACGGTGACCGGGGTGGAAGATGTCACACCCCATAAGCGGCGGGTAAAGGTCCGCTGTGCTGACGTTGGCCCTTTTATCGGCGGCGACATGCATGTGCGCATCCTCGTGCCGCCAAAAGGACGGCAGCCGGTCTGGCCCCGCTATCGCGAAAATGGCCGTATTGCGTGGCCCGACGGCGAGGATGAGCTTCTCGTGCGCGCCTACACGATCCGCGCTGTCGACGTCGAACGTGAAGAACTATGGATCGACTTCTTTCAGCATCCAATGCCTGGTGTAACGACACCAGGCGCTGACTTCGCGTCCAATTGCCAGATTGGCGATCGGCTTGGCTTGCTTGGTCCGGGCAGCGGCTGCCTGCCGGTATCGTCTCGCATACTGCTCGTTGGTGACGAAAGTGCATTGCCAGCGATTGCCCGCATCATTGCCGAAGTTGCGCCTGGGACGCAGATCGAGGCGATCATCGAAGTCGAAGATAGCCGCGAGCAACAGTCGCTGTCGACCGAAGGGACACTGAAAGTGCGCTGGTTACATCGGAAGGCTTATGCTCCGGGTGCGCAGCATGTTCTGGCGCAACAGGCCAAGGCCGCAATCATCGCCTCAAGCCCCCATACCTTCGTTTGGGTCGCCTGTGAAAAGGAAGAGGCCCGGTCATTGCGTAGCTTGCTCAAGAGCCGCAAGCATGACCAAAAGTCGATGTATGTTGCCTGGTACTGGGAACGGGATGCGGGGCAGTCAGTCTAACTGGCAGGGGTCGCGGTGCCGTTGTACCATATCGCTGAACTCAATATTCCGCCATTCACCTAAGACTTAGTTTTTGTGACAAGGCCCACACTCTTCTGCGCAGTTGCGCGCCCCGGCGGCAGGATATCAGGCCAGCGGATTTGCTGGCTCGTAGGTCCAGATCTCATCAAAAACCGCGACTTGATTTCAAACGGGGTAGCAATCGTTGCTTGCTGCGGTCTGTTCCGAGCGACGCTCGCCACGTCCTCGACGAGGCTCAGCGCCGCGCAAAAATCTAGCGCTTGGCCAGCGCATGTTCCATACGGTTGAGACCCTCGCTCAGAAGCGATCGCGGGCAACCAAAGTTGACACGGATATAGCCTCCATAGGCCGCCCCAAATTCAGATCCTGCGCTGAAACCCACCTTGCCGTGTTCGAGGAAGAATGCCTGCGGATCCGGCGTCAGGTCCATGTCACGGCAGTCGAGCCAGGCAAGAAAGGTGGCTTGCGCCTTCACCAACCTGATGGCGGGGAAACGGGACGCGATCTCTTGGGAAAGGTAGTCGCGGTTGGCTTGGATATAGCCGAGCATCTTCTCTTTCCACGACATAGCGTGCGCGTAGGCCGCAAGCGTCGCCTCGAGACCAAGGATGTTGACACTGTCGACCATTCCGAGTTTCGACTGCGCGAAGCGTTCGCGGATATCCTTGTTCTGAACGATCGCGAACGCCGTCTTTAGACCGGCGATATTGTAGGTCTTGCTGGCGGCCATCAGGGTGACGGTGCGGTTCGCGGTCTCGTCGGAAAGCGTTGCGATCGGGATGTGGCGGCGGCCGTCGAAGAGCAGGTCGCAATGGATCTCGTCGGAGATGATCAGTGCATCATTGTTTTCGCAAAGCGCGGTGATCTCCGCGAGCTCGTCTTTTGTGAACACTTTGCCGGTCGGGTTCTGCGGATTGCAGAGCAGCAGCGCGCGTGATTTGGCAAGCGCAGAAGCCAGCGGGCCGACATCCATCACGTAGCCCTGCCCGGTCGCCCTGAGCGGCACTTCGTTGCGAACAAGACCCCAATGACCGGCCGCATTGAGGATGGGGCGGTAGACTGGCGTTTGCACCACCAGCCCGTCGCCGGGCTCCAGCATCGCCTTCAATGCCATGTTGAAGCCGGGCTCCACGCCCGGCAGGAACACGATGTCGTCTGCTGTGATCAACCAATCGTATTTAGAGGCCATATCCTCGACGATCCGGGCGCGCAGCTCGTCGCGGGCGACGCCATAGCCGAGCATCGGATGTTCGAGCCGGCTGCGGATCGCGTCGACGATCTCGGGGGCCGCGGGAAAGTCCATATCGGCGACCCACATGGGAAGGATATCGGCCGGGTATCTGCTCCATTTCGAGCTGCCAGTGCCGCGGCGCTCATGCACAGCATCGAAATCGGTCATGGCTTACAGTCCCCTGATCATGCCGCCATCGACGCGGATGGACGACCCCGTGACATAGCTGGCCTGAGAACTCGCCAGGAATACTGCGACGGCCGCGAATTCCTCGGGCTTGCCGTAACGGCCGACCGGGATTTCGTTGCGCGATGCTTCCTGTACGGCTTCGAGCGATGCACCGGTCCTGTCGGCCTTGATGCCATCCAGCTCGCGGACGCGGTCGGTGGCGATGCGGCCGGGGAGGATCATGTTGACGGTGATGCCGTGGCGGGCGACCTCGGAGGCGAGCGTCTTCGACCAGCCGGCGACAGCGGCGCGCACACCGTTCGACAAAGCGAGATTGGCGATCGGCTGGACGACGCCGGAAGAGCCGATGGTGATGACGCGGCCCCAATTGCGAGCGATCATGCCTGTTAGCATGGCGTCGGTAATCGAGAAGATCGAGGTCGCCATTGACTGGAAGGCTGAAACCCAGCTTTCCGAGGACTGACCGAGCGCCGGACCGGCCTTTGGACCGCCTGAATTGTTGACGACGATATCGACGCCGCCTTCAGCGTTGAGCTTCTCGATGAGCGCTGCGACCGAAGCGGCATTGGAGAGATCGACGGACACGGGAACGATGTTGTCGGTCGCCTGGATCTTGTCGGCGCTGCGGGCAGCGGCGAAGACCTTGACGCCTTCGGCCGCGAGCCCGGCCGCGATCGCGGCGCCTAGGCCGCGGCTGGCGCCGAGAACGAGTGCCTTCTTACCAGAGATGTGCAGGTCCATTAGTTCAAATCTCCTAGTTTCTTTTCCTGGCGGGCAATCAGCCGCTCGACTTCGGCCACTGCCGCCGCGTTCAATACGGCACCGGGGCGGCGCTGGGCGGCGCTGGCGATCGCGCCGCGCTTGGCCAATAGATATTTGCGAACGGCGAGGCCGAGGCCTGGCTGCTGCTCGTAGCGCATGAGGGGAAGGAAGGCATCGAAGAGGTCGTGCGCCTCCTCATGCCGGCCTTCATTGCTGAGCCGGCAAACATTCACCATCATTTCTGGATAGGCAAAGCCGGTCATGGCTCCATCGGCGCCGCGCTGCATTTCCTCCGGCAGGAAGACGCCGGCATTGCCGCAAAGAATCGAGACGCGTCTGCGACCCTTGGCCTCGGCGGAGCGCAGGTCGGTGATCTTCTGGAGGCCGGGCCAATCCTCGTGCTTCAGCATGACGATGCTCGGATGCGCCTCGAAAATCACGCCGAGCGTTTGCGAGCTGATCTGGACGCCGGTTGCCAGCGGAAAGTCCTGGAGGACGATGGGGACGTCGGTGCCGATGGTTTCGACGACGTTGCGGTAGTAGGTGATAATCTGGTCGTCGGTGCGCAGGCTGGACGGCGGCGCGACCATGACGCCGGCGGCGCCGATATCCATCACCGCCTTCGTCAGCTCGCCGATCGCGGCAAGCCCTGGCGCAGAGACACCGACGACAACGGGCTTGCCGGCCGAGCGCGCGAGCGTCCGGCGCGTAACTTCGATCGATTCTGCCTGGGTTAGCTTTGGCGCTTCGCCCATCATGCCGAGGATCGTCAGGCCGTCGGCGCCCTTTTCATAGTAGAAATCGACCATGCTATCGATGCTGGGTGTGTCGATCGCGCCGCTTTCGTCGAAGGGGGTGCAGGCAATGACGAAGACGCCCAAAGTATCGGCTGTGATGTGTGACATGTCTTATCCTCCTGTAACTCAGAACCAGGCTGAATTGCCGCGGCCGACATACTGGCCGTCGCCGGGGGCGTTGACGATCTCCGTCCCATCATAGGCGAGCTTGCCGCCGACATAGGTGCGGGCGACGCGGACGCCGAATTCGCGGCCGTCGAACGGGCTCCAGCGGAGCTCGTCATGTGCCTTGGACGAATCCCAGACCTGTGATTCCATCTTGAGAATAGCGATGTCGGCATCCGCGCCGACGACGAGCGCGCCCTTTCGCGGCCACAAGCCAAAGAACTTGGCGGGGCGTTCGCACAACTGCTCGACGGTCAGGGTCAAGGCGTCGAAGCCTCGTATCTTGGCACCCGTGTAAAAGGCGGGCAGCAGGGTCTCAAGGCCGGGAACGCCGGCGCCGGCGTCGAAGATCGATGTCGTGAACTTGTTGTCGATCGGCCAACTGGAATGGTCGGAGCTGACGAAGGCGACACGGCCGGATACGACATCGTCCCAGAGCAGCTCGATCTGGCCGGGGCGGATCGGCGGGTTGACCTTCATCTTGGCGCCGAGCGCCGGGCCATCGATTTCGGGGTCGAGCCAGAGGTAGTGGATGCAGAGTTCGCCGGTGGCGCGATAGCCGTCCATCAGATAATTCTCGACCAGGTCAAAACCACGCGTCGTTGTCAGATGCACGATATGAGCGTGCGCGCCGGCGGCGGCTCCCAGTTCAAGGAACTGCGCGGTTGCGGCCATTTCAGCGGCCGGCGGCCGGCTTTCGGAATGGGCCTCGATGCCATCGCGGCCAGCGGCCTTGGCGGCGGCGATGTTGGCGCGAACGATTTCCTGGTCCTCATTGTGCACGCCGAGCGGGATCGCAGTCTCGGCCAGTGCGGTGAAGATCTCCAGCGTCTGGTTGGAGGATATGCGCGGGAAGCGGGTCGGGCTGCTTTCGAAGGTCGAGATCTTGAAGGCGACAACGCCACCCGCGATCAGGCCGTCGACCTCGTCGGTGGACTGGCCGGGCATGACAGTCCCGTATAGGGCGACGTTGGTGTGGGCGTGCTCGCGGATCGCCGCGACCTTGTGATCGAGCCTTGCAACCGAATTGAGGGGGGCGGGATTGTCGTAGGGCATGTCGACAATGGTGGTGATGCCGCCGGCGACCGCCGAACGCGTGGTCGAGCGGATGCCGGGCAGGCCGCCATAGCTGCAGGCATGGGTTTGACCGTCAATGACGCCTGGGATGATCAGGTCGGCGCCGGCATCGAAACGATCGGTCGCATCGGGGGGGCAGCCGACACCAATCGCCGCGATTTTGCTGTCACGGATGGCGATCCAGGCGTTCTCGAGCGGTCCCTCGGGCAAGACGGCTGTGCCGCAAATGACGATGTCGTAAGTCATAATCCATGCCTTCCATATTGCAGGTCGAGTGTGGTGGAGGCGAGTGCCGCACCCGCCTGCACCGGATCGATCACGGGGATCCCAAGTGCATCCTGCATCGCCTGGCGATAACCGCCGAGGCCAGCGCAGCCGAGGATAATGACGTCGGCCGCGTCCTCGTCGCGCAGCAGGCGCGCCGTGCGGGCGACGGTTTCGACCACGTCTCCCGCCATGAGTTGGGCGACCGTCATGTCGATGGATCGATCACCGGCAAGACGACCGTCAAAGCCGAGCACCTTGAGATAGCGAAGGTGGCGGTCGATCGAGGATTGGCCAAGCGAGACGATGCCAAACTTCTGTCCAAGGCCCAGCGCTGCAAGATAGGCAGCCTCGGCGATGCCGACAACGGGACGCGTTGTCGCCTTTCTGACCGCGGCGATGCCGGGATCGGAAAAGCAAGAGAGCACGAAGGCATCGGCGTCGGACATAGCGACCGCTTCGAGAATGTTGGGTATAACCTCGGCCACATGAGCATCGGTCTCGATGCCGGGTGGGGATTTTTGCAACTCCGTGCAGCGGATGTCATGGCGCGTGGCGTCACGAAGGATGCCCAGGCAGGTCTCCATCGATCGGGTGACCGAAACGGAGCTATTTGGATTGATGACGAGAATTTTTGACAAGGCGATACCTGCTGGGGGACAGCATTGCGTCCATTAAATATATTACGTAGTATATCAGAAAAAGCCGCTTGTCAAAGTTCTGTTGGCGCAGGACCTGATGATGCGAAGTGTTCGTGGAAATTGGCGGATTGCTCGCTTATGTTGGTGCTCGGCTCGACGGATGACCGCCGAAATCGGAAACTGGAGATTGATTTTGATCAAAGCGGACACGTCAAGTGGCAAGCGCGCGAAGTCGCTGACGGAGACGGCCTATGCCATTCTTCGCGAGCGCATCATCACCGGCGACCTTGCGCCCGGCGTGGAGGTCTCGGAACCGGAACTGGCCGAGCAACTGTCTGTCAGCAAGACCCCGGTGCGCGAAGCATTGGCGCGGCTCTGCGTCGAAGGCTTCATGGAAGCCTATCCCAGACGCGGCTACCGCGTGACGCCGGTGACGGTGAAGGATATGAACGACCTCTTCGCAATCCGTGGGATGCTGGAAGGGACGGCAGCGGCACTTGCCGCCAAGAACCTCTCAGACGCCGATCTCGATCTTCTCGATCAGCTTGCCGGTGTCAGCTACGTGATCGGCGAGGAGGTCAGCACCAAGACCTTTGTCGATTCCAATCAGGAATTTCATTCCGCGATCGCGCACGGCTCGCGCAATCCGCGCCTTTATGCGCTGGTCATGAGCCATCTGGAAGAATGCGCGCGGCTGTTTTACATGGGCGCGCGTGTTCGCGACATCAATCCGGAGACGAATGACGATCACCACCGCATCGTCGCCGCACTGCGACAGCGCGACGCCGACAAGGCGCGTGACGCCGTGATGGAGCACAACGAGAATACGCGCCAGGGAATATTAGGCGCTCTCGTCGCAAGGGGGCAGGTGGGGCTGACGCTCTGATCGTTGGCCCCGCCTCAGGCGACCTTGACGAGGTGGCCGGGCGCCGGCTCGTCATAGCGGGCGACAGGGGGCTGGTAGTCGGCGGGCCTCACCGCACTGCCGATTTCGCCGCCTGGTGTCGCGCGGCGGATATGGCGGCGCGCCGGGTCGGCGATCGGGACCGCGCTCAACAGCTTGCGCGTATAGGCGTGTTGCGGATTGCTGAAGATCTGCTCGCGCGTGCCGATTTCGACGATTTCACCGAGATACATCACCGCGACACGGTGGCTGACGCGCTCGACGACCGCCATGTCGTGGCTGATGAAGAGATAGGCGATCTTCAACTGCTCCTGCAGTTCCATCATCAGGTTCACGACTTGCGCCTTGATCGATACGTCTAGTGCTGAGACCGCCTCGTCGGCGACGATCAGACCGGGATTGAGGGTGAGCGCGCGGGCGATGCTGATACGCTGCCGTTGGCCGCCCGAGAATTCATGCGGGAAGCGCCGCGCCATGTCTGCCTGCAGGCCGACGCGCACCATCAGATCCGCCATCTTCTCGCGCGCCTCTTTCGCCGTCGCCAACCCGTGCGTGATCATCGGCTCCATGATTGCATCGCCGACGCGCATGCGGGGATTTAGGCTGGAGAACGGGTCCTGGAAGATCATCTGCATGTGCTGGCGCTGCTTCGTAAGCTTCGTGTGGTCGAGCGCCCTGATATCCTGGCCATCGATATGGATGGAGCCGCTGACCGGCTCGATGAGGCGCAGCACGGAGCGTCCGGTGGTCGATTTTCCGCAGCCGGATTCGCCCACCAGCGAGAGCGTTTCTCCCTTGTGGAGATCGAAGGAGACGTTCTCGACCGCATGCACGCGGCCGCTGACGCGTCCGAAAAGACCCGACTTGATATCGAAACGGGTGACGAGGTTGCGGACCTCGAGGATGGGGCGCTTGCCGATTTCGACGGTGCCGGTGATCTCGCGCTCCGGCGAGGCGATGCCGGTGTCCGTGTCCGTCAGCGGCAGCGTGGCCGGGAAGGCGCGGCCTTCCATCGAGCCCAGCCTCGGGACGGCGGAGAGCAGCGCCTTGGTATAGACATTGAGGGGCGCCTTGAAGATCTGTTCGGTCCGACCAATCTCCAGCGCGCGCGAGCGGAACATCACCACCGTCCGGTCGGCGATTTCGGCGACGACGCCCATGTCGTGGGTGATGAACAGAACCGCCATATTCTCCTCGTCCTGCAGCGACTTGATCAGCTGCAGGATCTCCGCCTGGACGGTGACGTCGAGCGCGGTGGTCGGCTCGTCGGCGATCAGGAGTTTCGGACGGCAGGCGAGCGCCATGGCGATCATCACGCGCTGGAGCATGCCGCCGGAGAGCTGGTGCGGATATTCGTCGTATCGGCTGGCGGCGGCCGGAATTCTCACGCGTTCGAGCAGGCGCACGGCCTCGGCGCGCGCCTCTTTCTTCGAGCATCCGCGATGGCGGATAATAGCCTCGGCGATCTGGCGCCCGACCGTCAGGACCGGGTTGAGCGAGGTCATGGGCTCCTGGAAGATCATGGCGATGTCGTTGCCGCGCACATCCTGCATCTGTCGCTCCGGCAGCGACAGGAGATCGGTGCCGCCAAGCGTGATCTTGCCTGATACTCGCGAGGTGCGCTCCGGCAGCAGGCGCATGATCGACATGGCGGTGACGCTTTTTCCGGAGCCGGATTCGCCCACGATCGCGACCGTCTCGCCCGCCGCGATGGTGAAGCTCACGTCGTTGACGACAGGCGTCCACGCGCCATTTCTGCGGAAGGACGTGGTGAGGTTTTCGACTGAAAGGACTGTCAAGCGCGGATACTCCGGATCGCGGCAAAGCTGGCAGGCGGTTATTGCAACGCGTCAGTGAACAAATGTCAATAAAAATACCTAGTAGAATATCACGTAAGATATTTTGAGCTTGCGATCCTTTTCTCGATCGACAACTCTGCCTCTGAGTTAGATGCAAACAGGTGCCTCACTGGATCGATCGGAGACCCACATGACAGACGCGCAGCGCCAGACGGTTTTGCTCACCCCCGCTCAGCTGCAGGCGATGCGCGCCTCTGGTGCCGATGTGACCGTCATCGCTGTCCACTCGATCAACCCCTATACGGGGCAGGCCTCGTTCAAGGGGCAGCGCATCGAAGGGGCGATCGATACGCAGGCCTATGAGGATTTCCAATCGCCGGCGACAGTCGAGGGCGGGCAGCGGCCTTTGCCCGATATCGCGGTGCTGCAGGCCAAGGCCCGCACCTGGGGCCTGCGTCGCGAGAGCACGATCGTCATCTATGACGCCGATCGCAGCATGACGGCAGCGCGGGCCTGGTGGGTGCTACGCTGGGCCGGTCTTCCCGACGTGCGGGTGCTTGATGGCGGCTTTCCGGCCTGGCTGACCGCCGGCCTTCCCGTCACCGAAGCGGTCTCTCATCCAACGCCGAGCGATATCACGCTGACCTCAGGCCACATGGCCGAGATCGGGCCGGATGAGGCGCTGCGTCTCGCCGTCGAGGGCGTGCTCCTCGATGCCCGCATCCGCCCGAACTATATCGGCGGCGCGTCCCTTCCCGGCCAGCCGCTGCGCGGGCATATCCCTTATGCGCTAAGCGCGCCGGCGCCCGACAATGTCACCGATTACGGCAACTTCACCGATACGGCGACGCTCAAGGAGATGTATCGCGCGCTCGGCGCCGATGGCCTGAAACCGGTGGGTGTCTATTGCGGTGCCGGCATGTCGGCCGCGCACACAGTGCTGGCGCTGGCGTCGATCGGTATCGATGCGGCGATGTATCCCGGGTCGTGGTCGGCCTGGGTGAGCGATCCGACGCGGCCGGTCGTCTGGGGCGCTGACCCAGCATGAACCGTCGATCGCCCGAATTTTTCACATGAATGCTGCTGTGCAGAATAATCTTTTCGCAAATGCACAATAATTAGGCCATATTGGCTACTTGTTCAAAACGCTGGCAGGCAAGGCTTTACAGCCGGAAAAGCGATGATATATTTCGTGGAATATCAGAAGAGGAAAGCCCTTGATGGGCTGACAATGATAGGCTCGGGCGACGTTAGCCGCGCCGACGCCAGACCGTGAAAGGGTTGTGCGAATGAGACTGCTCAAAGGACTTGCCGCCGTGGCCTTGGTCGCCTTGCCGATCTTTTCCGGATCGGCGCATGCCCAAAGCGACGAGCAATTGAAGACGCTGGTCGTTGCCGTTCCTTCCGATCCCGTCAGTCTCGAGCCCGGCACCAACAAGGCCGAGCCGATCGGCAGCGAAATCATTCTCAACGTCTTCGACACGCTGGTCGCCTGGACCGCGCCCGATTTCAAGCAGCTCGAAGGCCGTCTCGCCAACAGCTGGACCGTTTCGGCCGATGGCAAGGAATTCGATTTCAAGCTGCGCGATGGCGTGAAGTTCCAGGATGGCACTCCATTCGATGCGGCCTCCGTCAAGTTCTCGCTGGAGCGCACCAAGGCCACCAACTCATACGTCAAGGCGACCTTCGACCTGATCAAGGACATTGCTGTCGTGTCGCCCACCGAAGTCAAGATCACACTCTCCGAGCCTTATCCTGCGTTCCTGTCGATCTTGGCGCAGCCGCAGTCGGCGATCGTCAGCCCGGCTGCCGTCGCAAAGTACGGCGACAAGTTCGCGGCCAATCCTGTCGGCACCGGACCTTTCTCCTTCAAGAGCGCGCAGGCCGACACCAATGTCGTGCTTGAAGCCAATCCCGACTACTTCCGCGGCGCGCCGAAGCTCTCGCGCATCATCTACCGCGTCATTCCTGACGCCTCCACGCGGCGTTTGGAGCTCGAAAGCGGCGGGGTCGATGTCGTACAGCAGCAGGGCCAACTGTCGGCGATCGCGGCTGAGGACATCGAAGCACTGAAGTCGAACAAGGACGTCAAGATCATTGAGGTGTCGAGCCAGATCATTCGCCAGCTGGAATTCAACAACAGCAAGAAGGACGGTCCCTTCGCCAATATCAAGGTCCGCGAAGCGGTTGCGCATGCAATCGACTATGACGGTCTTCTGACCGGCGTGTTCGGCGGCACGGCTGAACGCGTCTATGGCCCGCTGACCTCAAACAGCTGGGCTTTCGATCCTAAGATCAAGGACATGGCGCCGGCCTACGATCCGGAGCTTGCGAAGAAGCTTCTGTCCGAAGCCGGCGTCGATCCCTCCACCATCAATCTGAAGCTCTATAGCTTCCAGGGTCCGTTGTGGGGTGCCGTCGCCACCTTCGTTCAGGCCAACCTTGCCGATATCGGCATCACGGCAACGATCGAACAGACCGAATTCCCGGCCTATCGCGCGCTGCAGACCGCCGGCCAGTTCGATGCTGCGCTGGATGGCCGTCAGCCCTGGTACAATGATCCGGACGCACACATCACGATCGGTTACCTGTCGTCGCTCGCCAACACCGCGATGACCTTCCGCATGCCTGAGGACAAGGCGCTTGACGATCTGATCTTGAAGGCGCAGCAGACGGTCGACATGGATGCCCGCAAGGCGCTCTATCAGCAGGTGCAGGAAGAGATCGTCAAGCGCGTGCCGGGCGCCTACTTGTTCAGCCCGAAGCTCATCGTTTTCACCCGCGCCAATGTCGAGGGCTTGGTGGTCAACAGCGCGCCTCCGCTCAACGAATATTGGGGCGTGTCCAAGAAGTGAGGCGCACCGCGTTTCTCTAACGAAAAAACGACCCGCAGCGGTTCACTGCTGCGGATACCTTCCTGAGGATGTGAGTAAAACTGGGCATGGCGACCTTCATCTTGCGCCGTTTGATCGCGTTGATACCTGTCATGTGTATCGTGCTGGTTATCGTCTTTTCGCTGGTGCGCTTCATTCCCGGCGATCCCGCCGTGACCCTCCTTGGGCCGGGAGCCACGCAGGCGCAGATCGATGCTCTGCGAGCGCAGCTCAATCTCGACCAGCCGTTTCCGATCCAGTTCCTAAATTACGTTGGCGGGTTGCTGCAGGGCGATTTCGGCATATCGCTGAAGACGGGCCAGCCGGTCGCGCATGAAATCCTGCTACGGCTGCCGGCCACTATCGAGCTGTCGGTGCTCGCCGTCATCGTCGCCGTCATCATCGGCATCCCCATCGGCGTCCTGTCTGCCACCCGCCCCAATTCCGTCTTCGACCACGTGACGCGCGTTGTCTCGCTGGTTGGCGTTTCTATGCCCGCCTTCCTGCTGGCGCTGATCCTGCAGCTGGTCTTCGGCACCTATCTCGGCTGGCTGCCGGTCTCCGGTCGCATGAGCTCCTTCATCGTCGCGGAACCGATCACCGGCTTCGCGATCTTGGATGGCGTGATCACTGGCAACTGGGCGGCGGCGCTCAGCGCGTTGCAGCACCTGATCCTGCCCACTGCCGTTCTCGCCGCCTTCCTTGCCGCCACGCTCGGCCGTTTTGTGCGCAATACCATGCTCGAAGTCATGGGCGAGGATTTCATCCGCACGGCCAAGGCCAAGGGGCTGCGACGCGGCGACGTGATCATCCATCACGGGCTGCGCAACTCGCTTTTGCCGGCAATCATCGTCATCGGCCTGAAATTCGCCGAGATGCTCGGCGGCGCCATCCTGACGGAGACCATCTTCGCTTGGCCGGGGATCGGACGCTACATGTTCGAGGCGATCAAGAACCGCGACTATCCTGTCATACAGGGCACGACGCTGGTCTTTGCGCTGCTCTTCGTTTTCACCTCGATCGTGGTCGACGTCCTCTACGGCGTTCTTGATCCGCGCGTCCGCAAGAAGATGAAGTGAGCGCGATGTCAGAGTTTTCCAGCTTCCTGCGCAAGAACACGCTGGCGATGGCCGGCAGTCTCATCCTGATCGCCCTCGTGCTGGTGATTGTCTTCGGGCCAATGATCACGCCCTATTCGCCGACCAAGCTCGACGTGCTGCACAAACTTGCGGCTCCTAGCTTCAGCCACTGGCTCGGCACCGATGCCTTCGGCCGCGACGTCTTTACCCGCATCATGCATGGCGGCCGAGCAACGCTTGCGATCGGGGTCGGTGTCGTTGCGATCGCCTTTGTCGTCGGCGTCTCGTTCGGCATGCTCGCCGGTTTCGCCGGCGGGTGGACGGACAGTGTCATCATGCGCATCGTCGATGCGATCCTGGCGTTTCCGGCGCTGGTACTGGCAATCGCGCTCGCAGCCGCCTTCGGCCCAAGCCTTGAGAACGCGATGCTTGCCGTGGCGATTACACTGGCGCCGCAGTTTGCCCGCGTCGCCCGTAGCCAGGCGCTCAGCATTTCTGTGAAGCCCTATGTCGAGGCCGCGATCTCGCTCGGCCTGCCGACGCCGCGCGTGCTTTTCCGCTACGTGTTTGTGAACGGTCTGGGACCGCTCTTGGTGCAGTCGACGCTGGCGCTTGGCAGCGCCATCCTGCAGACCGCAAGCCTCGGCTTTCTCGGCCTCGGCGCCCAGCCGCCGATGGCGGAGTGGGGCGCGGATGTCTCGGCCAACCTGCAATTCGTACGTGGTGCCGCCTGGGTGGCGTTGGCACCGGGCATGGCGATCCTGCTTGCCGTGCTATCTTTCAATCTGATCGGCGATTCCCTTGCGGACTGGTTCAATCCGCGCCGACGCAGCGAACTCGACTAAGGCCTATAATGTCTACACTGACGATCAGCCTCGAGAAGGTCGATTTCCTGCCACCGACGCGGGTCACCGACGACACCAGCGTGCTGACACTGAAGAACCTGGTGTTCGAGCCGTTATTGAAATGGCAGGATGGACAGGTGCTGCCGGCGCTGTTTTCCAATTGGACGCATAGTGCAGACGGTCGCGAATGGCGGTTTGTAATCCGCGAGGGCGCGACGTTTCACGATGGAAAGCTCTGCGTGGCCGGGGACGTCATCGCATTCATCGACGGCATTCTCGAGGCCGTCGATACGTTTGGGATGAAGTGGTCCTATGCGCGCTATCTGGCCGATGCGAAGATCACCGCCGAAAACGACGCTACGGTCGTCGTTCGCAATCCTGACGCTTTTGCCGATATTCTCGACATATTCTCCGAATTCTACATCTGTCGCTTGGCGACCGATGGTCAGCCGATCCTCGGGACAGGGCCTTTCCGCGTGCGCTCGTTCGAGCCCAGGGCAAGAGCCGTGCTTGAGCGCGTCGCCGCACATGCCGAGCCGCGGGAGATCGTCGCCATCGCCGAGCCCTCCGCCGACAAACGCTTCGCCCTGCTGACATCGGGTGCGGTCGATGCGGCGCTCAACCTTGAGCGTGTCGAGGGGCATCTCGTAATGGACGATCGTTTTCAGTGGGGCAAGGCGGTTAATACGCTGTCGGTGATGTTCTATCTCAATTGCCAAGAGGGCGTCTTCCGCTCGCCCGAGGCAAGGCTCGCGGCCAATCTCGCGGTCGACACCGCCCGCATCGCAGACGAGATTTTCCACGGCCTCGCCGTGCCGTCGTCGAGCATCGTCAGTCCCTATCATCTCGGCATGGCGAGCGCCGGCCTGTCGCCGATCCCCTACGATCCTGAGCGCGCGCGGGTGCTGCTCAATCAGGTCGAGGAAAGCAAACGCATCACGCTACGCACGCCGACCTTCATGCCCGAGCGCGCGCCCGAGGTCAGCCGGTTGGTGGCGACGTCGCTTGAGGCCGTCGGTTTTGAGGTGGAAATAGAGATCGAGATCGACCGGCCGGAATATGCGCGCCAGATCGGCCGCAAGGAGATGGGCGATCTGGCAATCTTCGATTCCTCGCCGCACAGCACCTATCGCATCCTCAACGACAAGATCTCCAGCGTCACCAAAGCGGTGTGGTGGCAGGGCTATGACGACGCCGAGGCGCAGCGCCTGATTGCGGTCGCCAATGCCGCCGTCGAGCCCGCGATGCGCGAAGCTGCCTATGCTGCGTGCCTGACTTATCTCAACGCCAATCCGCCCTGGCTCTACCTGGTGCATCCGGTCGACGTCTTCGCCGCGCGCAAGGAAATTGCCGGGTTATTCATCGATCACAAGGGCACCTTGAGGATCGCCTGAGCCAGTAAGGACAGACCATGAAAAACGATTATTCGATCACCTTCTTCTATTATGACGACATTCATGCCGTTGTCCCGTTCTACGAACAGACCCTCGGCTTCGAACTTGTCCTCGATCAGGGCCTGGCACGCATTTATCGCATCGCCGAGAACTGCTATTTCGGTATTGTCGACGGCAATCGCGGCCACCTGAAGCACCAGGAAAAGAGCGCAGTGCTGCTGACGATCGTCTCGCAGGATGTCGAGGGATGGCATGCGCGTCTCAAGAAAATAGGAGTTACCGGGCAATCCGAGATGCTGCGTGGCCGCTTCTGCGAACATTTTTTCTTCGAGGATCCCGCCGGCTATGCGATCGAAATCCAGCGTTTCCATAATCTCGAAGTCGCGAAGCTGTTTCAATGACCACCTCGAAAGAAACGCCGTTCGGCCCCGTGTTTGACGCTATCTTCGCGGAGGCGAAAGCGTTTGCCCAAGCGCCGCTACTCGGCTTGCCTGATGGCTCGGTGGCCGACCTCGCATCGGGCTATATCCCACTGTTGGTCAATTTCACTTTCGAAGACAAAGCCGCCAAGGGGCTGCGCAAGCTCAAGGATCAGGCCGAACCCGAGCCGGCTGTCTATTTCACGGCGCTGGAGATGGTTCGCGACAATCCGGCGATCATACTGGTCGGCGAGACCGGAAGCGGCAAGACGAGTTTCGCCCGCCACCTCGCTTCCCGGTTGGCCACGGGCGCCTCGGCCATGCTGCCGCAGGCGGTGGCGCGCAACGATCTGGGCGCGGTGCACGAGGAGCACTGGGACCTTGAGAATATCGCTCCTGTCTACATGACTGTCACCGGTCCACAGACATTCGAGGATCTACTTGAGCAGACCGGCGCGCGAGCGGTGTTCGACGATTTGACGCTGGCCGATGCTGATATCACCATTCTAATCATTCTCGATGCGATCGAGGCCGCCGTCGATCGAGGCCCGCATCTGCTTGCCGAGGCGCTGGCGTTTCAAAAAGCGCATGCGCGGGTGCGGCTGTTGGCGCTCGGCGAGATCTCCACCGTCAAGAGCTGGCCACTGCCGGCCGATTGCGTCCGATATGACCTGTTGCCGCTTCTGAAGGCGCAACGCGTCGAAGCCGCTGCGCGGCTGGCGGGTCTCGATCTCGCCCGCTCGAACGTGGCGCTTGGTTCGGCTGCCGGCAATCCCGCGCAGTTCGCCATGGCGATGTCTGCAGGCGATGCCGGCGAGACCGCCGAAGCCATCACCGACCGCTGGGTGGCACGGATCGCCGGCGACGACAAGACGATGGGTGTCCTCTGCGGCCTTGCCTTCGATGCGCTCAGTGGAAAGAGTGACGATCCCGCGCTGTTTCCCGTCACCCGCGTGCGCCAGTTATTGGCGGCGCGCCATCTGTCGTCAGAACCAGCCGATAAGGCGGTGCTGCCGTTCCGGGCGTTTCCGGCTCTCTGGGCGCCGGTCCTGCGAGGGCTTTCCAATCGCCTTTCCGGCACGCAGGCAGCCGACCGGCTTATCGAAGCGCTGCTTGGCGGTGAAGGCGACAACATGCTGCGCGGGGCGCTGCTTGCCGCCGACCTCGTGACCGAAACCAGCCCGCTTCGCGAACGCATCGCCGCGCATCTGCTCGCCATTATCAGCAGCGGCGCTCTTTCGGCCGCGCAACGCGAGCAAGCAGCCCGCACGCTGTCGCGCTGGGGAGACCCACGCGACCTGCAGGCACTTGTCGATGTTCCCGCTGGTACCTTCATGTTCGGATCAGATACGCATCCGAATTCGGCGCCGCCGCATGCGGTGACAGTCGGCGCGTTCAAGATCGGTATCTACCCCGTCACGAACCGCGACTATCGAGCTTTCGTGGAGGAAACCAACCGCCTTTGGCGCAGTCCCGATGGTCTCGCGGAAGATCGCCGCACTACACCTGCGACGGATCTGACTTGGCGCGATGCGCGCGCCTATTGTGACTGGCTAACTGGACGTTGGCGTGCGCAGGGCCGCATCTCGGCAGATGAAATCGTGCGTCTGCCAACGGAGCCGGAATGGGAGCGCGCGGCGCGCGGCGACCAGCCTGATAAGGGCGCCGACATGGTCATCTATCCCTGGGCTACCGAATGGCGGGACGACGCGTCCAATTCCGAGGAAGCGGGGTTCAACACCACCTGTGCCGTCGGCCTTTTTCCCAAGGGCAAGTCGCCATATGGCTGCTATGACATGGCCGGCCAAGTATGGGAGTGGGCTACAACGCTCTGGGGCGAGGACATGGCAACGCCGCATTACAAGTATCCCTACGCCAACGACGGCCGCGAGGAACCGGATGCAGGGCCATCCATTCGCCGTGTGCTGCGCGGCGGTTGTTTCTCCAGCGGCAAGCTCAAGGCCTGCTGCACCTACCGTGGGAGCCTGGAGCCGGACGGTTTCTGGCGGGGTAATGGCTTCAGGATCGTGGTCGCACGAGCCTGAGGTTAAGGGGCCAGAATGCCCATAACACTTCCTCACGAGCTCCGTGCGGCTGCAGCTTATGCGCTGGACGAGCTCGAGGGCGCAGCCACAAGGCGCTAGCACTCAAAGTGCCACGGTGAGCTCAAGTCCGCGCCGTGGCAGGAGCCGGTACGCAAGTAGGTGCACAGCTTTGCTGACGCCAGCCTGGCCTGGATCGCCGACGGCTTGCCGATGGTGGTCCGGCGGGCGACAACGCGAGCGAAGCAGGGGAGGGCAATCTTTGCTGCCGTTGCGGGAGCCTAGCTTCTCGCCCGCAGCCGCTTTGATATGTCGCTCTCCAACGCAATGACCGCCAGTTTTCGCGCCGCAGGTCTCATACCCAGTTGAAGGCTGCCGTGCATCTGGAAATGGTGCGAATGAATCGACTTAGGAAATTGCCATACAAACCAAAAAAGTGCAGCGCACGCCTTACCTCTTCGGCGCGGCTTTTGGTTTTGGTTGATAAAGACGCCGTCTGACGTTCGAGCGCAAAGCATTGCGCAGATCCCTGTCCACCAGCGACAAGTCGAACCATTCGGGATCAAAATACCCACCGCACCAGCGCATCGTTTCTGCATATTCGGGGTCTTCCTGATCGGTGATGAGCGTCAGGAACCGGTCATAACCTGACACGCCACCGACATCTTCCGGCGGTCGCGCCCTTTCGCCGGCGATGCAGCTTCCTTGTTTCGGCGAAGACGCGAGCGTCAAGAAATCCTCGACCGCGACGGTGTGCCGCCAGCCATCCCCGAAATCATAGTGATAGCTGAAGACAGATCCTTGTTCGAAGTCCTGCAAGCGAACCTCTGTCTGATCGAAGACGCGAGGATCGTCGTCGGCCGCATCCTCTGTCAGGACCTCGACATCACCATAGCGCAGACCGCCAATTAGAAACTCGTAGAGATGATAGTTCCACCAATTGAAGGCAGCCTGAATTCCGAGATGTAGATGTTCCAGGTTCCAATGTATCGGCAAAATTAGCCGACGCCAGACTTGCGGCTGGATGCCGTCGATAGAAACTCTGATCTGCACGGCGTTTGCGGGCGTGAACATGGCAGGAATGAACATGGTCGGAAGGGGATCGTCAAGAAGGCCGCTCGTCGTTTTTTGCATCGGCAAGCTCGAGACAGCAGCCTGTCGACTTGTGCAGCCGTTCATGCTCACTGTCTCTGATATGAGCCCGAAGGGAGCACCGGCACGGATGAAAGCACGGCCGATATGGTGTCGAAGGTTTGCATCGAAATTCTTGCGCCGGAATGATAAGATATTCGAAGTTCGGACGCGACGACCCGGCCCTGCTGTTAAAAAAATTGTGCCCGGCATCGAGCACCGATGGCGATGACCGTGCGATCTGTGACGAATGCCTAGCGGCCTGACCTCCAGCCGAGAAGCACATCTGTTGTATGGCAAGGCGTTTGGCGGAACAGACGTCGCCAGTTCAACTGCCATCGATAAGCTGGACGGCGCTCGATACTGAGCGATGCGAAATCTCATACGCATAGGTGATCGAGCTCATTGTCTCCTTCGAGCCGAATGCGTGTACAGCTGCGCTGCATCATAACGGACCAGATATAAGTGGAAAGACCATATTGCGTTGCAACATTTGCATGGCTGCATTGCGATCTACACGCTGGCGATCGGGGCAGCCTCTGGTATGTTTAATTCATGGAAGCAATGCACCTCCTCCCGCAGAGCTTCGTGTTTCAGGCGACCCACTCCTCCTCCCAGGGTTGCCTGACCGAACAGCGGCACTCCTCCTCCCAGCCGTTGTTCAATTCTTTCGAAAGCCTGCCGCACCTCCTCCCGCGGCAGGCTTTTTCGTTTCTTGCACATTCTCAGACCAGGCGTCAAAGGTGATTGCCTCGTCGAGCCGGCGCTCCTAGCGGTTTCGGGATGCAGCAGAGATGCTATGCGCGGCTTGGTAGATCGCGAAAGCATCTTCGAATCTCACCTCTCGGGGATTGTTCACCAGCAAGCGCTGCTGCTTCATTGCGTCTGTGGCCAAAGTGCCGAGTTTATCTTCCGCAACGCCAACCTCTGACAGCTTGGTGGGAAGGCCAAGCTGTTGACACAGTGCTGCAAGCCGATTGATCATTTCTTCGGCGCGATCCGTGGAAGACGACACCGCCATGTCTGCGAAGAGGCAGTGTGCCAATTCCGCATATTCCTTGCCGCAATAGGGGAGGTTGAAGCGCATGACCTCCGTGAGGACCAAGGCGTTTGAAAGACCGTGCGGAATGCCGTAATGGCCACCGAGCGGATACGCAAGGGCATGGACCGCGGCGACTGGGGAATTGGCGAACGCCTGGCCCGCGAGAAGGGAGCCGAGCAGCATGGCCCCACGTGCCTCGACGTCGGCGCCGTTGAGAACCGCTTGCTTAATATTGCCGCCGAGAAGGCGCAACGCCTCCTTGGCGAGAGCCTTCGAGATTGGATTGGCGTTCCGGCTGCGTGTCGTAAATGCCTCAATGGCATGAACCATCGCGTCGATCCCCGTCGCAGCCGTGACTGCGGGAGGTAGGCCGATCGTCAGTCGCGGATCGAGAATGGCGAAATCCGGAATAAGCAGGTTCGAGACGACACCCTGCTTTTCGTGCGCGCCGGTCGTGACAATTGCGATTGGCGTCACTTCCGATCCCGTGCCGGCCGTGGTCGGCACGAGAGCAAGCGGCAGCCGCGGCCCCTGAGCCTTACCGATCCCGTAGATTTCCTGCAGCCTTTCGCCGCTCCCCGCAATCAGAGCTACGAGCTTGGCGACATCCAGCGAAGAGCCTCCGCCGATACCGACTATGCCCGTCGTGCCAAAGCGGCATGCCTCTTCCACGGCATGCTCGATGATGACTTCAGGCGGATCGGCAGTGACCCGATCAAAGATGAAAGTCGAGATGCCTGCCTCGTCTAGACGGGCGAGAGGATTGGCAATCAAGCCTGCCTTGACGATGCCGGGGTCGGTGACAACGAAAATTCGCTTGCCGAGACTGTGTTTGCACCGTTCGGCGAGCTGGTCGATACTGTCGATACCATAGACGATCGATCGGGTCGTGTCGAAGCTGAATGCATCCATGGTGATCCTCCCGCCTTCCCTCATTGTCCCGGTCGCAAGAGTTGCGGTCGGGCTGTTGTGTCGTTTATCGAGCTGCGAGCTTTGCCGCTGCCTGGCCGGCCAGTCGGCCGAGCGTTACGGCGGTGCAGAGACCTGCGGCAGGCAGGTAGCCATCTACGCCGTTGCCAGAGATGCTGCGTGCCGCGCCGCCACTGGCAAACAGGTTCGGCAGCTTGCTGCCATCGGCACGCACCACCTGTGCTTCGCTATCGACCTGCAGGCCGCCCTGGGTGTGGAAGAGGGCGCCGGTCGTGCGGATGGCATGGAGCTGGCCGCTGAGGGGCGGATACTTGGTGAAATCGCGACCGAAGGGGCATTCGATCTCGCCTTTCGCCATGCGCTCGACAGAGGCCATCGTCGCTTCGAGCGCTTCAGCCGGAACCTTGATGATCGCGGCAAGTTCTTTCGCTGAAGGTGCCGTGCGCACCGCGCCAAGGGCAGCCAGATCACGAAATTCCGGCAGATCGGCGCAGATGTCGCGACGGGCATCGTCGAAAATGATCCAGCCGGTGCCGTTTGGCTGCTGCAGCACGTGCAGAGCCTGGGCGGAGATGTCGGCATTCTCGTTCGAGAAGCGCTCGCCGTCGATATTGACTGTCCAGCCGCCGCGCATGACAATGTCGTAGTTGACGATGATGCCATAAGGCTCGGCCAGCGCGCCGTAGCCTTGATACGCATCCATGCTGCCTGTTGCCGCACCCAGCTCCATGCCCCACTCTATTCCTTCACCGTCGTTACCCTCGTGACCAAAATAGCGGTAATAGGACGAGGTACCGAAGGATGGTATGAAGGTCTTGACCATCTCATGATTGGCGCCGAAGCCGCAGGTGGCAAGCACCAACGCCTTGCAGCCGACCTTCTCCTCGCTGCCATCGGAGCGCTTGATCCGCACGCCTGTAACCTTGCCGCTCTCGTCGGCATAAACGAGATCGACGTGCGCGCCTGTCACGGTGTCTACACCGATCGAGTCGGCCGCGCTGGCCAGTGCGCCATGCAATTGTTCACCGCGACGTTCCGGCACGCCATGCATTCGGTTGACGGAATGCCCGAAAGCACCGGCCCAGGGCAGGTTCATACTGAAGGGAATGTCGAATTTTTCCATCAACCAATCGATTGTCGGGCCGGACTCATCGGCTACGGTGCGGGAAATCAGCGGGTCTGCGGTTCCCTTGGTCCGGGCCATGATGTCGCGGTAAAAGGCGTCGGCATCGTCCTCGATACCGGCGGCCCGCTGCACCTTGCTGGCGGCGGCGCAGACATAGCCCTGCGACATGGAGGTGCTGCCGCGCGGCACGAGGTCGCGTTCAAGCAGCAGTACATCGGCGCCGGCATCGCGTGCAGCAAGCGCCGCCGTGAACCCGGCAGCACCTGCGCCCACGACGATGACGGGGAATTCCACTTCGAATTCCTGTGCCGATCTCTCTACACCAGGCATGACAGTAATCCTTTCAATTAATCCGCACCGCTTGGCGGCCATTTGGCATCTCGAAGAGGTCGCGCCGGTTGGCAGGCCCACGACGTGACTCTTCTGTTTCAGTGATATTCCTCGCCGCCGGAAACGTTCATCGCCTCGGCGGTAATGTAGGCAGCAGCGGGAGTGCAGAGAAAAAGCGCAGCGGCGGCGATGTCCTCTGGCGTGCAGGTGCGACCGAGCGGGATGCGGGCGCGCATCTCGCCCATATACTGTTCCATGGTCTGGCCGCGGGCCTTCGACATGAAGTCGTTCTGCCAGCTGCCGAGGCCGGTCGTGACGTGATTGGGGCAGACGGCGTTGACGGTGATCCCCTGATCGCCGAGCTCCAGCGCGATCGATCGTGTCAGCCCGATCAGACCGTGTTTCGAGGCGGTATAGGCTGCCGCCAGCGCGAAGCCGGACTTGCCGGCCTGCGAGGCAATGTTGATGATGCGCCCACCCTGGCCCTGTTTGATCATCTGCCGGGCGGCATGCTTGATCGCCAGCATCGGCGCGCGCAGGTTGACGCCGAGAACGGCATCGAGCTGCTCGGCGGTGATGTCGACGGCTGGGCCGAAGAGGTAGCCGATACCGGCATTGTTGACGAGGATGTCGAGCCGGCCGAGTTTTTCGACCGTCTTGGCGACCATCGCCGCGATCGCTGTTTCGTCGAGCAGGTCGCCGGTCACGGTTTCGACCTTTGCGCCGGTCGCACGGATACGGTCGGCGATGGTATTCAGCTGGCTCTTGGTGCCGACACCATGCGCCGGAGCAATCTCGCCCGCTGTGGCGCCGCGATCATGGAGCATGATCGACGCACCGGCCGAAGCCAGCGTCTGCGCAATCGCCTGTCCGAGGCCGCCCTCACGGCCGGCGCCGGTGATCAGCGCGACCTTGCCCGCCAGTTCCTTGCTGCTCATCGATCAGGCCTCCAGGCTGCTTGTCTTGATGAAGATCGGGTTGTCGGCGAGTTTCTGGAACTCTGCGGCGATGGCCTTCATCGTGTCGGTCGAGACATCTGCGCTGAATTGAACCTCGTTGGCGACATCGAGCACCTCGATATACTGATAGGGCGGCGCCATGTCCGAGCCGAGCACTTCGACCGACTTGTGAACCGTGAAGCTCTTGATCGACGTTAGGCCATTGACGATAGGGATGTCCGTCTTGCGGGCCCAGTCCTCGTAATCGTCGACGGTAACATCGGGACGGAGGTTGAAGAGAACGATGATGCGCATGGAAATTCCTCACGTAATGCAGAGCCGGTGTGCCGTGGCCGGAACGGCGGCCGCGGCGGGATCGATAAGGTGTCAGCGGTTATAGCGGCGCTCCATTGCATCGCCGATGACTGCGAAGCTGAAGACGGTCAGCGAGATTGCAATGCCGGGGAAGACCGATGTCCACCACTGGCCGAGCACGATGTCGTTGGCGCCGGTCGAGATCATCAACCCCCATTCCGGGCTCGGCGGACGCACGCCGGCACCGACGAATGAAAGGCCGGCGGTCAGAAGAATTGCGAAGCCGATCGTGACCGAGCTCTGGACAAGCGCGGGCCCAAGCGAATTCGGCAGCACATGCTTCAGCGCGATCATCATCTCGCTCTGGCCGATGGCGCGCGAGGCCTCGACCATGCCGCGGCTCTTCTGTGTCAGCACCTCTGTGCGGGTGAGCCGAACGTAGATCGGCGCATAGAGCAGCGACAGGGCGAGCACCACGTTGATGATCGACTGTCCGCCGAGCGCCACCAGGATCATCGCCGAAATAAATACCGGGAAGGACTGCAGCACGTCGGAGGCGCGCATCATGAATTCAGTCAGCGGATTGCGGAAATAGCCCGCTACCAGGCCGAACGGAATGCCCATCAGCATTGCCAGGCAGTTCGCGGCGAGCGCGATCGATAGATCGATGCGCGGGGCGCAGAGCACGCGAGAGAAAACGTCGAACCCGGACGAGTCCGTGCCGAACCAATGGATCGGATCGACAGCCGAACCCTTGATCCAGGACAGGAACAGGACCGGCACGTCGCTGATCGGCGGTGGCGGCAGGTTCGGCTCGAAGGAGCTGTCGATCGGATTGTAGGGAACGAGATGCTCGCCGAACAGCGCCATCACGACCGCGAGCGAAGCGAAGACGACGGCGAAGGTCAAAAGCGCCGGCATGGCCGGGCGCCTGGTTTTGCGGCCGTTGCGCAGGATCGGGGATGTCGTCGCAATTTCCATCATGAATAGACCACCCTTGGATCGATGAAGGCAAAGAGGATATCGAGGATCAGGTAGATGACCAGCGAGATGGAGGTAATGACCAGGACGATGCCCTGGATTGACGGGTAATCGAAGGCGAGCACAGAACGCACGGCATACTGGCCGATGCCGCCGAGCGAGAAGACCTGTTCAACCAGCACGGCACCGCCGAGCATGACGCCGTACAAAATGCCAACTAGCGTGATCGTCGGTGCCATGGCAGCGCGCATCGCATAGCGCGTCACAGTCTTCTGGCGCAGGCCGACGGCATTCGCATACATGACGAAGTCGGAAGACTGGGCGCGGATCATACTTTGGCGCACCATTTTGATGACCGGACCGGATAGAATGAACACCATGGTCAGCACCGGCAACATCAGGTGGTGCATGATATCGACGAGGGCGGTGAAATCGCCGGAAATCAGCGCGTCGATGACGAAGAAGCCCGTGACCCTGGGAGGAGCGCTCAGGAGCGGATCGATCATGCCGAGCGGCGCCGGAGCAATGCCGAGCGTCGAGAAGAAGATCATCACGAACAGCAGGCCCCACCAGAATTCCGGCTGCGAGCCGCCGAACAAGCCATAGGCGAATACCACCTTGTCGACGAACTTGCCGGGGCTGTTGGCGCTGGCGACACCGACCGGTACAGCGATCAGCAGCGTAACGAGAAAGCTGTAGGTCAGGAGTTCCAGCGTGATTGGCAGCGCCATGGCGATTTCCTGCGTCACCGGCGAATTGGTCACCCAGGAGGTGCCAAGATTACCCTGCAGGATACCCGGGCCGCTTCCGAATCCGAGATAATCCATCAGCTGGACGAAAACAGGTTTGTCGAGGCCAAGGCTGTGCTGGGCTTGAGAATAGGCCTCGGGCGAGGCGTTGAGCCCGACGAGGCGGGCAACGGGATCGGCAGGCAGCATGCGCACGAGAAAGAAGACGGCAAGCGTCAACCCCAACATCTGCACAGCACCCGTCAACAGTCTGCGAAAGACAAATCGCTTGAGCATGACGTCACTCCAAATGGAGGCCGGCACCCCAATACGGGATGCCGGCTGAGGCCTTAATAATGGAGTTCGTAGAGCGGCAGGGCATTGGACGGCTGCCAGGTAATACCCTTCAGCTTGTCGGAATGGGCCCATTCTGTCTTGAACTCGACGACAGGCAGCCAAGCGAGGTCACGCATCAAGATGTCCTGCATGTCACCGAGTTGCTGGTCGCGCTTTGCCTTGTCCGGCTCGACCTTGGCCTTCTGCCACATCGAGTCGATTTCAGGATTGGCGTAGTTCATCATGTTGTTGATTGCGCCGGCTTCCGTAGAGACGAAGAACAGTTGCATGGCGTAACCGCTATCGACGCCGATGGGTTTTTCCTGGTCGTTGATGGCGAAGGCGAGGTCTTTCTTGACGATCTGGCGGTCGCCGTACTGGGTTTCCGGGATCGGGTCGAGCGTGACCGGGATGCCGATGGCGCTCAATGCCGTGCGGACCTGGTTGACGATCGGACCGAGCGTCGTTTCCTTCTCTGCCACATAGGTCAGCTTGAACTGAGCCGCGTATTTTTCCAGACCTTTCCCGCCTGGGAAGCCGGCATCGGCGAGCAGCTGCTTAGCCTTGTCGACATCATAGGAGTATGGGGGCTGGTGCGGCCTGAAGCTTGGGTAGCTCGACGGCACGATGCTCCGCCACTGCTTGGCTTGGCCGCTGTAGCCGACGTCGATGATGCGCTGGTAAGGCATCGCGTAGGCAATCGCCTGGCGAAGCTTGATGTTGTCGAAAGGGGGGGTCTTGAAGTTCATGACGATGAACAGGCCTTCGTTGCCGTTCACGCCGTTGACCTTCAAGCCCGGCATTTTCATCACGCTTTCATACTGGTTTGGCGTCAGGCCCTGGGCAATCTGTGCCTGGCCGCTGCGCAGGATGCTGATGCGGTTGCCGGCCTGGGGCACCTTCTTGATGATGGCCTTCTCGATCGGCGCCTTGCCGCGATAGTAGTCCGGGTTGGCCTTGAAGCGGATTTCGGCATTTTTCGTCCAAGAATCGAGGCAGTACGGACCGAATGATGGCAGGTTGACGTTGTTCGTGTAGTCGTAGCTCCACGGATCCTTGTCCGTCGCGTGCTTCTTCATCTCCTTGGAATCGAAGACACCCTGCGAGTTCGTCACGGCCATGTTGACGAGGAAGAGCGGGTTTTCCTGGGTCTGCGTGACCTGGACCGTGTAGTCGTCGATCTTCTTGATGCCGACAGCGTCGCTCATCGTCTTGGCCTTGGTGGCCACGGCCGGATCCTTGCTGAAGACATCCTTGGTGAAGCCTTTGACGTCGGACATGTTGAGGAGGAACCAGGCGTTCGGCACCGCTCCGCCGGCGTTCAGCGCGCGACCATAAGTGTAGATCAAATCGTCGGCGGTGAATTCGTTGCCAGCGCAGCTCTTCACGCCCTTGCGCAGGTGAAGCGTCCAGGTGAATGACGCCGGATCATAGTCCCAGCTGGTCAAGAGCCTACCCTCGAACTGGGTCACGTCCGGCAGTACCATGCCGTCCTTGTCAGCCGGTTTGTTCTTATAGGCGACGAGCGGCTCGAGAAGCTGCGCCATGCCGAGCTGCGAGGTCGGAATTGCGATCGACGGGCCATCGATGTCGAGGCCCGACGGAACGTCTTCCGCTAGAAAGAGCACTGTATCCTTGTCTGCTGCCTGCGCAGTCTTTGAAGCGAAGGGCGATGAAAGGATGCTGCCCGCGGCAAGCGCCGCGACGGCTCCGCGCAATGCGCGGCCACGGATGGACTTGGAGTTGATTTGCACGGCTTGTTCCCCTGTTTGGATTGTTGCATGCGAATTCATAATTGCAGCGCCTCGAGAATAGTCAAGCAGGTCATTAAGAAAAATTTCATCGGGATTTTTTCCATTTGATCAAAAAAAGCCCCGAAATGACGCGATAACAATCGTTTTTCTCCGTTCGATAAGAATTTTTACAATTGACATCTTTCCGGTTGGGATTTTGAATACGAATTCAAAATGAATGCATCGACTACCCTTGGCGTGTCGGTGAAAGTTCAAAAGGGGAATGAAATGCTGGATCGGCCAAGCTCGCCCGTGGAGGGCGAGATGCTGCTGGAAGTGCGCGGACTAACGGTCGAGTTCGGCCGCACTCGGGCACTCGACGGGTTCGATATCGATGTAAGGCGCGGCGAGATTGTGGGCCTGCTAGGCGAGAGCGGCAGCGGTAAGTCGACGGCGGCCTATGCCATGCTCGGCCTTGCCAAGCCGCCGGGTAAGATCGTTGCCGGTTCGGTTTCGCTTGAGGGTCGCGATCTCCTGAAAATGCCACCGAACGAGCTGCGCGACGTCCGCGGCGCTGACATTGGGCTTATCGTCCAGAACCCGCGCGCCTCGCTCCATCCGATGCTGCGCGTCGGCGGCCAGATCAGCCAGGCGTGGCGGGCCCACAATGAGGGCGGATCCGCCATGGCGCGGGGCCGGGCGATCGAAATGCTGAAGCTCGTCGGCATCAACGATCCCGAACGCCGCCTAGATGCTTTCGCCCACGAACTCTCGGGCGGCATGGCGCAGCGCGTGCTGATTGCCATGGCGCTCTCCTCAATGCCGCGCCTGCTTGTTGCCGACGAGCCTACCAGCGGCCTCGACGTGACGATCCAGGCGCAGTTCCTCGACCAGATGTGGCAAACAGTGCGCACGACGCAGTCATCGGTGCTGCTGGTCACGCAGGAAGATGGCATCATCGCCAATTATTGCGACCGCGTCGTTGTTCTGGAAAAGGGCAGGGTTGTCGATGGGGGCGAGACGCGCGAATATTTCGCACGCACCCGCAAGAGCCACCATGTCGTTTCCCGCGCCGATATTCCGAGCGTTGCCGTGGCGGACGCGTCCGTGACGGCGCTTGTCGAGGTCAACGACCTTACCAAGACGTTCCCGATCGCCAATTCGACCAGCAAAGTACATGCCGTCAGTAGCGTCGATCTTGTGGTTAAACCGGGAGAGGCGATCGGCCTTGTGGGCGAAAGCGGTTCCGGCAAGTCAACGGTCGGGCGCCTGCTCATCCGCCTGCTGGAAGCGGACAAGGGTAAGGTGGTCTTCAACGGCCGCGACATGCGCGAACTCGGTAAGAGCGAGCTGAAGACGATGCGATCGCGCATGCAGATCGTCCTGCAGGATCCCTATGACAGCGTTGACCTGCGCTGGACGGTGCAGCAGCTTCTGATGGAGCCGCTCGACGTCCACGGCATTGGCAGCCGAGCCGAAAAGCTGGCGCGGGTGCGCGAGCTAATGAAGCTGGTCGAGCTCGACGAATCCATGCTGTCCATGCGGCCGCGGGATCTCGGCGCCGGCGCGCTGCAGCGCGTCAACATTGCCCGCTCGCTTGCCTGCAATCCGGAATTTGTCGTGCTTGACGAGCCGACCTCGGTTCTGACGCCGTCTGCCCGCGCCAGCCTCATCAGCCTGCTGCGGCGGCTGCAGAGCGAGCTGAAGCTCGCCTTCCTGTTCATCTCGCACGACCTAACGACGGTCAGCGAGGTCTGCGACCGCGTCGCTGTGATGTATCTCGGCCAGATCGTCGAGGTGGGCGCTACCGAAGACCTGTTCTTGCGGCCGCGCCATCCCTACACCCGCGCGCTGATCGCCTCGCATCTGTCGCCAGATCCGCAAAACCGGCGCGTGGACCGAGTCAACGAGGATACGCTTGCCGGCGAGATTCCGAGCCCGATCAACCTGCCGAAAGGCTGTTATCTTTACAGCCGCTGTTCCTACCGCCTGGAGCAATGCAGTAACCAGCCGCAGGTGCTCCGCCCCGATCCGACTGGCCGGCAGGTGCGCTGCTGGCGGGCCCAGGAAAGCGCCGATCTCTAGCCGCTGCATCAAGGAAGCGCAGATATGAGCGATGCATCCGAGAGAATCCTGATTATCGGCGCCGGCGCGAGTGGCGCGGCCTGTGCTTGGCGGCTGGCTTCGGCCGGCTTCCAGGTGACCTGCCTCGAGCAGGGCTACTGGCGCGACCAGACGGATACGCCGACAACGACCTACGACTGGGAAATCATCCGGGGCAGCTCGGATCACTGGTCGCCCAACATCCGCCGTCGGCCGGAAGATTACCCGGTCGAGGACAGCGACACGCCGATCAAGCCCGTCATGTTCAACGGCGTCGGAGGCAGCACGATGAAATGGGGCGCCCAGTTTCCGCGCTTCCGCCCCTCGGATTTCAAGGTCCGCAGCCTCGACGGCGTCGCCGAGGACTGGCCGCTCGACTATTTCGAGCTCGAACGATACTACGACATCAACGACTGGATGATGGGCACTTCAGGCCTAGCGGGCGATCCCGGCAATCCGCCGCGCAGCCCGCGCCCGATGCCGCCGCTGCCGCTGGGCGCCGGCGGCGAGAAGGTGGCCAAGGCGCTTGACCGGCTCGGCTGGCACTGGTGGGTCTCCGATGTCGCGATCACCAGCCAGACCTATCGCGGCCGCGGCGCCTGCAATCATTGCGGACCCTGCGACATGGGCTGTCCGCGGCTGTCGCGGGCCAGCGCCGATAGCACCTACTGGCCGCCGGCACTGGCGGCCGGCGTCGAGCTTGTCACCGGCGCCCGCGTCTTCGAGATTACCTTGGACGAGCACGGCCGCGCCAAAGGCGCCGCCTATTACGACGATAGCGGCAAGACCTGCCATATCGCGGCGGGTACAGTCATCCTTGCCGCCAACGGTGCCGGCAGCCCGCGCCTGATGCTGTTATCTCAATCCGGCCGGCATCCGAACGGGCTGGCCAACAATTCCGGCTTGGTCGGCAAACGCCTGATGCATCACCCGACCGGTTTCGTTTCGGGCATCTTCCCAGAGCCGATGGACAATTTCGCCGGCGCCTTCGCCTGCACCCTGCTGTGCCAGCATTTCTACGAAACCCGCGAGGCGCACGATTTCGTCCGCGGCTACCAGATGCAGCTCGTGCGCTCTGAAGCGCCGCTCGGCTTTGCGCTCGGCGGTCACCATCCGCGCCTGCCATGGGGTGTAGGCCATCATCAGGCCTTTGCCAACGGCTTCGGGCGCACCGCCGGCCTGACGGTTACCACCGAGGATCTGCCGGAGGAGAGCAACTGCATCACGCTCGACCCCAACCTCAAGGATGGCTTCGGCATTCCGGCGCCGCGATTCCACTATCGGCTTTCCGACAACACGAAGCGAATGATCGATCATGGCGTCGTCAGCGCCACAGCGATCCTGAAGGAGGCCGGCGCCACGACGATCCATACGACGCCGCTGGTCGCCTATACCGGTTTCCACCTGCTCGGCACCGCCTGCATGGGAACCGATCGCGAGCGCTCGGTCGTCGATATCGACTGTAGGGCCCATGATTGCGACAATCTCTACATCATCGACGGCAGCGTCTTCGTGACCGCCGCCGCACTGAACCCGACGCCGACCATCCAGGCCATCGCGCTCAGGGCGGCGGACCGGATCATCGAGCTGCGGCGCGATCGAAAGGCCGCGACGCAGGCGACGAAACTCGGCTGGATGGGCGGCGAAGCAACTGTCGCTGCCGATGGGCGTGCATAAGCGTGGGGATAAACGATGATCGGTGACGATGACCAGCGCAAGCTCTCAGCACTTCTTGACGTCCTTCTTCCCGGTACCGACGGTTTTCCATCCGGCAGCGCGGCAGGCGTCGGGCCCAGATTGAGCAGCGCGGGCGTCGATGCTGAGTTGATTTGCGAGGTGCTGGGCGAAATCGCCACAGCGTTCGCCGACTGGCCGATCTCTGAGCGGACTTCCGCGATCGTCGCTTTGGAGACGCAACGGGCCGACCTGTTTCAAGTCTTCCTCGCCGCCGCCTATCGCGCCTATTACACGGCGCCCGCCGTTCTGGCGGTGATTTCCGCCACGACCGGATACCACCATCCGCCGCAGCCTGTCGGCTATGCCTTGCCGGCATTCGACGAGACCATTCTGGAAAAGGTGAAACGCAATCCGCCGAGCTGGCGGGACGCGCCGTCGCCCAACATCGAAGGAAGCAAACAGTGACCGAACAGACCAACGTACTCCCCTGGCTGACCGCCCGCATCGTCGATACGACCTATCAGCAGCTGCCAGCGGTGGCGGTGGACAAGGCGAAAACCTTCCTGCTCGACACGTTTGGCGTCGGGGTTGCCGGCTGCTATGGCTTCGGTCTCGAAAACATCATCCGGGTCGCCAAAAGCTGGGGTTCCGGCGACGAGGCGACCGTCTGGGTCAGCGGCGAACGCCTACCGGCCCCTGCCGCCGCCTTCGTCAATGCCTATCAAATCCACAGCCTCGAATATGACTGCGTCAACGAGGATGCCGTGCTGCACCCTATGGCGACGATCATCTCCGCCCTGCTCGCCTACGCTGAACGGCGCTCGGCGCAGGGTCGGCCGATCAACGGCCGCGATTTCCTGACCGCCGCCGTCCTCGGCGTCGACATGTCGGTTTTTCTTGGCAAGTCGGCCAAGGGCCCGATCAGCTTCTTCCGCCCGGCGACGGCCGGCGGTTTCGGCGCCGCCTCGGCGATCGGCAAGCTCGAAGGCTTTGACGTTGAGACGCTGACGCGCTCGCTCGGCAACCAATACGGCCAATCGAGCGGCACGCTGCAATCGCATGTCGAGGGTTCGCCGCTGCTCGGCATGCAGGTCGGCTTCAATTCGCGTGCTGCGATCGCCTCTTGCGACTTCGCCCGGGAAGGCATCCTCGGCCCGGCCGACGTGCTGACCGGCCGCTACGGCTACTTCCGTCTTCTGGAGGAAGGACCCTTCGACGTCGAATACGGCAGGAAGGAACTGGAAGAGCATTTCCAGATCGAGCTGATGTCGCACAAGCCGTTTCCGACCGGCCGCCTGACGCATGGCGCCGTCGACGGGCTAAACCGGCTCATCACCAAGCACGGCTTCTCGCCCGACGATATTGCCGAGATCGTTTGCACCGTGCCGCCGCTGGTCAACCGGCTGGTCGGGCGCGCCGACCTTCCTGATCCGGCGCCGAACTATGCAAAGCTGTGCCTCGCCTTCGTCGCCGGCACGTATCTCAACCACGGCAAGGTCGATGTCGAACACTTCATCGGCGCCGAGGTGCTGCAGAACAAGCGGACGCATTCCTTTGCGTCACTGGTGAAGATCATCCAGGACAACAATCCGAATGAAAGCGCCATGACGCCGCAGACAGTCGCCGTGACGCTGAAGAACGGTACCAGGCACGAGGTCTTCGTTGAGGCGGCCTATGGCCACCACACCAACCCGCTCAGCCGCGAGGAACATCTCGACAAGTTCCGCCGCTGCTGGAAGCGCACTAGGAAGCTCGACCTTGCCGCCGGTGAAACGCTCATCAAGGTGGTCGATGACTTCGAGGACATCCAGGATGTCGCCGAGATTGCAAAGTATCTAACGGCCTAAGCGCACTTTCCCTTGCTGACAGCCGCCACTCGCCACCCGCACTCGCCGGGCGCCTCAAGGGCCATAGGTCCAAGACGCGCCCGGAATTTTTCATGTCAAGGCAATCGCGTGATTGTCGCAGCGGCCATCGTCCATCAGGACGAAGCCAAAGCCGAAACATCCTTCTTGACTGAGAAAACGGGATGGCACTACAGGGCAGGCTTTCCGAGGATCATGTCGGAGGCCTTCTCCGCGATCATCATCGTCGGCGCCGAGGTGTTACCACTGACGATGGCAGGCATGATCGACGCGTCGACGACGCGAAGCCCCTTGACCCCGCGCACCTTTAGCTCGGCATCGACGACGGCTCTGTCGTCAGCGCCCATGCGGCAGCTTCCCGTCGGATGGAAGGTCGTACTGGCGCAGCTGCGCACCCAGGCGTCGATGGATGCGTCATCGGCGAAATCCGCATCGACCGGTGAAATCTGCGAGGCACTGTGGGCTGCCATCAACCGGTTCTCGCCGATCCGCCGGGCGAGCCGGCTGCCGTCGCGCATCACCTGGCGATCAAGGGGCGAGGCCAGATAGGCGGGGTCCATCGCCGGTGCGGCGCGCGGATCCGGGCTGGTGATCATGACTGAACCACGGCTTTCGGGCCGCAGCTGGTAGAAGCTGATGAGATAGCCGTGACCGCCCTGGCCGGCCCGGGTCGTCTCGAGGTTCAGCCCGGGAACGAAGGTCATGTGGATGTCGGGCTGCTCGAGTTCCGCACGCGTCTTTAGAAAGCCGCCCGCCTCGAGCGGCACCGCCGCCGCCGGTCCGGTCCCGAAGAAGTAGGCCCGCGTCAGCGCCGCCACCGCCTTGTCGGGACGGAAAAGCGAATAGAGCGTCACGTTCTCCCTTGCGGTGTATTTCAAGTAGACGCCAAGATGGTCCTGGAGGTTCCGGCCCACCTCCGGCGCGACGACCGTGGGGGTGATGCCGAGCGGCGCCAGATGCTTCGGATCGCCGACCCCCGACAGCTGCAGCAACTGCGGCGAGTTGATCGCGCCGGCGCTGAGGATGATCTCGCGTCTTGCCCTGACCCGCTGGGTTGCGCCGGAGCGCATCACGTCGAGCGCCGTTGCCCGCCCATCGGCCACGACGATCTTCGTCACCAGCGTCTTGGTCCAGACGGCAAGATTGGTGCGGCTCAAGATCGGGCGCAGATAGGCGGTCGAGCTGCTCACTCGCCGGCCGTTCAGCACGTTGAAGTCGTAACGTCCGAGCCCCTCCTGGTGCTCACCGTTGAAGTCGTCGTTGGCCGCGAACCCCTCGTCGAGACCGGCGGCGAGGAAAGCGCGGTAGAGCGGATTGTCGGCCTTGGCCCTTTCGACGTGCAGCGGGCCGGTCTGGCCATGGAACGGATCGTCCGGCCGCTCGGGATTGTTTTCGGCTCGCCGAAAATAGGGCAGCACCTCGTCATAGCCCCAGCCATGCAGGCCCATTTGCCGCCAGGTCTGGTAGTCGGCACGTGTGCCGCGCATATACATCATTCCGTTGATGGTGGATGAGCCGCCGAGCACCTTTCCGCGTGGCCATTTGATCCGGCGGCCGTCGAGATTGACCTGCGGCTCGGTCGAATAATGCCAGTTGCTAGGACGCCAGAAATAGGCAGCACCCGCCAGCAGTGGAATGGAGAAGACCGGATTGCGATCGGAGCCGCCGGCCTCGATCAGTAGCACCGTATTTCGTCCATCCTCCGAAAGGCGATTTGCCAATACGCAGCCGGCGGAGCCGGCCCCGACGACGATAAAATCGAACTCCTCCATCTGGTCGCGCGCCTCAGTAGGGGAATTCGGCGCCGTTCATGGCGATCGCCTGGCCGCTGATATATTCGGCGTCTGGACTGGCGAGCCACGAAACGGTAGCGGCGACATCGGCCGGGGTGCCGAAGCGGCCCCAGGGCACCGTCTTGCGGAAGTCCTCGACCACCTCGTCCGGCGACTTGCCCGATATGGCAGCGAACCCTTCGGCGATGCCCTTCCAAAACGGCGTTTCGATATGGCCGGGCGTGTAGGAGTTGACGCGGATCTTGTGAGGGGCGAGTTCGATTGCCAGCGACTGCGTTAGCGAGATGATCGCTGCCTTCGATGCGCAGTAATGCGAGAGATTGGGCGCGCCTTTGCGGCCGCCGCCGGATGAAGCATTGATGATAACACCGCCGCGCCCCTGCGCGATCATCTGCCGGGCCGATGCGCGCGAGCCCAAAAACACGCTGTGGAGATTGATTTCGGTGACGCGGCGCCATTCGGCAAAATCCATGTCGATCACCGGGCTGATCGCGATAACGCCGGCATTGCAGACCATGATGTCGAGACCGCCGAAGGCCGCTACCGTATCTTGCACCGCCTTGTCGACCGCCGCCTCATCGACGGCATCGCCGGTCAGTGATAGAAACTTCGATGAATTCGTATTCATTTCCGTCGGGTGCAAGTCGAAAGACGCAACTGATGCGCCATCCGCAAGCAGCCGCTTGACAATGCCGAGACCAATGCCGCTGGCGCCGCCGGTAATAAGAACGGATTTTCCGCCGTGTTTTTCAACCATCTCTACCATTTCCTCGTCATCAGCTGCTGCCTGTAGTCATCATAGCTGTCCGTCACTGTGAGGATGTCGAACAAGGCTCGAATTCAATATACGCATACGTATGCAATAGACAATCGTAAATCGATGGACGCCTCTATCAGGGCGATCCCGGTCAGCAGCGACAGCGTCAGTCGGCGGTCCAGCCGCCGTCGAGGAGCAGCGAGGCGCCGGTCATCAAAGCGGCAGCATCGCTTGCCAGGAAGACAATGGCGCCCATCAGGTCTTGCGGTGTCCCGAGGCGTCCGAGCTTGATCTTCGACAGCACGCTCGATCGGAAGGCGGGGTCGTCCAGGAAGGGTCTGGTCATCGGTGTCTCGATGAAGGTCGGGCAGATCGTGTTGCAGCGGATCGCATGCGGACCGAGTTCCACAGCCATGGCGCGGGTAAACCCTTCCATCGCCCATTTCGACGCGCAGTAGACGCTGCGGTTGGCCCCTCCGACATGCCCCATCTGCGAGGAGACATTAATGATCGAGCCGGCCTTTCCGGCGTCGATCAGACGACGGGCGACGCTCTGTGCGGTGAAGAAGGCGGCGCGGACGTTGAGGTCGATAACGGCATCGAAATCGTCGGGGCGAACATCGACGAAGGGAGTGGGGCGATTGGTGCCGGCATTGTTGACGAGGATGTCGAAGGGCTTGCTGGCACCGATTCGCGTCGCCGCGCCTTCGCAATCGGTGACGTCAAGCACCATCGCCTCGGCCGATCGTCCGGCGGCCTGGATCTCGCGCGCCGCTGCCTCGATCTCGCCGGCCGTGCGGGCAGCAAGGGTCACATGCGCGCCGGCCTCGGCCAGCGCCGATGCGGCGGCAAGGCCGATGCCGCGGCCGGCTCCGGTGACCAAAGCGCGGCGTCCGTCCAGCCGGAACGAAGGGGCTTTCAACTCAAGCACAGCTATCTCCTCAGGTCCTGATCATGGCGTTCTGTCGGGACGCCATCCGCGGCAAGACGTTGGCGATGAAATCCGGTACGTCCTTCTCGAAATCGGGAAAGCAGAGCGCGACACCGCCGACGCCGTATTGTGCTAGCGAATCCAGATGAGCCGCGATCTTCTCGTGCGAGCCGACGATATAGGGGACAGACATGAATGTCGTCGTTTCCGGCGGCAGCGTCTGGTAATCGGCGCGGTTCTTGTCGAAACCGGAAACGCGCAGCCACTCCTCGATCGCCACTTCGTCGCGATCGGCCATGTATTTTGCCTTGCGCGCCTCGGCCTCTTCGTGCGTCCGGCCGGCGACGACGTTAAGCAGCGTGTAGGAGGTGACGCTTCGGCCTTGGTCCGCAGCAAGACCAGCGATCTTCCGGGCGAGCTCGCCTAGTTGCTTGGCGCTGTCGTTCATCCGGCCGATGAAGGAATAATCGGAATGGCGGGCGACGAAGGCGAGGGCGCCTTCCGACTGGCCGGCGCTGACGATCTTCAGCGGTGCCTTCGGTTTCGGGTTTGACCTGCAATCCTCGAGCTTGAAATATTTGCCGTCAAACGTGACACCGTCCTCGGTCCACAGCCGTCTAAGGATCGTCAGGTATTCGTCCGCGTAGTCGTAGCGGTTGAGATAATAGTCGTCGTCGCTCCACAGTCCCATCTGGGCGTATTCGAACTTGTTCCAGCCGGCGACGATGTTGAGCGCGAAGCGGCCATCCGCGATATCGTCGATCGTGGCCGCCATCTTTGCGGCAACTGCCGGGTTGATGGTGCGCACCGCCACTGAAGCAATGAGCTTGATCTTCGAGGTGACCGCCGCAAGACCCGCCATCAGTGTGAAGGATTCCTGCGCACCGTCCCAATGGCCAGATTCACCGCCATAGCCACGCCATTTTACCTGCGAAAGTGCGAACTCCATGCCGGAGGCCTCGGCCGCTAATACCACCTCCTTGTTAAGCCCCCAGGTCGCTTCCCGTTCGGAGGGCAGGTTCCTGGCCATCACCAGTCCTCCCTTGGTGCTTGGCAAAAACAGCCCGAGTTCGAGGTATCCATTCATGGAAACATCCTTTGATCCCTTTTCGCATACGCATGCAGAATTTCTATGCGGGGCTCATATGTCAAGATCGTAGTGAGGGTCTCGCCCGAATAAGTCAGAAATCCACCTACCGTGTTGAAGGCAGATTACTGCCCATTATTTGTCATATCTCCCAAATTTTAGGCAAAAACCGTGCAGCTGTGCCGTGGAGGAAAAATGCGGTTGACAATTTCCGCAGTAAAAAGAAGATTAAATGAATACGCATGCGATTTTGGGCCAGGGTATGGCTCGCAAATCGCTCAAAAAAGGGGAACACACATGCATTTGAACAAGGCTTGCCAGATCGCGTTTGGATTGATTGGTCTTTCAACAGCAGTCGTGGGCGGCTCAGCCAAAGCAGACGATGCCTCCGATGGCGTCGCTCGCGCAACGAAGATCATCGAGGATCATCGCCAGCCCCCGGTCTATAAGCCGGCCGGCGAAGCTTTCGACATCCGAGCGGTTGCGAAGGGCAAGAAGATGATCTCTATTCCCAACACCAGTTCGAACCAGTTCCTGAAGGGCATCATCACCCGCGAGATAGCCGTCGGCAAGGAAATCGGCCTTGACGTCCGTGAATGGGAGAACCAGGGGCAGCCAAGCCAATGGGTCCAGGGGATAGAATATGCCATCCAGAACAAGATCGACATTGTCGACCTGATCTCGGGCGTCAATCCAGCGGTAGTTCAGCCGCAACTGCAGTCGGCCAAGGATGCCGGTGTCAGCGTCTTTACATCGCATTTCTATGATCCTTCCCAGCCAGCAAGCCCGCTTCTGGCAGGCGACCTGCCGGTCAGCTTCTACGGCCAAGGTTGGTTGCTCGGAAATTGGATGATCTACAAGACCAAGGGCGACGCACATGCAATCGTCGTCAAATCCGACGAAGTGCCGCCGACGGCGCCGCTGGTCCAGGGCATCCACGACGCCTTCGCCAAAAACTGCCCGAAGTGCACGATCTTGCAGGAAATCAATGTTGGCATCACCGAATGGGGAACAAAGATCCAGCCTTCGGTCCAGTCGGCGCTGATCTCCAACCCGACCGCCAACTACGTCATCCCGATCTATGACAGCATGAGCCAGTTCGTCGTTCCGGCGCTCGACCTGACCGGCAAGAGCGACACCGTCAAGGTTGCCACCTCGAATGGCACGCCCTTCGTGCTGGATTTCATCCGTGACGGCAAAGTAGAAATGGATATCGGCGAAAGCCTGGATTGGATCGCTCGCGCCACAATCGACGGTTACATGCGCAAGCTGGCTGGCCTGCCGATGCCGAGGGACATCGGGGTTCCTTACTACATCTTCGATGCCTCGAACGTTCAGTCAGCCGGCGTGCCTGCCGTCCCGAACAAGGGCTACGGCGACGACTATGTGAAGGGCTTCAACGAAACCTGGAAGATCCAGTAGGCTTATGACCGTCAAAGAGGAGACCAGGGCGAGTGTTGAGGGCGAAGCGGCTAAGACGCCGGCCCTGCTCGTTTCCAAGATCGCCAAGACCTTTGGGGGCTCGAGGGCCCTCAAGGGAATCGATTTCTTCGTCGAGCCCGGCGAGGTCCACGGTCTTCTCGGGCAGAACGGTTCGGGAAAATCGACATTCGTGAAAATCCTCTCGGGTTTTCACGCGCCCGATGCGGGCGGCTCCATCTCGATATTCGGCCGGCCGCTTGACCTGCCCATGCGGGCCGGCGCCTTCCGCGACTATCAGATGGCCTTTGTCCATCAGAATCTCGGATTGGTGCCGTCGCTTTCTGTCCTCGAAAACATGCGCGTTGCGTCGATCACGGCTCCAAAGGGGCTGATCGACTGGCGGATCGAGCGCGCAGCAGCCCAGGCAGCGCTCGATCGCTTCGGCATCGCTCTCGACCTCGACGCACGCACCGGCTCGATCTCGCAGATCGACAGGGCGCTGCTTGCCATCGTGCGCGCCTCGGACGACCTGCGTGCGGCGCAGGCCGCCAGCGGCCGGCGCGGCATCCTGATCCTCGATGAGCCGACGCCGTTCCTGCCGCGCGAAGGTGTCGACCGGCTCTTCGCGCTGGTCCGACAGGTCGCCTTGCATGGTGACAGCGTCATCTTCATCTCGCACGACATCGACGAGGTGCGCGAGATCACCGACCGCGCCACCATCCTGCGCGACGGCGCCGTCAGCGGCACGCTGATCACCAAGCAGGCCAACCATGACGATTTCGTCGAGGGCATTATCGGCCGCCGCATCGTGCGCAGCGTCACAAAGGTGGACGAGCGGGCGAGCCGACCGGTCAGGGCGGTCATCCGCGACGTCCGCGAACCGGGCCTGGATATATCGAAGATCGAGGTTGCGGAAGGCGAAATTCTCGGGCTTTCCGGCCTGATTGGCTCCGGCTACGAGCGCATACCCTATCTCGTCTTCGGCGCCGACAGAGCATCCGGCGGCACGCTTGTCCTCGACGGCAAGGAGTTGTCGCTGACGTCGATGGCCCCCAAGAACGCCGTGGCACGCGGGATGGCGCTACTACCGGCAGACCGGCCGAAGGCGAGCGGTATTGCCAGCCTCAGCATCGCGGAGAACATGCTGATCCTCGACCTCAAACGCTACATGGGCAAATTCGGGCTGAAGCGGGGCGTGATCGCCAGAAGGGCGAGCGCGATATCAACTGAATATGAGGTTCGGCCTAACAATCCGAGCCTCCGCCTGGGGCAGCTTAGCGGCGGGAATGCGCAGAAGGTGCTCCTCGCCAAGTGGCTGATCCGCGACCCCAAGCTTCTGATGCTCGATGAGCCGACGCAGGGCGTCGATGTCGGGACCCGGCAGCAGGTCTTCGACGTCATCCGCAAGGCTGCCGACAACGGCGCGGCCGTCATCTGCGCCAGTTCCGATTTCGAACAACTCGCCGATCTGTGCACCCGTGTTCTCGTCTTCGCCCGCGGGCGTGTGGTCGACGAACTAACTGGCAGCCGGATCACCAAAGACAATATCGCGGAGGCCTGCTATGGTCACTCAAGTCTCGACGTCGCTTGACGCTCCAAAGGGCGCATCGCGCTATAAGATCGGACGCCAGATCGAGCGCTTTGCGCTGGTGGCCGTCTGGGCAATCATCATTGCGGCTTTCAGCATCGCGCTTCCTGGCATTTTCCTGACCTGGACCAATTTCTCGATCCTCTTCGCCACACAGGCGCCCGGCGCGGTGCTGGCGCTGGCGTTGATCATTCCGCTGACGGCCGGCGACTACGACCTATCCGTCGGCGCGACGCTGACGCTTTCGGCGGTGACGGTCGGCGTGCTCAACGCCGTCTATGGGCTACCGATCGGCGCCGTATTGCCTATCGCCATTCTTGCCGGGCTCGTCACCGGCATCGTTAATTCCTTCTTTATCGTCTATGTGCGCATTCCGTCGCTGGTTGTCACACTCGGCACGACCTCGGTCATAACCGGTGTCGTCCAGTGGATGACCAATTCCTCGACGATAGGCGGGATTTCGCCGGTGCTGATCAACATGATCTCACGCTGGCGCCTCTTCGGCATTTCCTATGCCTTCTATTACGTCATCCTCATCGCCATCATCATCTGGCTGGTGTTCGAATATACACCGCTCGGCCGGCGCATCCTGTTCGTCGGCCGCAGTCGCGAGGTAGCCCGCCTGTCCGGGATCGACGTCGATCGCGTAAGGATCGGCTGCCTGATCACCTCCGCCGTGCTCGCATCAATCGGCGGCATCGTCTATGCCGGCCTGCTCGGAGCCGCCGACCCATTTTCGGGCCTGAACTACCTGCTGCCTGCCTTTGCCGCCGCCTATTTGGGCGCCACGGCGATCATGCCTGGCCGCTTCAATCCGTGGGGGGCCGTCATTGCCGTCTACTTCCTGGCAACCGGGATCACCGGGCTGACGATGCTTGGCATTCCGCTTTGGGTCACCAGCGCCTTCAACGGTGCAGCGCTGATCCTGGCCGTCACCGTGTCGCAGTTTGCCCGCGGTCGCGAAGAAACCGACATCGGCTAGGATACGGCATCGTGTCAGACGAGAGAGAGGCAATCCTGGTGACCGGCGCCGCCGGCTTCATTGGCTCGAAGCTTACCAAAGCCCTCTTGGAGAGAGGCGACAAGGTGATCGCGACTGATGTCGCGCCACCGCGCCAGGCGCCTGAGACGGAGTTCTACGTCGCGGATGTCCGCGACATCACCCGACATGCGCCGGTTATCGCGACCCGCTGCAAGGCCATCGTCCATTGCGGCGGCATTTCGGGGCCGATGCTGTTGGGCGACAACCCTGGAGAAGTGCTCGACATCAACATCCGCGGCACCAGCCAGCTTCTATCAGTTGCAGCGGCGTCCAGCATCGCCCGCTTCGTCGGGCTTTCGTCGGTCTCCGCCTATGGACACACGCCGGGCCTCGATCTTGTCGACGAGACGGCGCCGCTGACCGCTTCGACCTTCTATGGCTCGAGCAAAGCGGCGGCCGACCTTATCCTGCAGACCTATGCCGAGAAGTGCGGGTTGAGCGCCGTTGCGCTCAGGATCGGCTGGGTCTACGGCCCGGGCCGCATGACCGACGCGCTGATCCAGCCGATCGTACGCTCGGCGGCGGAAGGTCCCTATCGGCTCGATGCGGGCGCCGATCATCGGCTGCAGTTCGTCCATGTCGATGATGTGGTTGCCGCGATTATCTGCTCCCTAGAGGCTGCGGTACCGCGACGGGTTGCCTTTAACATCAACGGCGCGGAAACGGTCCGCGTTGAAGAGATGCTGGCGACGATCGCCGCACAGATGCCGACGGTGCGCGCCCGGATCGGCGGCGGTTCCTTGCCCGGAGCTGACATACAGGGCCGCATGCTGCTCGACGCCGCCGCAGCGGAGCTCGGCTGGGCACCGCAGATCTCATTCTCAGATGGGCTGCATGCCTATGTCGAATGGTTGCAGTCAAACCCCTATTGAGGTTCTCCATGGGCGAGTTTTCCGGACGCAGGATCATGGTCACGGGCGCTGGCAGCGGCCTCGGATTGGCAACAGCCAATTTACTTTCGAACGAGGGCGCTGTCGTCATTGGCGTTGACTTGCACTTTTCCGACGAGCTATCCGATAGCGTCTGCACCCATACCGCCGATGTCTGCGACCGCGCGGCTCTGGCGGAGATCGCCGCGGGTGCTGCGGCACGCTTCGGCCCGATCGAGGGGCTTGCCGCCTTCGCCGGCATCGAGATGCCGGGGCGGCTTGACGAGATTTCCATCGACCAGTGGCGGCGCGTGTTTGACATCAACGTCATCGGCTCCGCCAATGCAGTGGCAGCGCTCCTGCCGGACCTTTCGAATGCCGGAAAATGTGCTTCGGTCGTGCTGTGCTCATCGCAGCTCTCCCTTTCCGGCGGCCGCGACTGCGTCTCCTATGCCGCCTCAAAGGGCGCGATCAATGCCATGACACGAAGCCTTGCCGTCGATCACGCCGCAAGCGGCTTGCGCGTCAACGCCGTGGCACCGGGGGCGACGCAAACGCCGATGATGGATCGGGCTTTCACTGGCGTGTCGCTGGAGGCGCAGAATGCCGCGCGGATGCGCCACGCACTCGGTCGCTTCGGCAAGGCCAGCGAAACGGCACAGGCCGCCGCCTTCCTGCTGAGTCCGCGTTCGAGCTTCATCACCGGCGTGGTGCTGCCGGTCGACGGCGGCTGGACGGCCGCCTGACCCAAGGCATCGAAGCCGGTGTGATCAGGATGAGCAAGGTCTGTGGTCGCCTGACTTAGGAAACAGCGCGCCTCCAAATGGCTTTTCCAATAGGTCGGGCAGTTTTACAAACAGAAGACGCTTCCTTAGCCAAGGCAAGCGGCCCGCCTTGGGCGGGCCGTGGCATCGATCTCAGCGCGAGGCGGCGGTGCCGTATGGCACGTTCTGGCCGCCGTAGCGGCGGACGCGGACATTGGCCTGCTCGGCATGGCCGACGAAGCCTTCAAGCATCGACAGGCGCGAGCAACGGGCGCCGACCAGAGCGCTCGCCTGGTCGGTCAGCACCTTCTGATAGCTGCAGGTCTTCATGAACTTGCCTACCCAGAGACCACCGGTGTAGCGGCCTGCCTTCTTCGTGGGCAGCGTATGGTTGGTGCCGATGACCTTGTCGCCATAGGCGACATTGGTGCGCGGCCCGAGAAACAGGGCGCCATAGTTCGTCATGTTGGCCAGAAAATAATCGGGGTCGCGGGTCATCACCTGCACATGCTCGGAGGCGATCTCGTCGGCAACGGCGAGCATCTCGGCATCGTCCTGGCAAAGGATCACCTGGCCGAAATCGTCCCAGGACCGGCGGGCGATATCCGCCGTCGGCAGGATGGCAAGCAGTCGCTCAATCTCAGTAATCGTCTCGGTCGCCAGCTTGCGCGATGTCGTAAGCAGGATCGATGGTGAGGTCGGCCCGTGCTCGCCCTGGCCGAGTAGATCGGTGGCGCACATTTCGGCATCGACACTTTCGTCGGCAATGACCAAGGTTTCCGTCGGGCCGGCGAAAAGGTCGATGCCGACGCGGCCGTAAAGCTGTCGCTTGGCCTCGGCCACGAAGGCGTTGCCCGGGCCGACCAGCATGTCGACTGCGCCGATACTCTCGGTTCCAAGCGCCATGGCGCCGATCGCCTGGACGCCGCCAAGCACGAGGATCTCATCTGCGCCCGCCATGTGCATGGCGGCGACAATTGCCGGATGCGCGCCGCCGCGGAAGGGCGGGGCGGCTGCGACGACCCGCTTGACGCCGGCCACCTTGGCGGTGAGAACGCTCATATGCGCCGACGCAACCATGGGGTACTTTCCGCCAGGAACATAGCAACCGACCGAGTTGACGGGGATGTTCTTATGGCCGAGAATCACGCCTGGCAACGTTTCTACCTCGATGTCGCGAAGGGCGGCCTTTTGATGCTGGGCGAAATTGCGGACCTGCTGCTGTGCAAACTTGATGTCGTCGATATCGTCGGGCGAGACCTGATCCATGGCTGAAGCGATCTGCGTCGGCGTCAGAGCGAAGCTCTCGGGCGACCAACTGTCGAACTTTTGGGAGAGCTCGCGCACAGCTGTATCGCCGCGCTTGGCGATATCGGCGAGAATGGTCTCGACAGTATGGCGCACGTTGGCGTCGGCTTCTTCCATGCTATCCTGTTTGGCAGCAGTTTTTATGATCTCAGGCATAGGCATCTCCCGTTTTGCATGCGTATTCATTAATGCTCGTTCATGCCACCTGTCAATCATCTGTGGATGGGACGGCGAATTTTGACAGAGAGTTGAACAAATTGCATGGACACGGCACTTGGAAGGCTTTTCCACAGGCTCGAGGCCTGATAGAGAGAAACGTGACATAGTGTGGTTGGTTTTTTGCATGCGAATGCGAGGGAATTGAATGGCTGAGGGAAGACACGTCAGGGCAACATCGTTTGACGTGGCTGCGCTGGCGGGTGTTTCGCAATCGGCCGTATCGCGCGCCTTTACGCCTGGATCAAGCATCAAGGAGACGACGCGTCAGAAAATCGTCGATGCGGCGCGCAAGCTGAACTATGTCCCGAATTCCATTGCCAGCAGCCTGACCAAAAATCGCTCCAACATCGTGGCGCTGATCGTCGGCACGCTGGACAATCCTTTCTATGTCCATACGCTTAAAGCTTTCAGTCAGGAGTTGCAGGCGCGGGGTCGGCAGATTCTGACCTTCACTCTGTCAGAGGCCATGGGGACCGACGAAGCAATTCTGAAGGTTCTGCAGTACCAGATCGAGGCGGTCATCCTGACATCAGCGCAGTTGTCGACACGGATGATCAACATGTGCCACGATCGCGGCATACCCGTGGTCCTGTTCAATCGCTATATCCCGCACAGCGGGGCCTATGGCGTACGTTGCGACAACGTCCGCGGCGGCCAGATGATTGCCGATGCTTTCCTGGCGGCCAAGGCCAAGTCCTTCATGATGATAACAGGCGATCCGAACGGTACCACTAGCCAGGATCGCGTTCGCGGTTTCGTCGATCGGCTGCTGCAAGCGGGAATATCGCGCGACGCCATCATCGAATATCCCGGTCGCTCGTCTTATGAGGGCGGCGGCGCGGCCGTGGATATGCATGTATCAAAAGGGCTGCCGCTGCCCGACGCCATTTTCGGCATTGCCGACATCATGGCGATGGGCGCGATCGATACGCTGCGTTCGCGCTATCGCAAGCGCATTCCCGACGACGTAATGATTGCCGGTTTTGACGGCATTCCCGAAGGCGCCAGGGCGCCTTACCAGCTGACAACCGTCTGCCAGCCGATCGATGCCATGGTCAGCGAGACGCTGGAACTGTTGCATCTCGATGACCCCATCAAGGAATTCGATCTGACCCGCGACCGACCGATCGCTGGTACGATGATCTGGCGATCGACGATCCCGGTTCCCGACGACAATTGAATCTTCTTGTATTTCGCATTGGTACGATCGACCCTGCCGTCATCCGGCAGGGTCTTCGTGTTGCATTTATTCCGCGGCCTCGGCCGGTGGGAAATAGCCGAAGTTGAAGGGTTCGGGCGCACCGCGAACCGTCTTCATTTCCAACCGCAACGCGACCGTGGCCGCTTCGTCGACCTTATCGTCGCCAGTCAGCACCACGCCGTAGGCAGTCTTGGCCTTCTCACGCGAGACCAGGTCATACTGGACATCACGGGCCACGGATTCCGCCGGCCGGTCCAGCGGGTCGCCCCAACCGCCGGAGCCGGCAGTGTTGAAGACCACGACATCACCTGCGTTGACCGTTAGGTTGTCGATCTTCGAGGGAATGCGCTCACGGTTCCCGGATCCGTTGCGAACCAGCCACTTGCTCGAGGTGCCACCGAACTCACCGCCATTGATGCCCCAGGGGGGCACCACTTCTCGGTCGTCGTGGATCGAGACCTTGCCGGGCTCGAGCAGGCGATAGACCTTCTCGATGCCCGCACCGCCGCGATTGAGGCCGGCTCCGCCGGAATCACGGATCGGACGATAGCTTTCGACCAGGACGGGATAATAGTTCTCTATATATTCGATTGGGGTAGCTGAGAAGAGCGGCCACCAGGCGTGGCCGTCCAGACCGTCGCCGCGCGGGCGACCCGGTACGCCGCCGAACAGAAGTTCCATCAGCTGGAAATACTTGTTGTCCTTGTCGTGGCCCGTGAAGATGAAGTGCGGGCTGGTGCCGTAGCCGGCCGCCATCGACAGATGCGGCGCGCGCTGGCCGAGTGCGCCGGCCTGGCAGTCGAAGAAGCGCGTATGGGTGTTCAGGCGGTTCGAGAGCGCCGCGGGGAAGCGCGGGTTGAGGAGGCTGCCCTCCGGAAGCACGACCTCGAAGAGATCGTAAAAGCCCTCGTTGAACAGGATCGACGGATCGAAGGCCATGATCATGTAGACGCCGAAGAACAGTTTGCAGAGCCCTTCATGGATGTGAAAATTGATCGGCCCTTCGGCCTGATCGTCTGTTCCTGTCCAGTCGAATACCGCCTTGTCGCCGCGCTTGTAGATCGACAGGGTCATCTTGAACGGGCCGTTCCCGACGCCGTCATCGTCGACGTAGTCGGTGAAGCTCACCGGCTCCTCGGCGATATACTTGTCGATCAACACTTTCATGGCTTCACGAGTGCGCTCGAGCAGCATATCGCAGGCACTCATGTAGGTCTGGCGGCCGAAGCGGTCGCAGAGCTCGCGCACCCGGGTGGCCGCTGTCCGGCAGCCGGCGACGAGCGCCATAAGGTCGGCTCGGTTCATGTCCGGCGTGCGGGTGTTGTTAAGCATGATGTCGAGCACGCCCTTGTTGAGCACGCCTTTGTCAAAGATGCGCACGGGCGGGATGCGCAGGCCCTCTTCCCAAATGCTGCGGGCATCAAAGGGCATGGAGCCGGGCACCTTGCCGCCGACATCGACCATGTGGCCGAAGATCGACGAGAAGCCAACGAGAACACCCTCATGGAAGATCGGCTGCATCACGCACCAGTCGTTGTTGTGCGAGATGGAGCCCTTGCAGGCGTAGGGGTCGTTCCAGACGAAGACATCGCCTTCGTTCAGGTCGCCCTCAAACTGCTCGACGATCGCCGGGATGTAGGAGCCGAACTGGCCGACGACCATCTGGCCGCGTTCGTTGCAGATCATCGGGAATTCGTCATGCTGTTCGCGGATGACGGGTGACAGCGCGATGCGCACGACGACGCCGTCCATCTCGAAGCGCGCATTCTTCAGAGCGTTCTCGATGATGTCGAGTGTTATTGGATCCACTTTTGTCATGTCAGTTTTCCTTCGAGTTCGGCCAGATCAGCACGTTGCCATGGGCGTCGAGCTGGGCATAGTGATCGGGCAGGAGAACGGTCGTGGTGTCGTACTGGCGGATGATGGCCGGGCCGGCGATCTTCTCACCGATAACCAGCTTAGAGCGGTCGTAGTTTGGCGTATCGATCCATCGGCCTTTGAAATAGCTCGGCCGCGTCTCGATGAGCGCTTCGCCGCTACCGGCGGCGGCAGCTGCCGCCTCTTCGACGGGCATCGTCGCGCCCGTGGCGATGACGCGCAGCGCCACCAGCTCGACCGGCACGTGGAACCGCACACCGTAGAGCCGCTCATGCGTCTCATGGAACTTGTCGAACACCGGCTTGAGGCTGCCGCGATTTGCAAGAACGCCGCTGTCGAGATCGATCGCGACTTCGAAGCCCTGCTGCTCGTAGCGCAGGTCGAGCGAATACCGCAACGAACGGTCGGCGGCCGGAACGCGCTCTTCGTCGAGCCACGTCACCGCCTTGTGCTCCAATTCGCGGAAACGGCGCCACACGTCGGCTTCGTCGAGACCCGATGTCGAGCGGATGAAGGTCTGAACGAACTCGTTCTTGAATTCCGATTCCAGGAAGCCGAGGGCGGAAAGCACCCCGGGATTGGCTGGAACAACGACCGGATAGCACCCGAGTAGCTCTGCCATGGCGTTGGCATGCAGTGGGCCGGCGCCGCCGAAGGCCACAATGCCGAAGTCACGCGGATCGAGGCCGCGCTGGACTGTGATCACGCGTAACGCTCCTAACATGACCTCGTTGGCGATATCGATGATGCCCTGTGCCGCATCTTCCGGCGACAGGCCGATCGCTTCGCCGATCTTGGCAACCGCCTTGCGGGCGTTGTCGACATCGAGCTTCATCTCGCCGCCGAGCAGGACCGGCGGCAGGTAGCCGAGCACGACATTGGCGTCGCTGACGGCAGGTTCGGTGCCACCACGGGCGTAGGAGACCGGGCCTGGGCGGGCGCCGGCGCTGCGCGGGCCGACGCGCAGCGATTTTGTCAGTTCGGAGACCTCGGCGATCGAGCCGCCGCCGGCGCCGACGGAGCGAACGTCCAAGGTCGGCACCTTGGCCGGGAATGATCCCACCTCGGTCGAGCGCGAGATGGTCGGCTCTCCGTCGATGATGACGGAGACGTCGGTGGAGGTACCGCCCATGTCGAAGGCTAAGAGTTTGCCGATACCGGTGCGTCGCGAGACCATGACGGTTGAAGTGACGCCGCCGGCCGGGCCGGAAAGGACCGTGTGGACTGGTCGTTCAGAGGCTGCCTGGGCGCTCATCAGGCCGCCGTCGGAGCGCACAATGTGCAGGCGGGCCGTCACGCCCTCGGCCTTAAGCCGCTTTTCGATCTGCGAAAGATAGCGCTTCATGATCGGCCGGACGTAATCGTTCATGACCGTAGTAATGGCCCGGTCATACTCGCGGAATTCCGGTAGAATGTCCGACGAGAGCGAGACCGGAATATCTGGATAGCGCTCACGGACGATCTGGCCGAGCATCACCTCGTGGACGGGGTTTGCGTAGGAATGCATGAGCGAAATCGTCAGCGCTTCGATACCGGACGAACACAGATCGTCGATCAGTTCGACGGCGCGCGCGCGATCGAGTTCGCGGACGATTTCGCCGCGGGCGTTCATTCGCTCGGGGATGCCGCGTGTGTCGGCAAGCGACGCAAGCGGATCAGGCTTGTTCATGACGATCCAACCGAACAGAGGCCCCGGCGTCCAGGATTTTGCAAGGTGCAGCGTATATTCGAAGCCCTCGGTCACCAGGAGACCGACGCGCGCGCCCTTGTTTTCCAAAACGGCATTGGTTGCGACCGTCGTCCCATGCAGGACAAGCGAGATGTCCGCCGGCGATATGCCCGCCTTCTCGCAGATCAACCGAACGCCGTTGGCGACACCGATTGATTGGTCCTCAGGCGTTGACGGCGTCTTAGCCTGATAAGTCCGCTTCGTTGAATCGTCATGAAGAAGCAGATCTGTAAACGTTCCCCCGACGTCGACTCCCAGTCTCATCGTTTTTCCTTCCTCTGAATTTTGCATGTCTGCATGGTTCAAATTGATATTGCATGCGCATGCAAGATCACTATAATGCGATCATTCAGGCGCGCAAGGCGTTAAATTTGCGGGCCGCGATTTTTGTCCGTCGCTGTTCTAAGCGACTCTTTTTGGAGTTTGCCGCAAATGGATTCCACGCCCGCGCAGGCGCAAACACTTTACGACAAGATTTGGTCGCGTCATGTCGTTAAGGATTATCCCGATGGCTCCTCCCTTATCTACATAGACCGGCATCTCGTTCAGGAGGTTTCCAGTCCGCAGGCCTTTGCCGGAATTATCGACGAAAAGCGCGCATTGCGTCGGCCTGAGGCCCATATTGCTGTCGCCGACCATGCTGTTCCGACAACAAACCGCAGCGGCAAACTGCCGGACGGCCTGGCTGCACGCCAGGTCGCGCGGCTCGTGGAAAACGCCGAAAGATGCTCTATTCCCTATATACCTATGAACGACCGCCGGCATGGCATCGTCCACGTGATTGGTCCGGAAATGGGCTTTACGCTTCCAGGCATCGTGCTTGTCTGCGGCGACAGTCACACCTGTACGCATGGCGCTTTTGGTGCGATTGCTTTCGGAATCGGCGCCAGTGAATGCGAATGCATTTTTGCGACGCAAGCGCTTCGCCAACGCAAGCAGAAGCGCATGCGCATCCTGCTCGAAGGAGAGCGGCCTAACGGCGTCGAAGTCAAGGACCTGATCCTTGCCATCATCAATCGGATCGGCGTCGGCGGTGGCATCGGCCATGCTATCGAATATGCCGGCTCGGCCGTCCGCGCCCTCTCGATGGAAGAGCGGATGACGTTGTGCAATATGTCGATCGAGGCTGGCAGCCGCGTTGGCATGGTGGGACCGGATGAGAAGACCTTCGCCTATCTCAAAGGCCGGCCGCTGGCGCCAACCGGTACGCAATGGGACGCTGCCGTCGACAGTTGGCGCGATCTGGTCACCGACGAGGGCGCTGTGTTCGACAGCGAGGTCGTCATAGACGTTACGGGACTTGCACCCTTCGTCTCTTGGGGCACGACCCCCGAAGAATGCGCGCCGATCAACGCGGTTGTGCCCGATCCGGCACAGGAGGAAAATGTGTCGCGCCGAGCCCGCATGCAGCGCAGCCTCGACTACATGGGTCTGACGCCCGGCCTGGCGCTTTCCGACATCCGCATTGATCGCGTCTTTATCGGATCCTGTACGAATGGCAGGATCGAGGATCTGCGCAAGGCCGCCGCCGTCGTTGCCGGCCGCAAGGTAGCGAACAACGTCGCCGCCATTGTCGTGCCGGGCTCCGCCGCCGTCCGCCTCACGGCCGAGAGCGAGGGGCTTGATATCATCTTTCGCGACGCCGGCTTCGAGTGGCGCCAGTCAGGTTGTTCGATGTGTGTGGCGATGAACGATGACCGGCTGAACGCGGGCGAGCGCTGCGCGTCGACCTCCAACCGAAATTTCGAAGGCCGTCAAGGCAAGGGCGGGCGTACCCACCTGATGAGCCCCGCCATGGCCGCCGCCGCCGCCCTGACCGGGCATTTGACCGATATCAGGGAAATGGGGCCGCTACATGAAGCCGTTTGAGAGGATCGACAGCGTCGCTGCCTGGCTCAACGAGGACGAAGTTGATACCGACATCATCTTTCCTGCGCGCTTCCTGCTGCTGCTAGATAAGACCGGCCTTGGCAAGCACGCCTTCCATGAGCGCCGCAATGCCAGATCCGGCGCGCCCTTCGTGCTCGATACGCCGCCTTTTACCGAGGCGGAGATCTTTGTCGGCGGCAAGACGTTCGGTACCGGCTCCAGCCGCGAGCAGGCGGTCTGGGCGATGGCCGATTTCGGCATCCGCTGCGTGATCGCGCCAAGCTTCGGGGAAATTTTCTTTGCCAATTGCTTCAAGAACGGCGTGTTGCCGGTCATCAAGACGGGTGCCGACCTAGAGGCTATCCAGGCGGCAGCGGCGGCCGGTAAGCGTTTCAGCATCGATCTCGCCGCGCAGACGATCGCCATCGGCAACGAGCTGACATTGACCTTCGAGGTCGATGCCTTTCGCAAGCAAGCCTTGCTGAAGGGCTTGGACGAGATTGGCGCAATTCTTGCTGAGGATGTGGACGACATAAGCGCATTCGAGGCGCAGCAGCGGCGAACCAGCCCGTGGCTCTATCTAGCCAAGAAGCAACTGGAATTTTTTGACGATTTGGACAAGGGGACATCCATTGGCTGATACAGAAAGCCTCGGCGACAACTACAAGCGAGCCTTCGGCAAGCGTATCGGCTACGGTAAGCGCCCGGCGCTCATCATGATCGACTTCGTCGAAGCCTATTTTGATCCGACCTGCGCCCTTTATGCCGGCGTCGAAGATGCGCTCGCTTCGGCGCTGCGACTTCAGAAGGTGGCGCGCGAAACCGGTGTACCGGTGCTTTACACCAATGTCGTCTATCGACCGGGCGGCGTCGATGGCGGCCGCTTCTATCAAAAGTCCATGGTGCTGCATAATTTCGAGCAGGGCAGCCCAATGGGCGAGTGGCCGAAGGGCCTTTGTGTGGATGCCGGTGAGATCGTCATCTCCAAACAGTATCCGAGCGCTTTCTTCGGCACGTCGCTCGCCTCGACACTGACGGCAATGGGCGTAGACACACTGATCCACACCGGTCTTTCGACCAGCGGCTGCGTCCGCGCCACGTGCGTCGACTGCTGCTCGCACGGCTTCATTCCGATCATCGTTCGCGATGCGGTCGGCGATCGCCACCAGGCGCCACACGAAGCGAACCTCTTCGACATGGATGCCAAATACGGCGATGTCGTCGGCGAGGACGAAGTCGTTTCCTACATGCGTTCCCTTGAAAGATAATCCATGACCAGACCCAGTCTCAAAGCTGCCCTCCAGGCCGGCACGTTCGTCGTCGCGCCCGGTATCCACGACATGATCGCCGCCTCCGTCTTCAATAAGATGGGCTTTGATTTCGCCTATGCCTCCGGCTACTGGATGACCGCATCCGCCTACGGGCTTCCGGACGCCGGCATCGCCACCTATTCACAGATGGTCGATCGTGTCCGCACGCTCTGCGAGACGGTACGAGCCGGCGTGATCGCCGATGCCGATACCGGCTATGGCGGCCTGCTCAACGTGCACCATACGGTCATCGGCTATGAAGAGGCCGGCGTCGCCGCCGTCCAGATCGAGGACCAGGAATTCCCGAAGAAGTGCGGCCACACGCCGTTCAAGCGCATCGTGCCGGTTCTCGACATGGTCGAGAAGGTCAAGGTTGCGTGCGAGGCGCGCACCAAGCAGGACACGCTGATCATCGCTCGCACGGACGCTCGCCAGAGCGAGGGCTTCGAGGGCGCCCTGAAGCGCGCCGAAGCCTACGGTGAAGCCGGTGCCGACATTCTCTTCGTCGAGGCTCTGCAGAGCGAGGAGGAAATGCGCGAGGCCTGCCGCCGTCTAAGAAAGCCGACTATGGCGAACATGGCCGATGGCGGCCTGACGCCGATACGCAGCGCCATGGAGCTCTCGGCGATCGGTTACAGTTGTGCCATCTACCCGGCGATGACCGGTCTTGCTGCCGCTCAGGCTGTCGAACATGCGCTTTCGGTGCTGAAGACCGAGGGAACCTCCAACTCGCCGAACCTGCCGCTCTTCTCCTTCAAGGAGTTCAATACACTCATCGGCTTCGAGGAAGTCTGGGCGTTCGAGCGCAAGTGGGCCCGGCCAACCGAAGAAACGGTGAAGTGAGATGGCCAAGGTCGCCTGCATCGGTACCGGTCTGGTCGGTTCCGCCTGGGCCGTGGTTTTTTCTCGTGGCGGTCACACGGTGTCGCTGTTCGACAGCGGCGGTGGCGAGGTCGAGCCGAGAACGCGGGCGGCCATCCTCGAGACGCTGGAAATGCTCGACCGATCGAGCGCTCTGACAGAACCGGTGGCTGATATCGAGGCACGCATCAGCTTCGCGCCGACACTCGCCGACGCCATTACCGACACCGTGCACGTGCAGGAATCGGTCAAGGAAGACATTCAGGTCAAGCAGGCGGTCTTCGCAGAAATCGGCCGGCATGCGCCGGCTGATGCCGTGCTTGCCTCTTCGACCTCGGCCTTTGCCGGCTCGCTGTTCATGGATTTTGATGGCGCCGAGCGCGGCCTCGTTGCTCACCCCGTCAACCCGCCGTCGCTGATCCCGCTGGTCGAACTCTGTGGCACGCCGAAGACAAGCGCGGAGACCGTCGAGCGGGCAAAGACCTTCATGACGGAACTTGGCATGAAGCCCATCGTCATCAGGAAGGAGATCGACGGCTTTATTCTTAACCGGCTGCAATACACGCTTGTGGCCGAGGCGTTGCATCTGGTCGGGGAGGGCTATTGCGACGCAGCAGACATCGACAGGGTTATCACCGATGGGCTGGCGCTGCGCTGGTCGACGATTGGCCCGTTCGAGGTCGCCCACCTAAATTCGCCGCATGGCTACGAAGGCTTTGTCAATCATCTGGGCGACATGATGCGGCGTATGGGACGCAACGCCAACACCGCCTACGACTGGCCGGAAGGTTTGACTGAGGCGGTGCATGCCGAAATGGTCAAGCGGGTGCCGCTGGACCAACTCAAGGCCCGGCAGGCCTGGCGCGATGAAAACATCCTGGCGACGCGCCAGGTGCAGCACGACGCCGAAAAGCGCTGAACAGCAAAAAACAACAATGGGGAATGCAATGACAGACGATACGCGATCGGCCGAACTGGTCGATCACTTCAAGCTTGGGATGCGTCGGCTTGCCGCCGGCGTCTCGCTTATAACGACGGCATCGGGTGGAAATCGCGCCGGCTTGATCGCCACGGCAGTCAGCTCCGTCAGCACCGAGCCGCCGACGCTGCTCATTTGCGTCAACGAGAGTGCGTCCGCACATAGCGTCATCCAGGAAAGCGGTGCCTTTTGCGTCAACGTTCTGCCGGTCGGATGCCTGGACATTGCCGGCCAATTCAGCAGCACGGCGCGCAAGGGCGAACGCTTTCAGGACGGCGACTGGTTGGAGCTGGCGTCCGGAGCCCCCGTTCTATCGGCCTCGATCGTCGCTTTCGACTGCGAAGTGGCGCAGTCGATAAAATATAACACCCATTCGATCTTCATTGGCAAGATTCTTGCAGTGCACCTTGGAGCGGAAGAGGTCACGCCGCTGATCTATTTTGACCGCACCTTCCATCGGGGTCTTGCCGAGATCGCACGGTAAAATCCAGTCATAGCAGTCAGGAGTTGGGAATGAAGATTCTCGTCCCGGTAAAGCGGGTGGTTGATTACAACGTGAAGATCCGCGTGAAGCCGGATGGCACGGGCGTCGAACTGGCCAACATCAAGATGTCGATGAACCCCTTCGACGAAATCTCGGTGGAAGAGGCGCTTCGCCTGAAGGAAGCCGGCAAGGCCGAGGAAGTGATCGTGGTCTCGATCGGTCCGGCCAAGGCTGAAGAGACGCTGCGCACCGCGCTCGCCATGGGCGCCGACCGCGCCATTCTGGTCGAGACCGACGACCAGGTAGAGCCGCTCGCCGTAGCCAAGATCCTGAAGGGCGTTGCAGACGCCGAACAGCCTGGCCTCATCATCGTCGGCAAGCAGGCGATCGATGACGACTCGAACCAGACCGGCCAGATGCTGGCGGCATTGCTCGGCACCGCGCAGGCCACCTTCGCTTCGAAGATCGAGATCGGCGATGGCAAGGCAACCGTGACCCGCGAAGTCGACGGCGGCCTGCAGACCATCGACGTCAAGCTCCCAGCCGTGGTCACCACCGATCTGCGTCTCAACGAGCCGCGCTACGCTTCGCTGCCCAACATCATGAAGGCGAAGAAGAAGCCGCTCGACAAGAAGGCGCCGGCCGATTTCGGCGTTTCCACCGCGCCGAAGCTCAAGGTGCTGAAGACCGAAGAACCCTCCGGCCGCAAGGCAGGCGTCAAGGTCGCATCGGTCGCTGAGCTCGTCGAAAAGCTCAAGTCCGCTGGCGTCCTCTAAGGTTCGAGAAAGGAGATATCATCATGGCCATTCTTCTTCTGGCTGATCACGACAACGCAACCCTTTCCGACCAGACCGCCAAGACGCTTGCGGCAGCCGCCAAGATCGGCGGCGATGTGCATGTGCTGGTCGCCGGCAAGGGCGCCAAGCCCGCAGCCGACGCCGCCGCAAAGCTGTCCGGCGTCTCCAAGGTCCTGCTCGCCGAAAGCGACGAGCTTGCCAACAATCTGGCCGAGCCGCTGGCCGACCTGATCGTTTCGCTGGCAGCGAGCTACGACACCATCATCTCGGCCGCCACCTCGGTCGGCAAGAACGTGCTGCCGCGCGTCGCAGCCCTGCTCGACGTCGCCCAGGTCTCCGAGATCATCGAAGTCGTCTCCGCCGACACCTTCAAGCGCCCGATCTATGCCGGCAACGCCATCCAGACGGTGCAGTCGACCGACGCCAAGAAGGTCATCACCGTCCGTACGGCTTCCTTCGCCGCTGCCCCTGAAGGCGGTTCGGCGTCGGTCGAAGCGATCCCGGCCGTATCCGATCCAGGTCTCTCGACCTTCGTCAAGGACGCGCTGTCGACCTCCGACCGTCCGGAACTGACCTCGGCCAAGATCATCATCTCCGGCGGCCGCGCGCTGGGTTCCTCGGAGAAGTTCCAGGAAGTCATCCTGCCGGTTGCCGACAAGCTCGGTGCCGCCGTTGGTGCCTCGCGCGCCGCCGTCGATGCTGGCTACGCGCCGAACGACTGGCAGGTCGGCCAGACCGGCAAGGTCGTTGCGCCCGATCTCTACATCGCCTGCGGCATCTCCGGCGCCATCCAGCATCTGGCCGGCATGAAGGATTCGAAGGTCATCGTCGCGATCAACAAGGACGAGGAAGCACCGATCTTCCAGGTCGCCGATTTTGGCCTCGTCGCCGATCTCTTTGAAATCCTGCCGCAGCTCGAAAGGGCTATTTGAAGGGGAGGGCACAACCCGAAAATCTGGAGGGGGGCCGGATTTTCGTCAGACTGCAACAGAACTCCGAGCAACAAGGGGAACCTAGAAAATGGATATCGGTGTTTTTATTCCAATCGGTAACAACGGCTGGCTCATCTCGACCAAGTCGCCGCAATACAAGCCTTCCTTTGACCTCAACAAGCAGGTCGTACAGAAAGCAGAGAAATACGGTCTCGACTTCGCATTATCGATGATCAAGCTTAGGGGGTTCGGCGGGCAATCGGAATTCTGGGACTACAACCTCGAATCTTTCACGCTGATGGCCAGCCTTGGCGCCGTGACGCAGAAGATCAAGCTTTTCGCCTCGACGGCGGTACTGACTTTGCCGCCCGCGATTGTCGCGCGCATGGCAGCAACGATCGATTCCGTCGCACCTGGACGTTTCGGCATCAATATCGTCTCCGGATGGCAGATGGCTGAATACGATCAGATGGGAATGTGGCCGGGCGACAAGTATTTTGGCTATCGTTACGATTACTCCAGCGAATACGTCCATATCATGAAGACGCTGTGGAAGGACGGCGTCTGCACTTTCGACGGCACGCACTTCACCATGAAGGACTGCCGTATGCTACCGACGCCGCAGAGCAAGATCGAGATCGTCGCTGCCGGGCAGAGCCCACGCGGAATGGAATTTGCCGCCACATATGCCGACTATAATTTTGTACTCGGTACGGGTATCAACACTCCCAAGGCCTATGCACCGGGCAACGAGCGGTTGATCGAGGCTGCTGCAAAGACTGGGCGCGACGTCGGCGCCTATGTGCTGTTCATGGTCATTGCGGACGAAACGGATGAACTTGCCCGGGCTAGATGGGAAAGCTACCGTGACGGTGCCGACTTCGACGCATTGTCATGGATGGCCGATCAAGGCGGTAAGGATGTCTCAGCCGATGCGTCTTCGACAGCGAAGTCGATCAATCTGCCGGAAGGCGCTGTCAACATGAACATTGGCACACTCGTCGGCTCCTATGAAAACGTGGCGAGAATGCTGGACGAAGCTGGTGATGTCGCCGGCACCAAGGGCATAATGCTGACCTTCGACGACTTCTTGATCGGGCTCGATCAGTTCGGTCAACGGATCCAGCCACTGATGCAGAGCAGGAGCCACCTATCCGAGGCTGCCTGAAATAACACTTGTAACGCGGTCCTGCGGCATGCCTTGCCGCAGTGGCCTGCGGTGAGCCTAAAATGGGAGAATGGACGCATGGCCGATCCAGTACTGAAGAATGCAATCAAACCCGGTCAATGCATTGTCGCGCCCGGCGTTTACGATCTGATCTCGGCTTTGATTGCCGATAGGATGGGCTTCCAGGCACTTTACGTCACTGGCTATGGCACCATCGCTTCCTATCTTGGCCTGCCGGATGCCGGTATCGCCACCTATCGCGACATGCTTGAACGCATCGCCCAGATTGCCAAGATGACTAAGACACCGATCATCGCCGACGCCGACACGGGTTATGGTGGCTTGCTCAATGTCCGCGAGACGGTTCGCGGCTATGAGCAGGCAGGCGTCAGCGCCATCCAGCTTGAAGACCAGGAGTTCGCAAAAAAGTGTGGCCATACTCCGGGGCGACGCGTCATTCCAACGCAGGATATGGTCGACAAGATTCGAGTCGCCGTAGACAGCCGTTCGAGCAGTGACTTTTTGATCATCGCCCGCACGGATGCCCGCACGGCCCACGGACTCGATGATGCAATCCAAAGAGGACAGGCTTATGCGCAGGCAGGCGCCGATATCGTCTTCGTCGAATCGCCAGAAAGTCGCGTAGAGATCCAAGCGATTGCCGCGGCAATCGACAGACCGTTACTCGCCAATATGGTCAATGGGGGCCGCACGCCACTGGTTGCGAGGGACGAGCTCGCCGACCTCGGATACTCGCTGGCCATCTATCCGGCGCTTGGCTTTCTTGCTCACGGCCATGCCGTCCGACAAGCCTATCAAGACCTGCAGGACAATGGCATTACCACCGACGCTATCGATCTCTATCCATTTGAGGAGTTCAACCGTTTGCTAGGCTTCGAGGACGTATGGGATTTCGAGAAGACGTACGCGCGGTAGGAAAGTCCGCCAAGCGAAGGCATTAATAAGGGCCGCATCGCGTCTCGTTCTGGATGAGGCAAGCGTGGGACCTCGGAGGTTTGTTTCAGCACGTTCCGCAACCAGAGTTTTCCGCTCCCGCCCGATACGACGGTTGTCGTCCTCCTCGGGTGTAAGAAGTTTGACCATCGAGCATGCGCGGGGCTCGCCACGTTCCCACGCCATCAAAGCGCGGATCAGCGTTTCGCCGTCGATGCGATCGGTCTTCGCCCGGCGATGCCGGCGCGGCTTGGCAATCGATGCCGCCTCCACAATGTGGCTCTCTATCCAAGGTTCTTTGCTGAGCACTCGACCCAACCAGAAGCCATCAAGCCCAGCCTCTTGGATTACCACCAGCGGATAAAGCTTGTCTTTACGCCGCGTGGCCTTCTGGCGAAGTGCGGCAAAACACGAGAATAGTTCGGCGGTGTCGCCTCCAGTGATAGTATGGCGAGACATCTTTTCGCTTCCAGGCGATAAAGCCGTTACGAGCCCTGTCGCTTTGCTCAATTCCAACGAGACGAAAATTGCGCCAAGATCGATGGGGGTAGCGGTCTGTACTTGAATTTGATCTGCTGTCATCGGCATGATTGGCCTCCAGAGAGTTTTCGAGCGACCTCACTCTGCCACAGTGCTGGCCGCTGCTCACCCCTGATGGGATCTCAAGACCATTTACCGTGGGCTGAAAAACTGCCTCGCCCTTTAATGGGCACCGTCCTCGTGATAAATGCGAGGAGCCAGGTGCGTGCATCAAGCGGTCTCGGAGTTGCCTCACCGACAACCGGTTTGACTTTACCCAAATCGAGAAGCGTGGTTCGTTGGAAAGCTCAAAACCAATTCGTAGGCCGTGCTCCGTCCGCCAGCCTCGCCTTTTTGCAGGATGCCTTTAGCCATGAGGTCTGCAATGTCGCGAGATGCTGTGTCTTGGGATGCGTTCGTCAATTTTGCCCACTTGGTCGATGTGAGCTTGCCTTGGAAGTTTCCTTCCAGCAGCCGGTTGAGGACCTTGGCTTGTCGCGGATTGAGATCGCTTGCAGCATGCGCCTGCCAGAAATCATTTTTCAGCATCACGTTGTCGAGGGTCAGCAGCGCCTCGCCAACAGCATTGCCCAGACGATCGAGGAACCACTCGATCCAGTTCGTGATGTCAAGGCTATCCTTGCTGGTAATTGATTGCAGAGCTTCATAGTACCCGATGCGGGATCGCTCGATTGCTGCGGACATGGAATAAAGTCGCTGGGCGCCCCCACCACTGCGTGCGAGCGTCATGTCGGCGATTGCGCGGGTTATGCGTCCGTTTCCATCGCCGAAAGGGTGAATAGCAACGAACCAGAGATGTGCGATGGCTGCTTTGACGAGAGGATCATGTTCGTGCGGCCCGTTGAACCACTCCAGGAACGTGGACATCTCAGCTTCCACCCGCTCTGCGGGTGGAGCAACATAGTGGACTTTTTCGTGCCCGAATGCGCCGGAAACGATTTCCATACGGCCGCCAGAGTCGTCACGCCAGTCGCCGACCCGAAGCTTATGGCCCCATTCGTTGCGACCAGTCTGGAAAAGAGCTCCATGCCATTGGAACAGTCGCTCTGCCGTCAGCGGGTCTGCGCAATTGATCGTGGCATCGAGCGTCATATGGACGATGCCCTCAACAGAGCGATTTGGAGTGACAAATCCATCGATATCGATGCCGAGCCGCATGGCAAGCGAGGATCGAACCTGCTGCTCATCCAGCTTCTCTCCCTCGATCGCTGACGATTTCACAACATCATCTGTCAACGCTCGTAGAAATGTTGCCTCGCGCGTACGAAAGCCGAGGCTCTCGACGCGGCCGATCAGCCTGCCTTGATCAAGACGCACTGCCGCCACCCTCGATGTAAGACGGTCGATGTTCCAATCGAATTTCGGCCATAGGGCGGACTGCCAGATATAGGTCATATGCCACGATAGAGCTCGTGTGCGGAGAATAGCAAGATTTATCTCCGCATACTTGCGGAGTTTATGATCCATTTGCGCCGCACACCAAATCTGGGCATTCAAAACAGTGTCGGTTTTACCGCGCTCGCATAAAGTCGCTGGCGATGAGGGCTGAAACTGGCCGACTAAACCCCACTTTGAGGCAGCCCACTCCACAATAAAGATATAACCGGATCAATAGTGTCGATCGCCTGTTGTGGCGATGCACCTGAAAGAATGCAAGCTCTGATCGTATGTCGCGGGCTCGAATCAAGACCGATCGATGCGCACCTAGCTAACTCTGTAGCCCCGTCCAGTTCTGAAAGGTTGCGCCGGAAGGCGACCTTTCAGGGAACTGGCGTGCGGCCGGAAGTCGTGGCTCACTGTCATGTCCGAGGTGATCCACCACTTCTGTCCCGCGGTTTATAGACAAGGTAGAGAGGCCAGTGCGGTCGACAGCGGACATGCGCTGCTTCACTCCTACCTGAAGCGAAAAATAACGCGTTAACAGTTCCTTGAGTTCCAAAGCTCGAAAATTGAGTTAATGAAGATAACTGGTTTCCTCCGCGGGTCTGGTTCTGCTTGAACCAGTTAATGCATGGGCCGGCTACGAGTTTGTAAAGTCCTCACTCATAAAAGTTCGAAATCGAAAGTCAGGCTTACGTTGAACGTTTTCGTCGAGACTCGTTTATGAGGGCCTCCTATCGATTGAAATTTTCTTGCGTTTGGTAATTTTGTCTCTGGGGACCTTAACGGCTTCAACCTTGGTTCTTGCATTCTATTTTGCTTTGCAGATGCTAATTTGATGACAACGACGCGTTCTCTGTTTCCGAGAATCGTGCTCCTATCGGTAAGCCACAGCTGACACTCAAGGACATCTCATGATCCCCTTCGACCTAGCTGCAGTAACTTTCGCAGGCGGAGCCCTGATCGGCGCGACGTCGATTGGAGCATGGCTCTGGGCGAGAGGTGAGTTGGTCCGACAAAGTTCATTCAGCCAGGCAGCTCGCGACCTTGCGATGCAGTCTGTGCTGGCGATCGATGACTTCGTCGGTGCCTGCTATATCGCAGCTCACGATTACCCTGAGTACGACGTCGATGAGCCTGAGAACTTTTTCCTTCACTCTGATGATCCCGCTCTCGTCCTTCCCAAAGACGCCGACTGGTCGCTTCTAAACCGCGATCTCGCCGACGAAATCAGGTGGCTGCCGAACCGGCTTCGCAATGTGCGCGATGCGTTGGAGTCGATCGAAATCGAGCCGCCGGACTTCAGCGATCTGTTCGAGCACAGACAGGATGATTACGCCCGCCTTGGCTTGCGTGCGATGGACCTCGTCGAGCGCATCTGCGCTGAACATCAATTGCCGTTGCCAACCCGCCCCGATTACTACGACCCTCGCAGTGAGTTCATTGCAAAGATATCGGAGATGGAGAATTTCTGGAAACGGCGAGCTCAATCCGCGCGGCAGGTTCCGAGTGAACCATCCAACGTGACACCGATTTTCGGGCGAAATACAGCGCCAGAGAGCGCGTCAACCTAACAAAGCTTTGCACGGAGTGTGGTAATTGCAGTTCGCGTTTCATCGCCCGGGCCTGCTTCAGGGGCGCGGCGCTCTAAAACTGGATATCTTAGAGCCTTGCACCGAGCGCCATCGCCGCTAGTTCCAGATTGAGTGGAGTTGTGGAGAGTGACCATGCGTAGGATCGCAGTTATCGGAATGGGCGCGATGGGAAGTGCCGTTGCAAAGGCTCTCCTGTCATCTGGCGCGGAAATCGTCACCTACCTAGAGGGACGATCATCGGGGACACGAGAACGCGCGGCCGCTGCTGGTATTCGCGAAGTTGATCTGCCGGCGTTGGTTGAGGCGGAAATTATCCTGTCAATCGTGCCGCCGTCTCAGGCTATGGAAGTGGCCGACCTCGTTGCGACGGCGATGCGCGCGTCGCAGTCTTCTGCGATCTTTGTCGACTGCAATGCCATTTCACCTCAGACGATGCGTGCGGTCGCTCAGCCGTTCGACGATACCGATGCCAAGGTACTTGACGGCTGCATCATCGGCGGGCCTCCGATGGCAGGAAATCCTGGTCCACGCTTCTATCTGAGCGGAGGTGCGAAAGAGACTGTAGCGGTTCTCGTCGGATACGGCTTGGATGCTCGGGCCCTGGACAGCGATATCGGTACGGCGTCCGCCCTCAAAATGTGCTACGCGGGCATCAACAAAGGCCTCATCGGTCTTGGCACCTCGATGCTCCTGGCTGCCGCGAAGAACGGAGCGGACAAAGCTTTAATGGCCGAACTTTCTGAAAGCCAGTCGCAGCTCGTAGCGAAGTTCGCCAAAGGCATCCCCGACATGTACCCGAAAGCATATCGCTGGGTCGCGGAAATGGATGAGATTGCTTCGTTCTTGGGTGCAGATAATTCGGCTGCCGACATATTCGGCGGAATGGCAGGTGTCTTCCAACAACTGGCAACCGCCCGCACAGGCAACAGCGAGATGGCGACGACCTTGTCCGAGATGCTGGCCGAGCGACCGGAGGGTAGCGTTAATCGGTACGACGCCTTGAGTAACGGCAACTTTGACGAAGGCAGCAAGGGCCTTGAACCGGTTTCGAGCGCTCGCGGAAGCCAGGATAAAGTCGAGCTGGAAGCCGAACTGGAGGAGGGGCTGGAGGAGGGGCTTGAGGACAGCTTTCCGGCCAGTGATCCGATCTTGGCTACCGTCACCAGCATACCGGGAAGCACAAGGACGTAAACGCTTCCGATGACCTCAGACAATCCAACCTCAATCGCCGTTGTCCGCGTTGTCGATCTTGAGACCGGCGGCAATGGCCCGCACGAGGTTTGCGAAATCGGTTGGCAGGACGTGGTCCAAACTCAAGATGGCCGATGGCAACTTGATGTCGAGCGTGGCTCATTGATGGTGAATCCGGGACGACCTATCTCGCCGGAAACGATGGCCGTTCATCACATCCTCGACAGTGACGTCGCCGGAGCGCCTTTGTGGAGGGAAGTCGCATCATTGGTGCTGCAACCGCGTCGGCCTTTGGTAGCACTGGCCGCTCACCGCGCTGCGTTCGAACAACGATATTGCACTGCTCGTCTTACCGGAGGTGCAGAATGGATTTGCACATGGAAGTGCGCGTTGAGGCTATGGCCGAACCTACCGCGTTTTTCCAACCAGATGCTTCGCTACCTGCGCATGCCCAGCGGACTGGTTCACGAGTTAGGCCTCCCGGCCCACCGTGCATTACCCGACGCATACGTGACCGCCCACCATCTTCGCGACATGCTCAATGAGACTTCGCTCGGACAGTTGCTTGCGTGGAGCGCCGAACGAGGACTTTTGCCCCGCGTTCCCTCCGGACCGGCACGGGGAAAACCTTGGGATCAAGTCGACATGGAAATCGTGCAGCACTTCCTTGCGGATCGAGATCGAGATGTACGTTTCACTGCCGAAACGGAAATCGCGCGACGGAGCGAGCAGCCTGCGCGGGAGCCCAGCCCAGCCCAAGGCCGCCTCTTCTAGCTGTGGTGCAGGAATAGGCAACCTGAAAATGATTGGCGGGGAGAGCCCGGGCGGCCCTCTCTTAGGCAAAATGTCCAAACGGGCAGACGGACGTCGGGCTCGGGATGCCTAAAAATGGGAGCCGGTATCGCGCGCGCATGGCCGTTTCTTCGGCGAAATCCTGCTTGCCAATACGCCTATTCAAGCAGGCAATCTAGCTGGCGACTGTGTGGTAGAGATCGAGACGCAGGCCGTGGTCAATTGAACCGTCAGCCCTGATTGCCGTCGGTTAAATATGCATCCGCGCTCGTACCAAAATATTGTGGCTGCCCAATCAGCGAGCACATCCGTCGCTTGACACTGTTTTGGGCACTGCCTACAAAACTTGACCAAATGATAAAACAGGGGGTTCTCGTCCATGATCAATGATTTCAAGCTCTCACGCCGTGCTCTGATCGCATCTGCAGCAGCAGTCGGTGCCAGCGCGTTCATTCCGGCGGCTCGCACGGCAGTGCCACTGAAGGTGGCCGGCATTCATGGCTCCCCGGTCGAAAATGCTTGGAACTCGGTTCTGCATGCAGCCCTGCTGGAAGCCGCTAAGGAAGGCGTGATCGAATATGTCTTCTCTGAAGGCGTTTCGGGCACCGATTACGGCCGCGCGATGCGCGAATATGCCGAACAGGGCAACAAGCTGATCATCGGTGAAGCCTATGCTGTCGAAAGCGAAGCCCGTGAAGTGGCGGGCGAATATCCGGAAACCGCCTTCGTTCTCGGCTCCAGCGGCAAGCAGGCCGGCGACAACTTTGGCGTCTTCGGCACCTGGAACCATGACGGCGCCTATCTCGCCGGCATGCTGGCCGGCAAGATGACCAAGAGCAACACGGTCGGTGCCGTCGGCGCCATGCCGATCCCGGAAGTCAACATGTTGATCAACGCCTTCGGCGAAGGCGTGAAGGCCGTCAATCCGGATGCCAAGGTGCTCGTCTCCTTCATCGGCACCTTCTTCGATCCGCCGAAGGCACGCGAGGCAGGTCTTGCCCAGATCGATGCCGGTGCAGACATCCTGTTCGGCGAGCGTATCGGCACGGCGGATGCGGCCAAGGAGCGCGGCATCAAGGCTGTCGGTTCCCTGATCGACTACACGCCACGTTATCCGCAAACCGTATTTGCCAACGCGCTTTGGGGTTTCCGCCCGATCCTCAACGCGGCGATCGCCGATGTTGCGGCCGGCAAGCCGGTCGGCAAGGATTACACTCCCTTCGGCCTCCTGAAGGAAGGTGGCAGCGACATCGCCTATACGAAGGGTGTTGCCCCGGCGGATGCAGAAGCTGCGATGGAAGCCAAGCGCGCCGAGATCAAGGCTGGTACGTTCGAAGTGCCGCGCAACATGAACGAGCCGAAGTAAGCCGGATCGATGCAGGCCGACGCGACAGCACTTGCCGAAGCGATCGGCCGCGGACAACTGACGGCGCGGCAGGCGATGGAAAGATCGCTTGCCGCAGCGGAAAAACACGAGGCGCTTGGCGCCATATGTTATCTCGATGCACAACAGGGGCTGGCATCGGCTAATGCGTTTGATGCACTGCCTATCGAGCAACGCGAATTCAGGCCGTTTGGCGGTGTGCCGACGCTTGCCAAGGATCTTGGCGGGCCGTTCAGGGGATTTCCGGTCAGTGCCGGATCGAGGTCTCTACCGAGGCAGGGCGGCGAGGCGGATTCCGATCTCGCGGCCCGTTATCGCAATGCCGGGTTCTGTCTGCTCGGGATCACCACGACGCCGGAGTTCGGCCTGTCGCTGGCAAGCGAGCCCCTGATTGGTCCGATATCGCGCAACCCACTTGATCCGTCGCTGACATCCGGCGGATCTTCCGGCGGAGCCGCTGCGGCTGTTGCGGCCGGCATTGTTTCGATTGCGCATGCGACCGATGCCGGTGGGTCGATCCGTGTTCCGGCGGCCTGCTGTGGTCTGGTCGGGCTGAAACCCGGACGCGGGGCGATGGCGGCGGGGCCGTTGTTTACCAACCATCTAGGCGGCATTGCCAGCGAACTTGCCGTCTGCCGCTCGGTTCGCGATGTTGAGCGGGCATTTTCGGTGCTCTCCGGCTCAGCGCGTGGGCCCTATCCGCCGGTCGAGCAGGCCGTGGCCAAGGCCGGGAAGCTTAAGATCGGGCTGCTGACGGAGCTTGGATCGGATTTTGCGATCGATCCGGTTCGAGCCGAGGCCGTTGCGGATGCTGCCCGTGTCTTGGAGGACAAGGGGCACGAGATCGTTTCGCTGGCATGGAGCGATATTCGCGCGGTCATTGAAGCATCGGGGAGGGCATTTCGCGATGTGATTGCGATCAATCTCGCAAGTCTTGCGAAGCTGCCTGGTATCGATGCATCCCTGTGGGAGCCGATGACGCAGGCCGTTACCGAAGAGGGCGGCCGGATTAGCGGCGTTGCGATCTGGGATCTGGTGCAAGAGATGGTGTATGTCAGCCGCGATCTGCATTCGCTGTTCGACCGTTTTGACTGCTTGCTGACGCCGATGCTCGCCTGTGCGCCAAGGCCGATCGGGTCTTTCCCGAGCGATAACCGCGATACCGACCTGCATTTTGCCCGTATGGGATCCTTTGCCCCGCTCGCGGCAATTGCCAACATATCTGGTTTCCCGGCGATCACCCTGCCTTTCGGGGTGGACAAGGCCGGTCTGCCTTTGCCTGTGCAGATGATAGCTCCTATGGGGCAGGAGGCGCTGCTTCTGGCCCTTGCCGCAAGGCTTGAGGGCGAACAACGCTGGTCGCACCCTTTCCCAATCACAGGCCTCGACCGATGACGGATACCGTTCTCGACATCAGAAATGTCAGCAAGCGTTTTGGCGATAATCTTGCCAATGACGATATTTCGCTGTCGCTCGCAAAGGGCGAGATCGTTGCGCTGCTCGGCGAAAACGGTGCCGGGAAGACGACGCTGATGAGCATTCTCTTCGGCCATTATGTGCCGGACACGGGGTCCGTTTCGGTGATGGGGCAGACGCTGCCGCCGGGCAAACCGCGCGCCGCGATCCGCGCCGGTGTCGGCATGGTGCACCAGCATTTTTCGCTGGCGCCAAACCTGACCGTGCTCGAAAACGTCATGACTGGGACGGAAAGCCTCTGGTCCCTCGGCTCCAATGTCTCTGCCGGCCGGAAAAAGCTTTTCGATATTTCGCAGCGTTTCGGCCTGAAGGTCGATCCGGATGCGCGGCTCGGCGATCTTTCGGTCGGCGAGCAGCAGCGCGTCGAAATTTTGAAGGCGCTTTATAACGATGCGCGCATTCTGGTGCTCGACGAGCCGACGGCGGTTCTGACCAAGCTGGAAGCCGAGACGCTGTTTTCGACCCTGAAGGATATGGCACGGCAAGGCCTGTCGCTGATCTTCATCTCCCACAAACTGGACGAGGTGATGGCGACGGCCGATCGGATCGTCGTGCTGCGCGGCGGCAGACAAGTCGCCGAGCGCAAGGTGGACGAGACCAGCAAGGTCGAACTTGCCGAACTGATGGTAGGCCGCAAGGTGACGCGGCCGGTACGCGAGGCTTCGACTCCGGGAGAGATTGTGCTGGAAGCCGCTGGTATCACCGTGCGCTCTGGCGGCGTAGAGCGGCTGAAATCCGTCAATTTCCGGCTGAGGGCTGGTGAAGTGCTCGGCATTATCGGGGTTTCCGGCAACGGGCAGGCGGTGCTGGCCCAGCTTCTGAGCGGCACGATCGGCCGCAGCGCCGGCGATCTGGTTCTGTTCGGCAAGGGTGTCGGCGACCTGACGGTGGCGGACGCCGTGTCTTACGGTATCGGGCGCATTCCCGAGGATCGCAACCGCGACGGCGCGATCGGCGAGATGTCGATCTGGGAAAATGCGGTGCTGGAACGGCTGCCGGAATTTTCGAAGGCCGGGCTGGTCGATCGCAAAACGGGGATCGCCTTTGCAAGAAGGATCATCGAGGGTTTTGACGTGCGTGGTGGGACGCCTACCAGCCGTACCCGGCTCTTATCCGGCGGCAACATGCAGAAGCTGATCCTGGGCCGTAACCTGATCGAGCACCCGAAAATCCTGCTTGCGGCGCAGCCGGCGCGTGGACTGGACGAGGGTGCCGTGGCGGCCGTGCATGAACGTATTCTTGACGCGCGCAAGGCAGGCACCGCGGTGCTTCTGATTTCCGAGGATCTCGACGAAGTGATGGCGCTGGCAGACCGTATCCAGGCAATCGTCGGCGGACGGCTGTCGCCCTCCGTCGATGCCGAGGATGTCGATGCGCGAAAGCTCGGGTTGATGATGGCCGGGGAATGGGGAGGTGCGTCCGATGCGGTTTGAGAGGCGCGAACAACGCTCGACATTGCTGGTCATCGCAACCCCTATCCTCGCCGTGATTGCGGCGCTTGCCATTGCCGGCGTGCTGATCGCCGCTGCCGGTGCGCCGGTTTTCGAGGCCTATTGGAAGATCCTGACCAGTGCCTTCGGCTCGCGGCTTTCCGCCACCGAGACGCTGACACGCGCTTCGCCGCTGATCCTGACCGGACTTGCCGCAGCCGTCGCCTTTAGGGCGCGGCTCTGGAATATCGGCGGGGAGGGGCAGTTCTATCTCGGCGCAATTGCTGCCGCTGCCGCGAGCGCGCATCTGTTTGCGGGCTTGCCATCGCTTTTGCAGATCCCGCTTCTCTTCATCGTCGGAGCATTTGCCGGCATGGTTCTGCTGCTTTTGCCGTTGTGGCTGCGGCTGCGCTTTTCCGTCGATGAAGTCGTGACGACACTGCTTCTCAATTTCGTGGCACTTCTGTTCGTCTCGATGCTGATCGACGGTGTGCTGAAGGACCCGGCCGCCTTCGGCTGGCCTCAGTCGGAGGCGGTGGATGCCGCCGCCCGCCTGCCGAAACTGCTTGCCCGTTCACGGCTGCATATCGGCCTCGGCATTGCCGTGGTGATCGCCTTCCTGATCTATTTCGTTCAGACACGCACGGTGTTCGGCGTGCAGTCGCGCGCTGCGGGCTTGAATCCTTCCGGTGCCGTTTTCGCCGGTGTGCCGCTGGGGCGGACGCTGATGATCGTCGCGATGATCTCCGGTGGTCTCGCCGGTCTTGCAGGCACAATCGAGGTTCTGGGCGTCAAAAGTTATGTGACGACCGATCTTTCGCCCGGTTACGGTTATTCCGGCATCGTCGTCGCCATGCTCGCCAATCTCAATCCGCTCGGCGTCGTGCTAGCGGCGCTGTTTACCGCCACGATGTTTGTGGGGGCGGACGGGATGAGCCGCAGCATGGGCATTCCAACCTATATTGCCGACGTGACGGTGGCGCTGTCGCTGCTTTCCATGCTGGTCGCAGTGTTCTTCACGCAATACAGGATACGCCGATGAGCGCGCTTTTGGACATCCTCGCCTCTGCCGGCCTCTGGGCCGCCGTGCTGCGGATCGCGACACCGCTGATCCTTGCGACGCTCGGTGCGCTGATTTCCGAACGCGCGGGTGTGCTGAACCTCGGCATCGAGGGGATCATGACTTTTGGGGCGATGTCTGGCTGGTTGGCCGTTTATAATGGCGCTGATCTGTGGGTTGGGTTGCTCGTGGCGGCACTCGGCGGGGCGATGTTCGGGCTGTTGCATTCGGTGCTGACGGTCACGCTCGGCCTGTCGCAGCATGTCTCGGGTCTCGGTGTGACGCTGTTCGCCTCGAGCTTTGCCTATTACGTGTTCCGGCTGATGGTGCCGGTGGCAGGTACGCCGCCGACGATTACGCCGTTCCAGCCGCTCGACATTCCTACTCTTTCCGATCTGCCTTTCTTCGGTCCGGCATTTTTCAACCAGACCGCGCCGACCTATCTGGCGATCGGGCTGGCGATTGCGCTTGCCTATCTGATTGCCCGCACGCCGGTGGGGCTTGCTATCCGCATGACGGGCGAAAACCCGCACGCGGCGGAAGCGCAGGGGCTGAACCCGATGGCGATCCGTTATGGCGCGGTGATTTTCGGCAGCGCGCTGATGGGCGTCGGCGGTGCCTTTCTGACGCTCTCGGCATTCAATAGTTTCTTCCCCACGATGGTTCAGGGGCGTGGCTGGATCTGTATTGCGCTTGTCGTCTTCGCCTCGTGGAAGCCGGAGCGGGCGCTGCTCGGCGCGATCCTGTTTGCGCTGTTCGATGCCTTCCAACTTCGCCTGCAGACGGTTTTGAGCGGCGTCGTGCCCTACCAGATCTTCCTGATGATCCCCTATCTGCTGTCGATAGCAGCGCTTGCCGTCATGGCACGGCGCGCCCGTGTGCCGCAGGCGCTGATGCAGCCTTATCGCCGCGGCGAGCGCTGACGATTTAATTCTGAGGAGTCTTTAAATGTTCGATCTCATCATCAAAAATGCCAACCTGCCGGACGGCCGCGAGGGCGTCGATATAGCCGTTTCGGGCGGGAAAATCGCTTCGATCGAGGCCGACATTGCTGGTGAAGCGCGCGAAACGGTCGATGCGACGAACCGGCTTGTTAGCACCTCCTTCGTCGATCCGCATTTCCACATGGACGCCACGCTGTCGCTCGGCCTGCCGCGGATGAACACCTCGGGCACGCTGCTGGAAGGCATCACGCTCTGGGGCGAGCTTCGGCCGCTCTTGACCAAGGAAGCGCTGGTCGAGCGGGCGCTCGCCTATTGCGATCTCGCCGTCTCTCAGGGCCTTCTGCATATCCGCACCCATGTCGACACGTCCGATCCGCGATTGGTGACGGCGGAAGCGATGCTGGAAGTGAAGGAGCGCGTGGCGCCCTATATCGACCTGCAACTCGTGGCTTTCCCACAGGACGGTTATTATCGCGCGGCCGATGGCGTGAGGTCGTTAGAGCGGGCGCTCGACATGGGCGTCGATATCGTCGGCGGCATTCCGCATTTCGAGCACACCATGCAGGACGGCGCTGCCTCCGTTGAAGCACTCTGCCGCATCGCTGCCGATCGCGGCCTGCCGGTCGACATGCATTGCGACGAGACCGACGATCCGCTGTCGCGGCATATCGAGACCCTGTCGGCGCAGACCGTGCGGTTCGGACTGCAGAGGCGCGTTGCCGGCTCGCACCTGACATCGATGCATTCGATGGACAATTATTACGTCTCGAAGCTTATCCCGCTGATGGCGGAAGCCGAGATCAACGTCATTCCAAACCCGCTGATCAACATCATGTTGCAGGGACGCCACGACAGCTATCCCAGGCGCCGCGGCATGACGCGGGTGCGCGAACTGATGGCAGCAGGCCTCAACGTTTCCTTCGGCCATGACTGCGTGATGGACCCTTGGTACTCGATGGGTTCCGGCGACATGCTAGAAGTCGGGCACATGGCAATCCATGTTGCGCAGATGTCGGGCGTCGAGGACAAGAAGAAGATTTTTGACGCGCTGACGGTCAATTCGGCAAAAACGATGGGGCTGGAGAATTACGGCTTGTCGGTCGGCTGCAATGCCGACCTTGTCATGCTGCAGGCGGAAGACGTGATTGAAGCACTGCGGCTGAAGCCGACCCGCCTCGCCGTCATCCGGCGCGGCCGGGTCATTGCCCGCACAGAGCCGAAAGTCTCGCATCTGAAGCTTGACGGCCGGCCGGGCGTGGTCGACGCCGGCCTCAATCCGACGCGGCGGTAGTCAAACCCTAGAGCTGGGCGCAATGAACTGAACAGGACTCTGTCGTCATCGCGTTGCAAGCCGGAACCTGTCTCGTTTCAAAACAGTCGGCGCCTTCCTGGGGCGCCATTCCCACCTTTATCAAACCTTAGAGCGGTTCCGTGTTTTTCTGAATCGAATGCGATTCCCAAATCGGTTTTGTTCTGATTCATTGATGCTGGCTGGATGGAGGCCAGCATCCGATGACCGCACCGATATCGAATGATCTTCGCGAGCGTGTTGTTGCCGCCGTACTGAGTGGCGAAAGCGTTCGTTCAGTGGCGACACGGTTTGAAGTTGCCGCCTCTTCCGTCGTGAAATGGTCGCAGCGCCACCGTGCGACGGGATCGGTTCATCCCGCCAAGATGGGCAGCTACCGCAAGCGGATACTCGAACCACATCGCGATATCATTGTGCAACGGCTCGCCGAGAACCCGCACCTGACGTTGCACGGCCTGAAGGCGGAGTTGTCCGAGCGGGGTATTTCCGTCTCGCAAAATACGATCTGGCAATTCCTTCGCAGCGAAGGGCTACGCTTCAAAAAAAACGCTGTTCGCCCTTGAGCAGGCGCGTGCCGACGTCGCTCGCAGAAGACAGCGGTGGAAGGCCCTGCAAAATCATCTCGATCCCGAACGGCTGGTCTTCATTGACGAGACCTGGATCAAGACCAACATGTCGCCGATCAGGGGCTGGGGTCCAAAAGGCAAGCGACTGCGGGCATTTGCACCGCATGGCCACTGGCGCACGCTGACATTCCTGGGCGCCTTGAGAAACGATCGGCTGACAGCACCCTGTGTCTTCGACGACCGATGAACGGCCAGTGCTTCCGCGCCTATGTCGAACAGCAGCTGGTGCCGGTGCTCAAGCCAGGCGACATCGTCGTCATGGACAATCTCGGCAGCCACAAGTCGATAGCCATCCGTCAGTTGATCAAAGCCGCCGGTGCGCGGCTCTGGTTCCTGCCGCCCTATTCGCCGGACCTCAATCCGATCGAACAGGCCTTCTCCAAGATCAAACATTGGATGAGAAATGCACAAAAGCGCACCATCGACGACACATGGCGCCATATCGGCAGGCTGGTCGAAACCATCCAGCTCGCCGAATGCCAGAACTATCTCGAAAATGCCGGATATGGTTCCGTCAAAAGATGAAACGCTCTAGTAGTGTGCTCCAAGATCTATGAAATAGGTCTAGATGGAAAGACGACTGGCAACGATGCTTGAATCGAGTTCTTCGTAGCTCGCAAGATCGATAAGGTCATACAGGGCAGCACGTGTCTGCATGCGATCTTGCATACCGGCTGTCGATCCAGTGTGCGCAACTTCATCATAAACAGACTGCTGTGCCTTGGAGGCCATGACCCTTGCAGATCGCCTTGTCGTGCTGAATGGTGGACAGATCGAGCAGGTCGGCACGCCGATCGAGCTTTACGAGCGGCCGGCCACGACTTTCGTGGCAGCCTTCATTGGTTCGCCGGCCATGAACCTTGTCAGCGCCGACGCGTTGGGCACCGACGCTCCCGGCCTGTCACTTCCCATCGGAGTGGCAACCATCGGAATTCGCCCTGAGGACTTGAAAATCGGTCACACGCGGGAAGGTTCAACCTTCAGTCTTGCTGTCGACATCGATGCCATCGAACTTGTCGGTGCAGAAAGCTATATTCATGCCACGACGGCTGGTGGCGTGGAGATTGTCTTTCGAGTGGCAGGCAGATCAACAATGTCTATAGGTAGCCGGGTGATGCTTCAGGCCGAACCGGACGCCATCCACTGTTTCGACAGTGCAGGTCGGCGTGTCGCGACGCCTGCGGGCATATTTGGGGCCACCCGCTTGATCGATCCGCAAATTGGTTGAGCGCGCGCAGCGACCTGCGATTGTGGAGGAGATATCATCCATCGTGTCCTGACAATGAGGAAACGGCTGGGATGCCCCTCCAGGGGAAGGTGACAGCAAGGCTCTCATAGAGAAACGACGTCCAACACGTCGCCTTCAAGGCACCCATCTTGCTATCGGAAAAGTCTTCACTATCTGGAGTCCAGATTTTGGAGCCCGGCATGGACGAACACCTATCTAGTAGCCATTAGGACGAAGACATGATCGACATTTTGCCGCCTCAACCGAGGATCCTCGCGGGGTTGCAGACGTCCGTATGCGACTGCTGCGGGCGGCCTGCGGTGCTGGATGAGGATTGTTGCGGCATCTGCGAAGAGTGTCTTTCGCCTGACGGATCCCGAGACAGAAATCTCGGATTTCCAGCGAGCTCTCGCGCGACTTCCGACCGGGTTCTTCAAGGGCGAGTTTAACGGCGGGAGCTGGGGCATAACTATACGCCGATCCGACAATGAGCGTCGCATCTGGCTGTTCGCAGAAGAACTTGCAGGAAACGACGTCGTCTCCTTCAATCTCTATCAAACCAGCCAGATGCTTCCTTTGTTGAAGCCGTGCGAGATGTCTTCATCGAAAGTTATCGACTTCGTCCTTGGTGTCCAGCCGAACGCCGAAAAAGCGAAGTTCGGTAGCAGACGCCGTCGAGCCTGCGAGCAGCAGCCTTGCTCCACAGGCGGGCCAGAGAAACTCACGACCAATTAGCCGGATTGTTCAGACCTTGGAAGCGTTGAGCCGTCCTGCTCGGACGGCTTCTGCAAGTCGCCGTCTCATTTCTAAGAAGAAATCTTTGGGAACGTTTCCGTAATCACAGCGGGAGGGATCATTTGGCAATGGCTTTATAAGGTCTGAAGGCCACGCAAACCTGTTGACCTCGTTCAGTCGAACGTAATTGATGTCCTCATCCAAACCCAGTGCTTTGCAGACCTCTTCGGGCACCTGCAACGAGTGGCCTTCTTCTCCAATATCTGGATACGAATGCGTAATTGGAACAACCGTGACCATACCTGTCTGACTTGAGGCCAGGACGATGGCACACGGGCGTTCTTTCTTGAAATGGTCTTTGTACCAAGTGTAATCGAACCGGATTACGAGACCTGGAGTAGGGTCTGGCAGCTTCACTTAGAGATCACGCCATACTCTGCGTTCTCAATCTCAGTGAGGAGCTCGTCATCGATCTCGCTTGCATGAAGCACCTGCACCTCACGTCGCTTGAGACGATTGAAATGTTCAAGCTCGTCTACGCTGATGTAGGCACCCACGACCCGGTTATGCGACGTGACTTCAATCACCCCGGCCTTATGTACCGCTTCGCGAACTTGTCCAAACCGACGAGAGAAATCCGATGCGGGGATTTGAAGCGCTGCACCCATGAACCATCTCCTTCATTGAACTGTAAATTACGTATTTTGCGTATTTTGTCAATGAGGAACATTATACGGTGGTTCCCAAGCTGCCCAGTTTAATGGGGCAGGCGCTATCGAACTACAATAAGTTTGTGGCACCTGCCTCATAATGCCTTGATTTTACGCAGCTTGGTCCCACCGACACTCAAAGGCCTTGCTGACGCACTGGTGATTACTGACGCCCATGTCACGAGGCACGGAGACGTCAACATAACGCACCTAAAACGGGTAGGGAAAAGCCATCAAGGTGCGAATGGTGCGGCACTTGATGGACTTTTATTGAAACCGGCGCACAGTCGACATTATCGACGGCTGTGCAAATGCGCAACGGCGAGAGCCTAGTTGGACAGTCGCCCCAGCAAGGAAACGTCCAACGGAAGCAGTGAGAAGTATTTGCGACACGTGAAAGCTCTCCACTCGTTGAACGACGGTTATCTCAAGCGCCTTTAGGTTCGCTGAGCAGCAGATGACGGATCTTTGAAATCGCATCTTCCCGGTCGGCACCATAGGGGATCAATCCCTTCAGGCGGCCGTCTGCACCAATCAGTAGCAATGAAACCGTGTGGCTCATGTGATAGTCACCGTCCTCGCTGGCCTCCTTTGCGGCATGGATAAACCAGCCATCGACCACCTTCTTCATCTCTTCTGGGCTTCCGGTAATTCCACGAATGCGCGAACTGAAGGCGGTGACGTAGTTATGCATCACCTCCTGCGTGTCGCGCTCCGGATCGATGGAGAAGAACAAGGCGTTCAGGGACTTTCCCTGATCTCCAAGAGCATTCATCCAATCGACCACCTCATACTTCGTTGTCGGGCAAACCTCCGGGCAATTCGTGTATCCGAAATAAACCAGCGCGAGGCGGCCGTGGAAGATCGATTGGTCGACAGCGTTTCCGCGATCGTCGATGAGGGAGAAGCTGGCATCGAAGCGACCAGTTCGCGGTTCGTCGGCATGAACCCATGTCATCACGCCGATCAGGGCGAGGAAGAGCGCGCCGCCGGCTGACAACGCGGTGATTGCAAGCGTTCGCGCTTTCATTGTGCATGCCCCTCATGTCCACTATGGCTTTTGTCGCTGCTCGTCTCCTCTCCCATCATCACGGTGCCTTCGAAACTGGCAAAGAGTGAAACGACGTTGGGATCGAGCTTTGCCTCGGCTGCGCGTAGCGACGACGACAGGGCCGACGCGTCGCCAGTCGACAGGCCAATCTTCTCCAGTGACGCAGCATCCTTGATCCCATCGCCACTGCAAAGATGCAGTCACCAGCCGTGCGCGGTTTTCATAAGAAGAGCCCGACCACCCTGCCATCTTGCTGCCATCCGGCAATCGCCAAATCACCCTGGACAACGACCGGTTCAACAACGAGCGGCTTTTCCGGTCGATCAAACATGATCTTCAGGGTCGCGCGAATCGATTGAGAAGGGTCATCCGGGGCCGCTTTCGCGTCCATGTCCATGCCCGGCATCTCCATCGACGTGTGGTCGCTTCCGTCGCGTCCAACGTAGAGCGGCCCAGCGATCGGACCGACATCGAATATGACGTCGACACTACCGGCTCGTTCGAACGTCAATGTGGCCTTGATCTCTTCTCCTTGCTTGAAGGGTTGCTGGACATCCATGAACGTCAGATGGCTCCCGCCGGGTTGCAGATCAACTGTCTGCCCGACAGGCACGTCGATGCCGCCTTTCATCTCCCGCATGACCATGATGCCGTTGCTGGTGCTCATTTCGTGCATCTGGACTGATCGGGCTCGATCGGCGCTTGCTGAGACCAGTTTGTCGGCCTGCGTTCCATTATTCCTGATGGTGAGGTAGCCACCACCAACCTTGGCGCCTGGCACCATGGCACGAACGGCAGGCCTTTCGATGCTGATGGAGCCGATACTGGCCTCGTGTGCCAGGGTCGAAGTGCTCAGAAAAAGTCCTGCGAGTAAAACTGCGTATTTTGCCATTGTGTCGCTTCGCGCCGCGCCGCTCCTGGCACTCCTCGTCTTCGTACCCGTCGTGATCCTCACCGATATGGCAGCACCCGAGTCACACACGCTGCTCTTCATCCTCTCCGTGCTGGCGATCATCCCGCTCGCGGCCTTGCTCAGCCGCGCGACCGAAGCCGTCTCCGCCCGCACCGGTGACGCCGTCGGCGGCCTGTTGAATGCCACGCTCGGCAACCTCACCGAACTCGTCATTTCGCTCGCCGCCCTGCAGGCCGGGCAATATCTGCTGGTCAAGGCCTCGATCGCCGGCGCCATCGTCACCAACACGCTCTTCATGCTCGGTGGCTCCTTCCTGCTCGGCGGCCTCAAGCATCACCTGCAGGAGTTCAATCGCGTCAGCGCCCGCTTCCAGGCGTCGCTGCTCTTTCTGGCAACCGTCGCCCTGTTCGTGCCCTCGCTTGTCAGCCGCGCCGACCAGGGGCCGGAGATGGTGCAGACGCTCAGCCTCGGCCTCGCCGTGATCCTGATCGCCGTCTATGCCATGGGCATGCTGTTTTCGCTGAAGACCCACCGCGAGCTCTTTGCCAGCGTCGGCGAGGCCGAGGAGCACCATGGCGGCTGGGGGCTTTCGACCAGCATCATCATCCTCGTCGTGGTGACGATCTTCGTGGCGCTGATCAGCGAAGTCTTCGTCGGCTCTGTCCAGGCGGCGGCCGAGAAGATGGGCATGACGCCCGCCTTTGTCGGCTTCATCGTCGTGGCCATCGCCCTTGGCAGCGCCTCGCAGATTGCGCTCTTCGTCGCCCCCGTCAATCTACACGCTCGTCACGCCTGCAGGAAAACAAGTCGGCGGCTCTACGAAAGACGATAACGCAGAGACGAAAGGCGACCCGAAAGTCACGAGGATTTCAATGAGCTCAAATAAAGGGTGAATGACATGTCACAGGTAATGGAAGACGCCAAGGGCCAGTTTGCAAAGTCCGTTGCGGACCGAAAGTCGACGGGTGTGCACAGCGCTAAGCCAACGGTTGTCACCGGTTCGGAGGATGCGACCGAGCATAGAACGCCGCCCGGAAAGAAGCCGGTGAAAGACTGGGACCTAAATTACGATCCTACGGAAGAAAACGAAGGCGAGGTCCGTTAGGGCTCTCAAGCCTGCCCATCAAATTGGTCTGAGTGAGCGAAGACGTGGGCCTTATCGAGCGAGCCTTGCGTCCCGTCATTCAATGCGAAATGGGGCCGCTTCACATAAACTCTTGCCCATGCCCTGAATCTTCAGGAGTACAACCTATGTGCGCATCGCCTCGGACAATGAGAGGCATCGAAGGATGTCGCCAAGCTAGCTGTTTCTACAGCGGGGGCGGGAAAGCCGGATCGTGATTTCCAATGGTAAGATGCGTCGGTGACGAAGGGTGCGGGGTGATCATCGAACTTGTACGCACCGGTGCGAAACCCCGGTTAAGACAATGCTGTGCGCTGGTCCATATCATGTGAGAGCCGCATTCATGCTCGATTGACACGGCTCTTCACAGTTCCGGCCGGGCAGTGGAAGTGAAGGGCGGCCTCGTCATAAGACCTTCCGAGAATGAAGACGAACTCAAATGCCGATTTGTACGGCTCGGGCAAGGCGCCGCAAGCCCGCTCAAGTTCGTGGCCGACGACGTGCCACTCCTGAGGCGGTCCGTGGCAAGCCTGTCGAACAACCTCGTCGTCAATCCCCGTCACTTCGCGCTTCAGGCGCTGGTAGCGCGAGCAAAACGCATTTCGCATGATTGTAAAGAGCCATGACTTCAGGTTTGTTCCCCTCTCAAAACGGTCGGCGTTCGAAAGTGCGCGCACCAACGTTTCTTGAACGAGATCTTCTACATCTGCTTGCTGACGTTGGAAGGAACGAGCGAAAGCCGTTAGTGCTGGGACACATTCGACGATTTGCTCCTCAATCGACCCGCGATTTGATTGTTCATAGGCCATGTCATCTCCTCTGCCCAAGGGAGGAAGAAATGTCGCGGAGCTTTGTTCCGAAGACAGGGGAAACCGTACGGTTCCGACCAATGACGCTGACTGCTATCTGGCCATGAATCTCACGTATTTTGACCGAACAAGCCTTTGGCGATTTCCTGCAACTCCGCAAGATTGTTTGACAAAACGTAGCCGCCGTAGACCGTGTCCACAGGGATACCTAAGTCCGCTACCGCAAAGACAAAGGGAATGCGACGCTCACTAAGGAACTCGACCATCGGATAAACCAGATCGCCGTCAATGCGAATGTCGATGATGGCGCCATCCGGAGAGGATCGCTTGGCCATTTCGATCCCGGATACGACTGACGGAGCTGGACCAAGTATAACGGCACCCACGCGCGTCAGCACTGTGCTCACGTCGCTGGAAACAAAAAAACCGTTCTCCACGATTAGGATGCGTTATCCTTGAAGAAGCGGGACGGATCTCGTGATCATTGGTCGCGATCGCTTTGCTTTAAAGGTGTACTGCCAACTGGCTAGGCATTGCTGAACCTAGCGATCGCAGGTCGTGTTTAAAGCCGTTCCCCTACTGACTTTGATCCAGGGCGTGTGGCGAGGGCTGGCCTTTACTCTCATCTGCCTGCTGTGAAGAGTGGCGTGTTCCGACAGCGATCGCGGCAATCGCCAGCATTACAACTGCCAATATCAAATATCTCATCTGCTGCTCCTTGCCAGAGAATGCGAGGTTGACTGCCCGGATCGACCGAGAGCCTTAAGTGGAAGCTCTCGCCTAACCTGAAGGATTGCCAAAAGTTTCCGGAAATCCTCAACGTTGAGAAAAGCTGTGAGACGACCCAAGGAATATAGCTGAATGGAGCGATCTCCGCTCGGCGCCGGGTCAAGGGATTGATGACCCCAGTCAGAGGTAGACGTACGTTAATTCGTCTGCGAGACAGTGCAGACAATACCGGCCTGTTCCAGACTGAATGCTCCATTGAAGCAGTGGATGATAGCGTTGTTTCAGGGTCCCCCCGCGACGGCTTCGTCCAACGACTTCGACGGCAGTGCGTTGTGGTCCCGAACCTTCGACAATCTCGGTTTCCCGGGGTGTTTGGTAACAAACAACCGAGCCACAGGAACTCAGGCAAGGGCTGTTTGTTCGGTGGTCAGGCGTCCCTTGCTACCCGGATGTCTGCCCGATTTTCCTTCAATCGGGTGAAACCCTCGCGAAATTCGCGAGGGTTTCGTCGTGGAAACCGGCTGATTGCAGGGATCTAACCTGGTCCGCGGTCTGCGAAATATCGGAGCAGCCTTCCGGGAACTCGGCGGCGATGTCCAAGTTGGACTGGGGTCGGAATGACCCGACTGATCCACATAACCACCCTCGTCCGTCTAACTTCTCACAGGAGATTTCCAGGAACATTGCATCAGGTCTCCAAAAACAGTCGCTCCGCGCTCGTAACCAAACTCGCCGTGCTTACCCCCGCCGCGCTTTCTCTTCCCGTCTTGATGCCCAGCAGAAGGAACAGACATGATCGAAGATCCTACCAAGAAATATCCGAAACCGCCGTTCGAACGGCAAACGCAGCCATTTCCAGGGCTAGCTGGAAAAATGAACCCCAGGCCAGATCACGGCGAGACCTCCTATAAGGGTGGAGGCCGACTGAAAGGCCGTAAAGCGCTTATCACAGGTGGCGATTCCGGGATGGGGCGCGCGGCTGCGATCGCATACGCCCGCGAAGGCGCGGATGTTGCGATCAATTATCTGCCCGACGAAGAGCCAGATGCGAGAGAGGTGATTGCGTTGATCGAGAAAGAAGGGCGAAAGGGTGTCGCCTTACCTGGTGATCTACGCGACGAGGAATTCTGCGAAAAGCTGATCGAAGATGCGGTAAGGCATCTCGGTGGCCTGGACATCCTTGTCAACAATGCCGGACGCCAACAGCAGGCTCAGTCGCTTTCAGACATCACCACGCAAGCTTTCGATGCGACGATGAAGACGAACATCTACGCGATGTTCTGGCTGACGAAGGCTGCTCTGAAACATCTCAAGCCTGGGTCGGCCATTATTCAGACTACCTCCGAGCAGGCCTACGATCCGTCGGAGAACTTGGTCGATTATGCGATAACCAAAGCGGCGGCGATGAACTTCACGAAGTCGATGGCCAAGCAACTTGCTCCCAAGGGCATACGTGTCAACGGTGTAGCGCCTGGTCCGATCTGGACGCCACTCCAGGTGAGCGGTGGCGCGACCATGGAAAAACTTGAGCAGTTTGGCGGTAACTCGCCAATGGGTCGCCCCGGCCAGCCGGCCGAGCTCGCTTCCATCTATGTTCAGCTCGCAGACCCTCTCGCAAGCTATGCGACTGGTCAGGTCTATGGTTCGGCCGGCGGCGGCGGGCAGCCCTGAGATGTACGAGAAAATCAAAACAAAGGAGACAGATGATGAAGGCATTAACTTGGCATGGTCGTGGTGACATTCGATGCGAGGAAGTCGATGACCCAATAATCCAGGAAGACCGCGACGCCATCATCCGGGTTACGAGCTGCGCCATCTGCGGCTCCGACCTGCATCTCTACGGCGGCTTCGTGCCCGGAATGCATGCTGGCGACGTGATGGGGCATGAGACCATGGGCGAGGTCGTCGAGGTCGGCCGCGGCAACTCGAAGCTCAAAGTCGGAGACCGGGTGGTGGTGCCGTTCACCATTTCCTGCGGCGAATGCAGGCAGTGCAGATGGGGTCAGTATTCGCTCTGTGAACGATCCAACCCGAACGGTGCGAAAGAAGCCGAACAGATCGGGTATCCAACAGCTGGCCTGTTTGGCTATTCGGAACTCTACGGGCGCTTCCCTGGCGGGCAGGCGCAGTACTTGCGCGTCCCTTACGCAGACGTTGGCCCCATCAAAGTACCCAACGGCCTCAGCGATGAACAAGTGCTTTTCCTTTCCGACATATTTCCGACAGGGTACATGGCCGCGGAAAACTGCGACATCAAGCAGGGGCAGACGATTGCCGTGTTTGGCTGCGGACCCGTCGGTCTCTTTGCAATCAAATCCGCCTTCCTTCTCGGTGCAGAGCGTGTGGTCGCGATCGACACCATACCTGAGCGACTTGCGCTGGCACGGCAATCGGGCGCTGAAACGCTCGACTACACCGACGACGATTTGCAGAAACGGATCCTCGAAATGACCGGAGGGCAGGGGCCAGATGCCGTCATTGAGGCGGTCGGCATGGAGAGCCACGGAGCCGGTGGAGTGATGGAGATGATGCAGACTAAGCTCACCAGCACGGAGCGGCCTTATGCCCTCCGGCAGGCGATCCTAGCGTGCCGCCCGGGCGGCGTCGTTTCGCTGCCTGGCGTGTTTGTCGGATCAGCGGTCCCGGCACCGTTGGGTGCTTTCGTCGGCAAAGCCTTGACGCTGAAGACGGGTCAGACGCATGTCCAGAGGTATTTACAGCCGCTGATGGACCTGATCGTCGAGGGTAAGATAGACCCTTCGTTCCTGATCACACATCGAATTGGACTGGAGGAAGGGCCGGAAGCTTACGAGACCTTCCGCGACAAGAAGGATGGTTGCGTGAAGGTGGTCATTCGGCCAAACGGATAACAACCTCGGGGCTCTCCGACTTAGCGTAGGGCCCCGACGATTTCGGTGAAAATTACTCCAAATAGTTTGCCAGGGGCGTTCATCTCGAAGCTGATCGAGGGAAGCTCGATCCTCTCAATGTCGTCGTTGGCAATCTTGTCGTCGCCCCCAACAGTGATGAAAAACGCCTTACAAATCTCCCAATGCGGGGAACGTGGCTCTTTCACCTAGGCTCCGCACAAAGTCTGACAGCGGCGCGGGTTGACCGACAACCTCCTCGTCGGACCAGGATTGCCCCCCATCGCTGCTGATTTTCATACGAATGGCATATGGGCGGTTGCGCGAGCCGTAGACGATTGCCAATCGCCCGTCCGGCAGCAGTGATAGGCTTCCTGGATTACCGCCGATACCTGTATTTTCGACCGGACGGCTTATCAGGCGCCATGACTTCCCTAGATCTTCCGACTTGAATGCTTCGAGCCATCCGCTCTCGTCAGTTCCCCGACCTCTCCTGATGACCGTGAGGATGGAGCCGTCCTCCGGGAAAACGCTCGATGGCATTATGCTATAGCTGTCGTCATCGAAAGGAAGCCAGCATTTCGGGTGGAAAGACTGTCCGCCGTCCAGGCTCTCGACGCACAGCGTTCTTCCCTCCTGACCGTCGGGCTTCGCACAGGTCATCATGAACAATGCATGATGCGCGGAAATGGCAACGATGTCGGTTCTGGTTGCAACGCCATCCATATCAAGTCCGCGAAAGCCAAAGGGACCTTCCCAACTCGTGCCCCGGTTCCGGCTGAGATAGAACCAGCTCCTCGCATCCGCCTCCAGCCCGGTTCGAGCCGCCAGAAGAATGCACTCCCGATCGAGGAAGTCGATTGGCGAGGCGATACCATCGAAGTGTCGGTCGTAAAGCCTTGGTCCGGACCGAAGAGCCGCTTTTACGTGCTCATCCGCGGAGAGACTGGCACCCCCCGGAACTTGACCTTGAAATTCCTCCACCATCCAGGTTTGTCCGCCATCCTTGCTGCGTGCTTGCCGGGGCGGAAAATCGTGGTCTCTGTCACGTGCGTGAAGTTTTCCCTGGTCCCCAAGGCGTCCATCAGCGAAAACGACGAGTAGACGAGGTCCGCCTGCGCTTTATTGCCGTGAAGTTCCATGTGCACGATCTGGACGGACACTCTTTCGGCTCACGAGCTGAGGTCCTCAAGGCAATCCACACGCTTTTGGGCCGTGCCAGCGACAGCTCGAGAACCGCTTGAGGTAGAAGAATGGGAAACTGCCGACGCTGCTTTACTTCGGCGGGAGCCGAGACAGGGAATTGGCTCACGAGTATCGAAACATGCTGATCGACGACTTTCAGAATTCCGGCCCCCAATCCTATCGCTCATTGGTATTGGGAGAAGGGCGAGACATGCGCGTTCTCTATGTTGGTCGATCGAGATGACCGGAACTGCGAGGAACCTATGATGAGTGCCCGAGCCGAAAGGATCATCGTCCTCATTATGTTTTTGGGCGTTATAGTTTCGGGCTTCTGGGCGTTCTCTCAATTTTCAGAGCGCTAGCCATTTCAGACCCCGAAAGCTGCTTTAAAAATGACAAACTCAAACAGCGTCGACCCACTCGCTGCCGACAGCACTCCCATATCCCCTAAAAGAGTTTACCGGCGGGCAATTATCGACAAATTGGTATGCGAGCTCACGAGCGTTCTGGAAATAGCGTCTTCGCATCACGCCGCCGGAAGCTCACTGCCCCTTGCTGAACTTGTTAGCGAGACAGAGAGCCTCACTTCGACCTTTGCGGCTGTTGACGATGATAACTTCGCCTCCGCTGTAGAGCAGGCGGCGCGTTTTCTTACATCATTGGAGCGCTTGCGACGCGAATCGACGCTCCCCATCGTTATGCGACCGAGGTGAACACTCGCCGCCCTGGATCAGCATCCTATGGGTTCACTTCCGCCAGCCGGGGTTATCCTCCCATCGAAAACCGCCCCTATGATGACGAGGGGAGTGAGCATGATGTCTCTGAGAGATACGCTCATGATCATGCGGCATTGCCTTAAATTAGAGTTTCCAGACACCTCCGCTTGAGCGCAGCGAGAGCAGGATCGCCGCGGTCCCTGGGTCGGGGCAACCCGACTTCCACGACATCGCGGATGCGCCCGGGGTTGGGCTCCATCACAAGAACGCGCTCCGCGAGATACAGAGCTTCTTCGACGTCGTGTGTAACGATGACGATGGAAACCTTGTTTCTTTCCCAGATCGAGAGGAGTTCATCCTGAAGCCGCATCCTTAGGATCGAGTCTAGCGCTCCAAACGGCTCGTCCATGAGAAGGACCTCTGGTTCCTGCGCCAATGCACGGGCAATCGCTGCACGCTGCGCCATGCCGCCAGATAATTGGCGCGGATACGCTTTGGCGTAATCAGTCAAACCAACAAGCCGAAGATAGTGTCTCGTCCTATCCCGTCGGTCCGCAGTGGAAAGGCTGGTGTTGTCGAAAGCCAAAGCCACATTTCCTTCAACAGTCAGCCATGGGTAAAGACGATGGTCTTGAAACACCATGCCAACCTTGGACAAGGAAGGCGTGTTCTGACCGCCCCACGATATACTGCCGCGGTAATCGCTATCGAGGCCCACAACGAGACGTAGAAGCGTGGACTTGCCGCACCCGGATGCGCCGACGATAGCGACGATCTCGTTGTGTTCGACCTGCAAATTTATGTCTTTCAGAACCGGTCGTACTGCACCCTCCAGGGTGTAGCTTTTACTCACGTGCTCAAGTGCGAGGGCGTTCATCGGGCTTCCTGACTGCAAGGTGAAATTCTCGTGGTGACAAACCGGACGGCCGCAGAGAGCGCGACACCCCCACCGGCGAGCGCAAATACGCCAACGATGACGATGTCCATCCTGAACTGATCGCGAGCGCTCGCGATGTAGCTGCCGAGGCCACGGCCATTCCCGATCGCATATTCAGCACCGATGGTTCCGATCCATGCCGAAAGGACTGCAATCTGGAGCCCGACATATATGCTCGGAAGAGCAGCGGGAAGATAAAGCTTGCGAACGCGGGTCCAAGGTCGCAGGCCCAGCGTCTGTGCCGCTTCGATGAGGGGTAGGTGAGCCTGCCTGACACCGTGCTCAGTGGCCAGAAACAAAGGGAAGAACGTCGACAGAGCGGTGAAGACCAACTTTGTGCTTTCGCCATTTCCAAACCATGCCGTGAGCAGCGGTATCCACGCGAACAGGGCGACCTGTCTGACTGTGTGGACAGTCGGCGCCAGTCCTAGGGCCGCGATCCTGTACATTCCGGCAATATAACCCAAAACCAGACCGAGCAGGCCACCAAGGATTCCTCCCGAAAGTACACGGGCGACGCTCGCGAGCAGGGCCATCCAGAGTTCTCGACCGGAAGGATCGACGAAGGGGGTGACGAACACTTCGAGGGGAGTGACCGCCATGGGGCCAGAGAGAAATCCGGTCGCCGAAGCTGCGAACCAGATCAGCGCCGCGGCCAGTGGCAGCACTGCGCCACGAAGAAATCCGTTGATCCGTGCAGAACGGTCAGACATGAGCACCACTCCCTCGACGAACGAGCACTTCGGCGCGCTTCAGAAGGAGATCCAACGCGAAGCCAACCACCCCAACGACGATCATGCCGACAATGACGATATCGAGCTGAAACAGAGTTCTTCCCCAGACCATCATGTAGCCGAGCCCGTCAGTTCCAGCGAGCATCTCCACGACGATCAGCGAGACGAAAGCCTGGCTAAGCGAAAGCCGGACACCGCTCGCGATGAAGGGCGCCATCGCCGGGATAGTCAGCTTGAAGAACCGGGTGGTCTGCCGGAGGCGCAGCACTTCTGCGACTTCCGTTAGGCCTTTGGGCACATTTCTGGCGCCCGCAGCCGTGCTGATTGCCATCGGAACGAAACAGGCCTTTGCAAGAATGACGATCTTTAGGCTCTCCTCAATGCCGAGAAGAAGGATCAATATCGGCAGCCAACCCAGCGAGGGCACCGCAGCCAACGCTCTCAAGGTCGGCCCGAGATAGGCGTCGGCTGTTTTTGACTTTCCGATTAGCAGACCGAAAAGGAACCCCAGGGATGCCCCAATCAGGAAGCCTTCGGCGATTCGGCGGAAGCTGACTGCGGCTGCCGCGAGGATGTCGCCGCTGGCGACGAGATCGAGGAAGGTCTGAAAAACCCAGTCCGGCTGAGGCAAGACTTGCGCTGATACCCAGCCCTGCGTCGAGGCTGCCCACCAGAGTGTGAGCAGCCCTGCTGGCAGTATGACAACGAGTAAGGTGCTGACGAAGAACGATTTGAGCCTTGCGGGGCGCAATTCCGGTACGCTGCCAGCGACGCGAATATCTTCTTCTGCACCGATCGTCGCCATTGACGTTCCGATCAGTTCTGAAAGGCGCCTGTGGCGGAGCGATCCGGCCAGAGCGTTTCGAGCTTGAGCGACTTCACGGCATTGTCGACATAGGTACGGTCAACCCATGCATCGAGATCGACATCTCGACGGATCAGCTTTTGCTCGCGGTCGAAGGCGATGCCGCTCTGATACCGGGACGTGAAGAAGTCGTCGAGACGTGGATTGTATTTCTGGCCAAGCGAGCTCCCGGCATTCGACTTAGCTATCACTTCGATCGGCGATCCGGCGCGTGACCAAATCTTGAATGCCTCGTCGCGGTTCTGGTCGTCTGCAAGCCATTGAGCCGCTTTGACGAAGCCCGTCACAACCTTCTGCGTGGCTTCCGGATACGCCTTTCGGAACTTGTCGGTAACGAGGAACGCGCCGAAACCATCGCCGGAAGCTCCGGCGTCCGATGACTTGTAGAAAATCTTGGCGACGCCCTTGTCCTCAAGCGGCAGCAGGAAGTCTGCGCCGAACACTGCGTCGACGCTCTTGGCCGCGATCGCAGCGAGCTGATCGGCATTCTTAAGATCGACGATCGTAATGTCCTTTTCGGACAGCCCGGCGTTCTTCAGGGCGGTGATGAGGCCCCAATGGATGATGGTCGCCTTCTGGATGGCAACCTTCTTGCCCTTGAGATCCGCGATCGACTTGATGTCGAGATCGGGACGCGCTGCTCCGAAGATCGTCGTACCACCATAAGAGGCCAGGATTACGGTATCCAGCCCATTGGCCTTGCCGATGATGTTAGGCACAGCACCATATGATGCGAAGTCGAGCTGGCCGTTCGAGAGTGCCTCGTTGATAGCGGGACCGGTCCCGGTAAAGTAGGTGAACTCGACCTTGGTGGGCGTGCCCTTGAATTCGTCCGCGATGAACCCCTTGGCGTCCGCGATGGCCTGCAGACCGACCCCAAAGGGCGTTCCAAATCCGAAGCCGACGTCGCCGAAGCGAATGGTCGCGGGGGCATCTTCAGCCTTAGCCGCCGCCGCGCCCAAAGCGACGGTCGCCGCCAAGAGGATTGTCGATAGAAGTCGTCTCATTGGTCTCTCCAGTTAAGGTGTAATGGTTCCGGTCTCGAAGATCCGGTAGCTCATGTCGCCTGCGGTCCCCCGCGGCTTTGCGTTCTTCCAACCCATCTCGCGACGGAAGCTTCCCATGATGCCTCTTGCGACCAGATCGGCTTCAGTCGAGCCCTCGATAGATTCCGAAAGCGGTGACACGTACAGGGCGTCCGTCGGGCAGAATAGTTCGCAGAGGAAACACGTCTGACAGTCGGATTGCCGGGCAATGACCGGAACGCCGTCCGGAACGGCATCGAAAACGTTGTCCGGGCAGGCGTCGACACAGAGGTCGCACTTTACGCAGCGATCCTCGCTGACGATCTCGATCATGATACTTCACTCATTTGCTGCTGAGGTTGGAAAGAAGCCCAAATCTTTTCGGTCCCACCGGAATCGATCGATCGTGCGAGCAGCGGATTGGCATCTGGAAAATCCGTCCGGCGTTGAAGACCTCTGCTTTCCTTGCGCAGCAGCGCGCTCTCTGTGGCCCACCGCGAAGTCGCGATCAGCGCCTCGGCCTCCCGAACCTTGGTCCGATCTCCTGAACGCCAAGATCCATCGTTCCAAAGAGCCGACAGTATGCCGGACGCCTTTGACAGGCTCTCCTGGCTCCTGAAGTAGCCGCCGTCCAGCGGCAGGATCTGCTGCTTGGTCTGGGTGATGACGGAATCCAGATCGACAGCATTGTGCGACGATGGGCATGCTTCACGCTGGTTGGCCGAACGAAACTCTCTCGTTTTCCAGTTCGCACCGAGCGACCGGACGTAGCGTGCGGCGTCCTCGCCAGCCCATGAGCCCGTCGCCATGGCCCAGCTCGAATTCGGCCCACCACCGCCCGTCGACGCTCCCGACATGCCCTGCCGGGTAGCGGCGTCGCCGGCCGCGAAAAGTCCCGGCACCGTGGTCGTGGACCGCTCGTCTATCTTGAGACCACCCGTGCCACGGACAGTACCCTCATGCCTGAGGGTGATAGGGAACCGCTCCTTAAATGGATCGATGCCCATGCGGTCGAAGGGAACGAAGATGTTCGGCTGACCTCGGCGGAAGCCTTCCTGTAGGCGTGGTGATGCCTTGTCGAGGATGGCGTAGACCGGGCCGCGGATGAGTTCGCTCGCCACCACGCTTTGCCGATCACCGGGCGAGGTCAGGACATTGCCCCGTTCGTCGCTAAACGTACCCCAGAAATACACTACGCCTTTGGTCACGCTCGAATAGGCTGGCGAAATACCGTACTGTGCCGAGAATTCCATCCCGGAAAGAACTGCTCCAGCTTCGGCCGCGATCAGATAACCATCGCCGGTCAAGTTGTTGGTGCCGAGCGCTCCGCTCAGAAACGCGCAACCACCTGTAGCGATGATGACGGCACCAGATCGAATTTCGACAGTCTCGCCAGTCCGTCGGAACCGGGCGATTGCTCCTGCAACGGCTCTGTCCGAGACAAGGAGTTCCTCCACGGGACAGTGATCAATGACCTTCACCCGCGCCTTGATCAACTTCTGGCGCATGAACCGGAGGTAGTCGGGGCCACGGAGCATGCCGCGATAGGGTCGTCCATCCTCGTAGGTCGGGAAGTCGTAACCCCACTCTGCAAGGAGATCGAGATTCTCAAGCGTCCGATCGAGAACACGCTCGACGCGTTCGGCCTCCGTGAAACCTTGTCCCAAGCGGACACGTTGACCCACGGTGGCCGCGCGTTCAGCAGTACCGCGCCGCGTGTAGATAGTTGTGGTATTGCCCGCTGCCGTCGCGCCACTGGTGCCGACGTAGCCCTTGTCGACTAAAAGGGCACTGGCACCACTCGCTGCGGCGTTCCAGGCCGCCCAGCAACCCGCGGGTCCGCCGCCAACGACCAAGACGTCTGTATCAATTCGGCTAGCTGTCTCTCTCATCGTCCCTGGCAATCAGCAATAGACTATAAAATAGGTAGACTTAATCGATGTAGAGGTTGCCAGCGTTACCGCAATTTCGGGAAAACAATTCCAGCTGGCCTTGTTTGGCGAAGGCGGGACATCAGCAAATTGGGCCGCAGATCAAGCAAAGGGGCAACGTCGAATTGCCGGCAAGTTTCGAGGCGGTGTTAGGCAGCTAGGTATTTAAGCCATAAGCGAGCACTGTCATGGCCGTTGCGTCGATCTCTTCGGTATCGCTCATCCCAAGCAGCAGACAGACGGTGACCAACTTCTCGTAGCGTTCGGCTTCCTGGCGTTCCCAGAACGCACGCTCCCCACGCAAGCGCTCGACGGCACGCAGACTTTCTATAATTTTTCGGCAGCGCTTGATTGTGAGCATCGCGACATCCTCTAGGGCGCACCCCAAGCGGTAGGGTACGCCCACTTTCCTTTAATTGGACTGCTTCTGATCTACGTCCTTGTAGGCGGCATCCAGGAGGCTGGTGTCGATCCACTTGTCATAATCGACCGACCCTTTGAGAAGCTTGGCGTCAGCCATGAACTGCTCTTCGCTCTTCAAGGATGCGAGTGCCTCGGGCGTAATCTTAGGATCCTGGTAGAAGACATTTTCTTTGTAGGTTTTCCGGACAGATTTCTCTGACGATTTGGTCTCATCAACGAAAATCTTGATCGTGTCCTCGGGATGAGCATCAGCCCAGCGCGCGGTCTCGATATCGACCTTCAGCAGGCGCTTAACGAGGTCCGGATACTTGCGAACGAATTCGCCATTGGCCGAGATCAGGAAGGGGGCCGACCATTCCGGATGCGAAGAGGCATCAAGGATAACGCGAGCCTGGCCTGTATCAACGAGCTTGGCGGCGACATCACCGCTTTCCACGACCGCATCGACGTCACCGCGCACTAGTGCCGGACCCGAAGCATCGAAGGCAAGGTTGAGCGATTCCACGTCGTTGAGCGAGAGACCAGCAGACTTCAGGGCCTTGGCGAAAGTCGAGTGGCGCACTGTCCCCGTTAAGTAAGCTACCCTCTTGTCTTTCAGGTCCTGCAGCGTCTTGATCGGCGAATCCGATTTGACGATGATGGCGGAACCGTTCTCTTTGACGAAGCTAGAAAGGCCGATCGCCTTGACGTCAGCACCGGCTGCCGCGACGCGTAATGCCGGGTTGTTGCCGGTGTAGATGAATTCGACTGCGCCCGTGGCGAGCGCCGTCGTCGCCTCGGAGCCGCCATTGGTAAAGGCGATGAATTCGACTTTTATGCCGTCCTTCTCGAATTCCTTGGCGAGGGTTCCGTTGTGCCTTTCAAGGATGAATTTCAGGTGGCCGGGTGCTGTACTACCGATGCGGATAACGCTCGGCTTGTCTTCTGCGAAGGCCGGCGATGCCAGCGTGACGCTGCCGAAGGCGAGTGCTGCAAGGCCGCCAAGCACGGCACGGCGCAGTATGGATGAATTGAGAGCGGTCATTTGGTGTCCCCATTGAAACCAGGTCGAAAGCGGGTGCGAATTCAAGCGTGAGATATGTCGGAACTGCCTTTCCAGGCGGTAGCCCAGCGCTCGAACCAGACGAGCAGGTAATTCACCAGGAGGCCGATCGCAGTCATCGTGATGATCCCGGCATACATATCGGCGGTCTCCATCATCAGCTGCGACTGTTGGATCAGGAACCCAAGGCCAGATTTCGCCGCCAGCATTTCAGCGCCGATCACGGCAAAGATCGAGGATTTGACGGCAAGCCGCATTCCGGAGACGATCGACGGGATGCTGGCCGGCAAAATCACCTTGCGGAACGTGTCTATATCCGACGTGCCCATGGAGCGTGCCGCCTTCAGAAGCAGGGGGTCGACGGATTTGACGCCCGAGATCGTGTTGATCAGCAGAAAGAAGATCGACGAGTAGAAGGTGATCGCGATCTTCGATGCCTCGCCTATGCCGAGCAGCAGAATGAAGACGGGCAGCAGAGCGAACTGCGAGGTGTTGCGCAACGTCTGCACCAGCAGGTCTGAGACCTTTTCGAACAGTGTATAGCGGCCCATCAGGAAACCGAGCGGCACCGCGACAATAACTGCGAGAACGAAACCGATGGCTGCACGCTGGAGACTGATGCCGATGTTGGCCGTCAGCGTTCCGTCGAGCAGCATCGCATACCAAGCCTCGCAGACCTCGCTCAGCGGCGGAAAGAATATCCGGTTCAGCCAGCCGAGGCGCGGCGCGATCTCCCACAGGGCAAGGAAGGCCACCATCAGCGGCAGCCCATAGATGAACGTGCCAAATTCCAGGCGCCGCCGGACTTTCGGCGCTCGCTTCGTCTTGCTGCCGGATGTGAGGCGCGCACCGAACGCGGTCTTGTCTGTTACATAGGCCATAAGCGTTCGTCCCTTCAGTGAGCATAGGCGGGTGAAAGCGCCCAGTCTTTTTGTGCCTTGTTGACCTCATCGCGCAGCGCCTGCCAGACGCGGCCGCGATGCGCATTGAACTCCGAACTGGCGCGGATATCGCCCTCGCGCGGACGGGGCAGGTCGATGTCGATGATCTCCTTGACCGTCCCGGGACGCGCGGTCATGACGACGATCCGGTCGGCGAGGTAGATGGCCTCGTCGATGGAATGGGTGACGAAGACCACCGTTGTGTTGATCTTCTCCCATATGCGCAGAAGCTCTGTCTGCAGGATCTCGCGAGTTTGCGCGTCGAGTGCGGCGAATGGCTCGTCCATCAAGAGCACCTCGGGGTCGGTTGCGAGCGCCCTGGCAATTGCGACGCGCTGCTGCATGCCGCCCGAGAGCTGGTTCGGGTAGCGATCCTCGAAACCTGAAAGCCCGAACAGCGACAAGAAATAGCGCGCCTTCTCTGTCCGCTCGCTTTTCGCAACGCCATGCACTTCCAGTGCATATTCGATGTTGGAGAGCGCGGTACGCCATGGAAACAGCGCATATTGCTGGAAGACGTAGCCGGTCTTCGGATCCGGCTTGACGATCCGCTTGCCGTCTATTCTGACAATGCCGTCGGAGGCGTCCGTCAATCCGCCGATGATGTCGAGCAGCACCGATTTGCCGCTGCCGCTCGGGCCTACCAACGTAATGAACTCGCCCTTGCGGATGGCAAGATCGACGCCATTAAGGACGGTGACGTGTTCGGAAGGTCGACCATCGATCAGCACCGACTGGCCGGGCTTGAGCTGAAAGGTCTTGTGGACGTCGGTGACGGTGATGCGGTCCATACGGTTCTCCAATGTCATACTTGCGCGACGCGGATGCGGTGGGTCGGATCGAGTTGCGATCCGCCCGCCTTGCCGCGCTTCCATCCGAGCGCGCGAGAATAGCTTCCGAAGAGGTTTCGTTGTTCAACTTCAGCCTCGCTTATCGCAAGCGGGCCGTCGGCGCGCGCAGCGACATAAAGAGCGTCCGTCGGGCAGTAGATTTCACAGAGGAAACAGGTCTGGCAGTCGTCTTGCCGAGCGATGACCGGAACGCCGTCGGTCACATCGAAGACATTGGCTGGGCAGACTTTCACGCAGATATCGCACTCCACGCAGCGGCTTTCCGAAACGAGCTCGATCATGACGCTATCTCCTGGCGGCTGTCGGCCGCTGCCGACACGCTGATTTCGCCCAGGCCACGCAATGTGATCGGATGTGCGAAAGCCGCAACGCTGTCTTTGCAATCGCTACGGCGATGCATGCCGCGGCTCTCCTTCCGGGCAAGTGCCGCCATCACCGACCAGCGGCCGGAAGCAGTGATTGCGGCCGCTTCGCGCGCTTTCAGGCGATCGAGGCCGGAGGCCGAAAGGTGGTTCCTGACGTCACTCCAGACAGCATCGAGCTTCTCGCTGCTGGCCCGCAGCCGGCCGCCTTCGCGAAAATAGTTCTTCTCCAGCGGCGTCACTTCCGCACGCACGCTGTCGATGACGTCCTTGGGCGTAAGCGACGCCTTTGATGTCGATCCCGGGCGCAGGCCGGCCTGGCCGAGCGGGGTGGAATTGGTTCTAAAGGCCTTGTTGCCACGCCGCTTGGCATGCGAAGCGGCTCCCTGACCGGACCACCAGCCGCTGGCGATTGCCCATGAGGAGTTCGGCCCGCCACCGCCTGACGTCGCGCCGGCGACCAGCTCGCGGCTTGCTGCATCCCCGGCGACATAGAGACCGGTGACATCGGTGGCGCAATCCGGTGCGGCAATACGGATGCCGCCAGTGCCGCGAACGGTGCCCTCAGCGCGGAAAGTGACTCGGAAGATCTCGCGAAAGGGATCGACGGGTGTCCTGTCATAGGGCAGAAAACAGTTCGGCTGGCCGCGGCGCAGCCAATCCTGCAGCGCCGGCTCCGCCTGATCGAGGACCGCGTAAACGGGAGCTTCGATCATCGCCTTGGCGATTTCCCTCTCGCGCTCGCCGATACCGTTACGCAGATGGTTGCCATCGCTATCGAGAATGGGCGTACTATCCTCACGGAAGAACGAAGCCCAGCGGAATGGCAATCCCTTGTTGAGGGAAGAGCCAAAGGGGGCGAGTGTATATTTGCCGGTGAACTCCATTCCGGAGAGGCTTGCGCCGGCTTCTGCCGCCATCAGAAGGCCGTCGCCTGTTAAAGCCGCAGCCCCCATGATCCGCTCATGAAAGGCGCAGCCGCCCGTCGCCAGCACGACAGCGCCGGCATCGACCCGCCAGTCTCGGTTGCGCTGACGATCCATGCCCGCAGCTCCCGTAACCGCTTCGCCGTCGAAATAGAGTTCGAGGGCGGGGTGGTGATCGAGAACGGTGATGCCGGCTTTGAGGACGCGGCGGCGCATGAAGGCCATATAATCGGGCCCGCGCAGATTGGCGATGTAGAGATTGCCGTCTTCGTCGTCGGGAAAGGGATAGCCCCATTCGGCCAGTTTCAGCAGGTTTTCATAGGCCTGATCGGCAGTGCGCAGCATCCAGCGCTGATCGGCAAGATTACCGGTGCGCTGCCAACGCCGCTCGACGATCTGCGCCCGGTTTTCACCTGGCGGCACCAGCCAGGTGCCGGTGTTGGACGGTGCGGTGGCTCCGCTGGTGCCAAAATAACCCTTATCGGCAAGCACCACCCGCGCGCCGTTCTGCGCCGCAGACAACGCGGCCCACGCGCCCGCGGGACCGCCTCCCACAACAAGCACGTCGGTTTGCAAATGCAGCGCATTACCGCCTGCCAGGTCTTTTCGCTTCAGCGACATCAATATCCCCGGAAAAACAGTGCAGAAGGGCGGCCGTTAGGCCGCCGTGCCCTCACGCGGCGTTGGAGAACCAAGACGGCTCGTTTCCGGCGGTCCATTTAATGTTGCAGCCGATCGAGGGCGTCTGTTCCGTGGCAGGCTTGCCGCCGGCAAGGACCGCATTGACCGCAGCGCGGAGGTCCTCGCCCGTGGCGACCTTGCCGTTGCCGGGGCGCGCAGCATCAAACTGGCCGTGATAGACGAGCTTGCGGCTGCCATCGAAGAGGAAAAGGTCTGGCGTACATGCAGCGCCATAGGCCTTCGCGACGGCCTGATTTTCATCCTTCAGGTAAGGAAAGGAGTAGCCGATCGCTTCGACTTCGCGGCCGATGGCGTCAATGCTCTCCTCTAGATGCGCATCGGCATCGTTGCTGTTGATCGCGATGACCTGCAGACCTTTCGCCTGATATTCGCGAGCGAAAGATGCAAACTCGTCGCGGATGAGCTGCACGAAGGGACAGCGATTGGAGATGAAGGCAACGAGCACTGCCGCAGCGGCGTCAAAGTCAGAAAGCTTGTGCGGGGCACCCTTTGCGTCACTGAGGATGAAGTCCGCCGCCTTGGTGCCGAGCTCTATTGAATTGGATACCGTCTTTGGCATGTAACCTCCTTTGCTAGAAGGCCTTATAATCTATTAAATATATAGATAATGAAGAAATGGAAATTGCGTCCTGCTTGGCGAATTGGAATTAAGTTCTCATGCGTCTAAACTCGCAGGAAAAATAACATCGAACCTCAACCAATCACCAGTTCGTCGAGCGCCCCGTGCGGCATTAGCTTGTCGCCATACGCGAGGCATGAAAAGGTACGGAGCCAGTGTGAGCTTCCCAAGCCAGCATTTGGTTATCTGTACTGCGCTACTTGTCCGTGGCAATCATTCCCTTGACTTATTGCTCCTGGGCTATTTCTGGTAGGCCTGAGTCCGCACGTAAAATTGCTGGTACCACCATCTTCCAGCAAGATTTCTGCCGGCTCCTTGGCGGAAAGCCTTAATTGTAGCACGCTGCGATCATCTGTCTCTGGAGCAGCTGACTGGCCGCCGCCAAGGAAGACTTCCTGCTCGCTTTCCGTCAATTCCGCCCAGAAATCATCAGTGACAAGGAGAAGCGTGCCGCTGGCCTTCTCTACTGCGAGGACGTCTAGGGCCATGAACTCCCTGGAACGAAAACTCTGGGTGAGAAGGTGCCTCGTAGGGAATTTTGCGATCGCACTAGAGACATGTCCGCCAAAGCGTTTGTGAGGGTATGCGGCTTGACTTGCCAGTGTACTTTGCCGTCTTGCCTGCCAAGAAGGCAATCTCCGGAGTGGAGGAGCGTCAAGGAGCCTCTGTCGGTTACGTGAAAGACGATGATGCTGGCGGAACCTCTCGGAAACGATTTGCGAAGGGCTTGATGAACCTCCCGGAGCTTGGCTTGCATGAGCTCGTGGCCCCATGCATCGTCGGTTCCGGCAAACCAGTCGACGACAGCTTCGACAATTGCCCGTGCATATCCCCCGTTGTTCGAGCCGTTCGTGGCGCCATCAGCCACGATAGCAAGAAATTCGCCATGTCTTCCCGCGATCCCCGCATGGTCGCGATTGTCGTCGGTGCGCGTTCCTTTTTGGCTCAACCACCGGGCGTCGATTTTCATTGTGCGGGGCCATCCGCACAATGGCTTATCGAGACAAGCCTGTCCCGAACGATCTCTACACGACCGGCAGGCCCGCGGATGTTGCCATCTAGGAAATCGTCGAAGTCAGCTTGATCGAGCAGTGCGCGAAACTGTTCGGCGATGAAATTTCGAACGTTGTTGTCGGAAGCAGTGACCTCGGCAAGGAGTTCCTCCCTGCCGTCGACAATAAAGAGGATGTCTTCAGCGTCACGGCTCATGATCAAGTCGCCGTTTCCCCTTCCTGCATAGGCTTCGAGCTTCGTCGCAAGAAACATTGGCGGCGTCAGGATCCGGATCGTGAGGCCTTCCGAGAGCTGGTAGTGCTGTGCCGTCTCGATGCCACTCGCATACCACCGATTTCCGAATCCGAGGATAGCCGGATCATCCGGCATGAAGTCGACTGTGAGTTTGCCGAGACGCATACGGCAGATCACCGCCTCGTCAGCGGCCTCCATGAAACCCCGGTGTCGGAGCTCTTCCTGGAGCTGTGCCCAGGCAGGAAGGCCCGCCAAGTCAACGATCAGGTCGATGGCATCTGTGGCACGCACATCTTCAAGCGTGACCGGATCAGTGATGAAGAGCGCGGTCGTGCATCCGCCAACGAAAACCAGGCGCGAGCGGAGGTCTTTGCCAAGGGCCGACGCAACGGCTTTCATCATTTCCAGCAGTTGAGCGCGGATCGCTGTCATTTGCTCATGATTCTTGACTTGAGGTGGTCGGTCGCGAGACCGACTTCCCGCTGGTTCCCAAGCCGGATCGCATCGACCAACCCGAGGTATTCATAGAGTGCGTCATCCTTAAGGACTGCGTCCGGCACGGTCTTGAAGAGCGGCTCCACCGACTGTCCCATCTCCCTTCCGTTTGCATAGGGCCAAACGTAGTTGTATGACCCGCCGCTGATCAGGAGTTCCGTGAGCATAGGTGCGGCGAAGGCGGTCGGTATGCCGCGCTGCATGGGCCCAACCTGGGCGGGGAAGACGAACTTTAGCCCGGTGGTAATGAAGCCGAACAGGTTCCTTCGGCTTGGCCGAGGCTCGTTCTTGCTATTGTCTTTTCGCGCGATGCCTGATGCGACGCTGCGCTTGATCGACTGCGCTATTTCGGTCTTGCTGATCCCGAGTAGCGCCTCTAAGTTCCGAACAGAATATGGGTCGCCCCCCACGGATTCCGATCGCAACCGATCGATGCCCTTGGTGAGTTCCTGCTCTTGCAGGCTTAGCAGCTTTAACAGGACGACGATATCTTGGCTCTTCATAAACACTGTCCTCTGTCCTAGGACTGAGGACAGTTAGCCCGAAGCAGTACGTCCTGTCAATCTATGGACACCGCGCCTAGGATTAATGGTCGGTGGCAAGAGCTCGATGGGACTCACACCAAGTGAATGGCCGAGGGTAGCTGGTGCTGATCGACGGGGGCTTCCGTTTCTGACCCTTTGGAGGGGCTATCGCAGCAGCCCGTCGACGTCGAACTCGTCCCAGCCAAGCAGCTTGCTGGCCGCGTCATCGATCTCGCTCCCGACCGTCTTTGTCTTCTTCGCTGCTTTCTTCGGCGAACGAGTAAGCTTCGCCCGGTAGGCGGCCTGCCTTCTGTTTTCCGCTCTCGCGGCGATGTCCTCTTCTCGCCATTCATCGATGACGCCCCGGTCAAGCAGGTCTTCGACCACGCGGGGATCGAAGATGTGGAAGGTGATCTGCCTTGCGCGGCCGCTCAATCGCACGGTTCGTGTTCCAGCGCTTTGAAGACGGCCGTCCTTCAGCCAGCGATGCCGTTCGCCTGCGGAGATGCCGAGGATGTCCTGGATTTCGCGCGGAATGACCGGCAGGTTTTCGATCCCTTCGAGCGCATGGCTGACGGCCCCCGACGTCGCGACGAACTCGTCCTCACAGCCTTCAGCCATCCCTAACGCGAGTGCCATGCCGTTCACGTCGAGAGATTTGCGGATGGCCAAAGGCAGGCGCGCCCGGACTTCCAGAAGAGAACCTTTGGCGCGGACGGAGGAGCCGAACGTGGCGCCGGGCGATAGCGTCCAGGTCTCCACGAGCGCGGGTGCGATGATGATCTTCTGTTTCGGCATCCAGCGTAGATGGGTTTGGCGTTGCTCGGGATCAACAAGGAAAACGCGGTCGTTCCGCCACGTTTCAAATGCTGGCGCAACAAAAAGGCCGGGGCGAATTCGCACCGACCTTCTCATGTCGCTCCTCATACCAGTGCCAGTACATCCGTGGTCAAAAGCAGGAAAGCGACTTCGGCTATCGCGAACATCCCTTGGGACACTCCCAGCGACGCCTGTGCAACATAGATAGCCACCGATTGTGTTCGTATCAAGTTCGCGGTGGTAGACGCGCGGACTTCTACAGAGAGCATGTCAGTACGCCATCTTGAGATCGCCGCCCGCATGACTATCTCGAGTCGAAACCCTCGACCTGGAGCATCGAGATGGAAGACGACACCCTTCGCCTCTTTTTGGACGCTGAGATTGAGATCCTGCCCCCAGAGACCGTTTCGGTCGATCCGGCGACGCCTCTATGTGCCTGTTGCGGACGGCCCGCGTCGACCGAAGAAGACTGTTACGGGATCTGCGAAGAATGTCTGTCGCCGTGATTTGCTCGCCGCCGAACCTCATCGCGACTTGGATCAGTATGTCTTGGCGTGACGTGACAATGCTTGGTGAAACTGTTTAAGTCTGACATCGCGCTCTCTCCAAGTCGTAGAGGCTTTGGCAAGTAACGCCGGTTCAACGCGGGATGGACATCTGGGTTGATGCGACCAGCCGCCAGTCTGCCAAGGCCGCAAGCCGATGCGGCTCGGCGTCGCGATGATATTCAGCGCTGTCGGCCATACGCCTGAAGGTCGCGAAGTCGGGGTATCGGATAATCGCGATATCGTCCCAGACCTCCTCAGGCGGAGCGATAAGCAAGCTACCGACCTTGCCGATCCAGAACGGCTCGATTCCATATCCCTCAGTTGCCTTAGCGAAGGCAGGTATATACCTCGTGAAATACGCTTCGCGGCCGCTGCAAGGTGCAAAACCTCGGTCAGTTTCGTAGGCTGCCTCATCCCGATAGCGGAGCAGATTTAGCATGAAGATCGGTTCCGCTTCCGGAAACTGCATTTCTGCCTTGTCCAGTATCGATTGCAGATTGTTGTTGTCGGTCATGTCGATAACTCCTGCTGTTTGGAAAGATTCCGTTGCTCGTTGATCTCCGAGGTATCGCAGGTAACCCAGTCATTGTAGGGACCGCATAGTCATTGCTATGATGCCATCATGGCAACACAAAATACTCATAGCAGTCTGCTTAACCTTTTGCAGTTCGTCCGGATCGTGGATGCAGGATCGTTTGCGGAGGCGGCGCGGCGCGCAGGGACATCCACATCCGCAATGTCGAAGGCGGTGAGCCGGTTCGAGACACTTCACGGTGTGAAGCTACTCCACAGGACGACTCACGCGATCTCGCTGACGCATGACGGCGAGAAGTTACTAGATGGCGCGCGCGACTTGCTACGCCAGGCCGAACAACTTGAAGCCGCCATCGGAGAGGCTGCGGCAGGCAGCACCGCAGGGCGTGTCCGGCTTGCCGCTCCCGGACCATTTTTAAGAACCTGTATCACGCCCATCATTCCCGCCATCCTGAAGGCGAACCCAACCCTCGAACTTGAGATCAAGGTGGATGATGCCGGCTTAGACCTCGCCGCAGAGGGAATTGATATCGCTATTCGCTTTGGTGACCTCGGCGGCCAACCGGGAATGATAGCGCGGCGCTTGGCTGCGTTCCCTTACATTCTCGCGGCGACGCCAAAATATCTTGACTACATGGGAAAGCCGAGAACGCCTGCTGATCTCGAAAGCCACCATCAGCTGGGGTACCGAAATCCCGCAAACGGGCAGCTTTCCCCGTGGCTGTTTTGCGATAACTTGGGATCAGGTGCTGTGACAAGGATGGTTCCGCGAAACCGCATAGTGGTTGAGGACATGACCGTCGCTTGGGCCATGACGCTGAGAGGGCTTGGGATGAGCTGGTTGCCGGCATGGTGCGGTCGCAAGGAGCTCGATTCTGGGCGTGCGGTTGAGGTTTTGAGGGATTGGCGCCTGCCTGAAACGCCGATCTATGCCGTCCAGCTGGACCGCAAGCAGACACCGCAACGGACACGGGATCTCGTCGATTTGCTGGCTTTACGGGCGAAGAATTGGGAATTTTCAGCGCGCCAGCCGGCGTAGGATTTGTATGAATAGTTAAGTCCGCAATAGCTTCGCCTTGGCCGCCTCTCACGACAGCGTCGTTGGTTGCGAACGGTTCAAAAATGCTACGAAAGACCTAATCATTCAGGTGCGCCAAGTAGGCAACAGACGCTAATAGGCCGAAATGTCGAGCTCGGCCCACAAGCTCTGCGGTCCGCCTACGAAATTCCTTCGTGCAAGGCTTGGTAGACGGTCCTTATGCTGGGACGAAAACCCAGGCTGCGGGCGAGGGACGTATCGACATGCAGGTACCAGGGATTTGAGAGAGGCTCGCAACTTGAGTCCAACCGCTTCCCCACCATTCCCGCGAGTTCGTAGATGGAGGAGGGCGCCTCGTCGGCCAAGTTCACGATGCGCCGATCGAAATCACCTTTGAGCGCCAGCGTGATTGCCTGTGCGATGTCACGATGGTGGATCGTGCTCATGCGTTGCGCCGGATGCCAGGTGCTGACGTGCTTGGGAAGAGATTGGAGATGTCCGTCACCGTCGCCATAGACGAAGGGGAAGCGAAGGATGGACCAGTTCAAGCCGCTTTCGCGCAGTTCGTTCTCCGCAGCCATCTTGCTTGCGGGATAGGCGTGCTGGGGATCGACCGGGTCGTCTTCCCTTCCCGGATGTGGATTGTTCTTGCTGTAGACATGGCTGGTGCTCGACATGATGAACCGTGCTTCGGGAGCATGGGTCTTCGCCGCAGCGATCAAGTTGCATGTCCCATCAAAGTTGCTCTTCCAGATGAGATCGGTATCCTGCGTGCGGAATACGGCGGCGAGGTGCACGATTGCGGAAACCCCTTGGACGGCGTTCGCCAGGGTTGAAGGGTCGAGAATATCGCCCGTTACGGAATCAATTTCTTCAGAGCAGCTCTTGCCCGCCCGGAGCAGGGCTCGGCATGCGACGCCGGAGTTTGCCAGTCGTGGCAGAAGTCGCTCGCCAACGAGCCCGGTGGCTCCGGTGATCAATACGGTCATTTGCCTAGTGCTTTCTCAACAGGGCCTGCAGTCGTTCGGTCGCTGATTTGAGGACACGGATGGTCGCTGCCAGATCGGCTTCGTCGATCCCGCCGAAGGCAGCATCGTGAATGAAAGAAAGATCAGGGATCCGGCGCCACAGCGCCTCGCCGGCGGCTGTTAAAGTCAGTAGACGTTGACGCTGATCGCCTCCATCCGCGGTCTGCGCGACTAGGTCCTTGCGGACGAGTGTGGCGATGATTCCGCTCAGGGTCGCGCGTTCCAGTTCGAGTGCGTGACCAAGATCGCGCTGGACGGACGGGCCGTTGTGGACGAGATACCAGAGGACATACCATTGCGTGGATCCGAGATCGAATGGCCGCAGGCGCTCGTCCATGAGGGCCCGGCCCGCGAAGTAACATCGCTTCGTCCATGCACCTACGGAGAGGTTCTTGGTGTCCGCCTGATCATGCATGAAAACAGCCTGTTCGTTCGCTACCATACGATAATCGCAAGGTACCGAACTAATGTCAAGGCTCGATGCTGTCGGATTCGGATGAAGCGATCTCAAGGGGAGGGAGGGCCAGAAAGTAGAGAGCCGTCTTCGACGTAAGCGACGCGATCAGGCCGGCAATGACTTTGATGACGACACCGGGGCGTTATCGCCGCCGCTTCACATGGTCGACGAGCGCCCGAAGCTTCGGAGCGAGATTGCGCCGGCTGGGGTAGTAAAGAAAGAAACCGGCAAACGGCGGGCAATAGTCCTGAAGGAGAGGGACCAGTTCACCGGATGCGACATGGGGCTTGAAAGTGTCTTCCATACCGAAGGTGATGCCGCCGCCGGCACAGGCCGTGCGGATCATAAGCGACATGTCGTTGGTGGCTATCTGTGGGTCGACAGCCACGTCGAATTCGCGCCCGTTTTCGCCGAATTCCCAGCGATAGGGCGCGCTGTGTGGCGCTGGTCACCAGCCGATGCACCGATGCGCAGAGATTTCCGAAGGATGCTTGGGCATGCCGAAACGTTCAATGTAGGACGGCGCGGCGAAGGCGCCCTGGCGCTGGTCGCTCGAGACTGGAACGGCAAACATATCCTGATCGATGACCTCGCCCATTCGCACCCCCGCGTCATAGCCTTCCGCCACGATGTCGAATTCCTCGTCCGTGACCGTCACGTCGATCTGAACTGAGGGAAAGGCATCCGCGAAACGCGCCAGAAGCGGCCCCGAAATGAACTGCTCGGCGATGGACGACACTGCCAGCCTCAACAGTCCGCTCGGTGTGCTGTCGCTGTCCGCCGTCGCGTCAAGCGCCAGTCCGACTTCGCGTCAAGCGCCAGTCCGACTTCGGACATCGCCGGCGCCACCCGATGATACAGCTGTTCGCCGGCCTCCGTGAGACTGACTCTCCGCGTCGTGCGCCGCACGAGAGCGACGCCCAGCCGATCTTCAAGACGTCGGACAGCCTCGGTGACCGCTGACCGAGTGACGCCCAAATTCTCCGCGGCCACACGAAAGCTGCGCGCTTCGGCGACAGCCAGGAAAACGGAAATGCCATTCAGATCGATTGCCATTGGTTAGATGGATTTACCAGAGTCGTCATCATTGGGCAAATTGTCCGATCTCACCGAGGCGCGTACCTTAGATCAAACGACCTGGGACGGGAGCGCACGCAACTTCACTGCCGATCGATGGGTCTCATCAAGCTCTCAGCAGCCAGGAAAGGACTATACCATGACCATTCTTCCGACATGCCAGTGGGTTGCCGACGCGAGTCGTAGAGCTCTGATCACATTGGCATTGCTGTCGCTCGCCTTGCCGGGCACAGCAATTGCAAACGCCACGGCAGCGCAGGTACAGGCTGCGGACAGCGCGGCTATCGAGCAACGAAACAGGGCGATCGTCGAAGCCGCCTTCGAAAAATGGCGCGGGGGCACCTATGTCTTCGGGGAGCTTCTCGCTCCTGACGTCGTCTGGACGATCCATGGTTCAGGGCCGGTCGCCGGCACCTATCGCAACCAGAAGGACTTTATCGAGAAGGCCTCGCGTCCTCTGACCAGCCGGCTCGCGACCCCGATCGCGCCGGAGGTGCACAACATTTTTGCGGACGTCGGGCGCGCCCTATCGCAACCAGTTCGTCTGGATACTCAAGATGAAGGACCGCCTCGTCGTCAATGCGGAGGCCTTTCTGGACCTCGTTGGCTATCAGCAGGTCGTCGACAACAACGCCCCGCGTTCCCAATGACCGACAGGCGCGCATCTGTGCATCCATAGCATCCAAACCGAGAACAGCAACGCTCAATGGAGCAGGACCATGCGACAGGCACTTGTGGCAATCATCACGGCCACCCCTTTCATTTCAGTCCGCGGAAGCACAGGAGACCAATTTGCAGCCGAACCATCCCTACGCAGGCATGTGGGTGACCGACGACAATCGTGTTCGCCATGAGCTTCTGTCGAACGGACGCTATGTCGAGGCCCGCGGCGAGCGCGAGCAAGCCTATGAGGGCCGATACGAAGTCGACGGGACGCATATCGAGTACTGGGACGACACGGGCTTCACCGCCGATGGCGATTTCGTCGATGCCAACACACTGCACCATGGCGGTATGATCTTACGACGTCAGCCACCAACGCCTTGACATACCAGTCGACAGGGGCGGCGCCCACTCAGTGCCGGACCTGTCATTGCGACCTGTCCACTTCTCGGAGGAGGTTGATAAAGGCTCGTAGTGGTGATGGCATGTGCCGGCTGCTCGGGTAATAGAGCGCCAGGCCCGGCGTCGTCGGGCACCATTCATCAAGTACAGTGCGTAACTGGCCGGACTTCAAAAACGGCCGCGCGAAATGGTCGGGCACATAGGCGATACCGCGTCCGTCCACCGCCGCCTGCACGAGAAGATCATTGTCGTCGAGGGTGAGATTGCCCGGGACGTCGATCGCCACTTCAGCGCCGCGCTTTGAGAACTCCCAGCGATAGCGCTTTCCGCTAGGCAGACGTTGGCGGATGCAGCAATGGGCGTCAAGGTCGTCGGGCGTATGCGGTGTTGCTCTACCCTCGAGGTAGGACGGCGCCGCCACGGCGATGAAACGAACGTCGCCTCCAAACTTCACCGCGACCATGTCTTTCGGGACGGCTTCCAGCAGCCGTACTCCCGCGTCGAAACCCTGTTCGACTATATCGACCAGCCGGCCTTCCGATACCAGATCAAGCTCGACATCGGGATATAGATCGAGAAAGCGCGGAACGACGTCGGTGAGCAGGATACGGGCGCCGCTCTTGTTCGCGTTGATCCTCAGCGAGCCACTTGGGGCACCACGCTCTTGCGAGAGAGTATCGAGTGCCTGATCGAGATCCTGCAGGACCGGGTCGAGTCGGGCGAGTAGGCGCGCTCCGGCCTGCGTCAGCGATACGCTGCGTGTCGTCCGATTGAAGAGGCGGACGTCCAGCTTTGCTTCCAATCCCATAATCGCGTGGCTGAGGGCGGAGCGCGAGACGCCCATGATGTCGGCCGCTCTGCGGAAGCTTTGGTGATTGGCAACCGCGGCAAAGGCTGCAAGGTCATTCAAACTAGGGCGCATCATTCGTGAATTATCCTCACCAGCTTATGCCGAACTAAAGATCTTATGCCACCAATGTTGCTGTTCTACATCTTAAGGGACGAATAAATGAGGAGTTCATATGCCAAAGACATGGTTCATTACCGGCGCTTCCTCCGGGCTTGGGTTCGAGATGACGCAGCAGTTGCTCGCCCAAGGACACAGGGTAATTGCAACACTTCGCCGCCCGGGAACGCTGGCGCAGCTTGAGCAGGAATACCGCGAGCGTCTGGACATCGTTCAGCTCGATCTGGTCAAGCCGGAGAGTATCACCGCCGCCGTGGAAGGAGCCTTCCAGCGGCACGGCCAGATCGACGTGATCGTCAGTAACGCAGGCTATGGCCTGTTCGGTGCTGCGGAAGAGCTCGCAAATGAGGAGATCGACCGGCAGATCGCCACCAACCTTGCCGGATCCATCTATCTGATCCGCGCTGCATTGGCCCTTCTTCGAAGGCAAGGCGGCGGGCGAATCGTCCAGGTCTCGTCCGAAGGAGGGCAGATCGCATATCCGGGCTTCAGTCTCTATCACGCGACCAAATGGGGCATCGAGGGTTTTGTCGAAGCTGTGGCGCAGGAGGTGGCGCCTTTCGGCATCGATTTCATCATCGCCGAGCCTGGGCCGACGGGCACGAATTTCGGAGCGAATCTCGTTCAGGCCATACCGCTGGATGCCTACACTGAAACGCCCGCCAGCGCCGTTCGCCGGGCGATCAGCGACGGAAGCTTCGAGATCAAAGGAGATGCGGCGCGCACCGTGTCCGCGATTATATCAGCCGCCGAGAGCGAGAAGCCACCGCTGCGACTGACGCTGGGTAGCACCGCCTCATCCATCTCACGGGCACTTTCCGCACGCCTTTCCGCCCTTGAGGCGCAGCGAGACGTGGCAGTTTCCGCCGACAGGCAGGAGCTGTGAACCCAGCGGTCCAGAAACACGGATTTCAAGAACAGGAAGGGAGATAACATGTCCATTCGATCAGCTCTGGCGGCTCTTGCCTTCGTTTCGTCTTCCGCTTTCGCGCAGGCAGCCGCTGAAAACCAGGTTGTAGGCACTTGGCGCATGGTATCGGCAACCATCGATCCCGGCGGCAAAAATATCGCTGCCTATGGAGAGAAGCCCAACGGTCTTCTCGTCTTCACGCCCGACATGCACTTCGTCGAAGTTCTGACCGACGCCGACGTCCCGCGGTTTGCTTCCGACGCTCGCGGCGAGGGGACGGACGATGAAAATCGCACGGCCATGTCACGCAGTATCGGGTTCTTCGGCACCTACACCGTCGACGAGAAAGGAGATTTCAGCGGAAACCGTGTCGAAGGGGCGACATTTCCAAACTGGGTCGGCAGCACGCGAACACGCAATGATCTTACGCTGGTCGTGCAGGGCGACCGCATGACGGAACGGTTCCGCAGGCCGGAGGGTACTGAAATCAAAATCGAGTGGCGGCGCGTCGAATGAGGACCGGAGGCCGGGCTCGAAGCGAGGTCGCGGCCTTGCGGGCGCCGCCGTTCCGGCGGCAGGACGTTGATCCAGAGCAAAAAAGTCTCACTCTTCAACTGTCGTTCCATGGTCAAGGCGGGGCCGACGTAGCCGAACTGGTACTGTCACCAGGGGGCGAGCGCATCCATCGTCTTCCAGTCGTAGCTTCTCATGTAATCGAGAAACGCACGCATGGCTGCACTCGGGAGGCGGCGGCTCGGATAATATAGAAACCAGTGGGGCAAGGTGGGGCTCCAGTCTGAGAGAAGCTCCACCAGCCGGCCGGCGTAAACATATGGCTTGGCGTAGTCATCGAAGACATGGGCAATTCCTCTGCCCGCCAGTGCAGCCTGCAGTTCATTGTGCGCAGAACTGACCGTCAAACGGCCGGTAGGAGTGACTTCGATTTCCTCGCTTCCCTCGGTAAACCGCCAGTTTACGAGGGTGCCACCAGGGAAACGACGTTTGATACAGTCGTGATCAACGAGTTCTTGCGGCGTCCGCGGCTCTCCGCACCTCTTTATGTAGTCGGGCGAAGCGACGATTGCATAACGAAGCGCGGGTCCAAGCGGCAGTGCAATCATGTCCTGCGCCAGCTGCTTGCCGAACCGGACGCCAGCATCGAAACCTTGTTCCACGATATCGATGACGGCCGCATCGCTGATGATCTCGATTTTCACGTCTGGGTAAACATCCATGAAGTCGAACACGAGGGGGCAAAGAAAATGATCGACGGCCGGCGCCGGCGCGTTGATTTTGAGGGTTCCAGACGGGTTATCCCGTAACTCGTCGATCTCTGCGATAGCAAGCCTGATATCGCCAAGCGCAGGCGCCAGCCGTTCAAGGAGACGCTGTCCCGCCTCCGTTGGAAACACGCTTCTCGTGGTTCGATTGAGAAGCCGGATACCCAGCGCTTCCTCCAGATTATTCATTGTTTGGCTTAACGCCGATGACGAGATTCCTCGCTCAAGGGCTGCCGCGCGGAACCCGCCACAGCGCACGATGGCAACGAACACGTCGAAGCTGTCCAGTCGGATTGGGTCCATTGCGAAGATTTACTAATCAAGCTGATCAACTCACCGCAGGTTATCAGATCAATGGCGCCGTGTCATGATCGCCGAAACTTAAGCTCTGCCCTGCTGAAACTTCGTCGCCCGCCATTCTCCGATCGAGGAAGGGTCGAGGCAGTGCGCCCAGAAGAAGGAACCACAGATGAATGCCTTCACCCTCAACCGACGCACCATCATGCTGTCCGCTGTCGCGGGCGCATCCAGCTTGCTCCTGCCGAACCTAGGCGGTTCCGGGAGAGCCAACGCTCAGGCTGCTTCCCCGGCGGCCGGGAATGCCGGGCATTATCGCTTCCGCGTTGGAGAGATCAGCGCCACTGTCTTGAGCGATGGCGTGATTGGCGGTCCGCCACGCGTCTACGCCAGCAACGCCCCGGAGGCCGAGCTTCAGGAGGTGCTGCGCCAGGCATTCCTGCCGACCGACCACATGACGCTCAATCTCAACACGCTTCTTATCGAAACCGGCGGCCGGCGGATCCTGATTGAGGCCGGCGCAGGCAAGACCATGGGCCCGAATGGCGGCCGGATCTTCGATAACCTCGCGGCAATCGGTCTTGGGGCTGCGGACATCGACGCGATCGTCATCTCCCATACCCATCCGGACCATGTCGGCAACTTGAGAACCTCAGACGGCGGCAAAGCCTTTCCTCGCGCTACCGTGTTTGTTCCGAAGGCCGACTGGGACTTCTTTGTCCGCACCGACCCGGACCTCTCGTACATGCCGGTCCCGGAGGAGTTCCGTCTGCGCTTTGCGGCGAACATCAAGAACAGCCTCGCGCCGTTTATGAACGATGTCGAGCTCTATGAAGCAGGTGCAGAGATCGTGCCGGGTCTAACGACGATCGTCGCATCCGGCCACACGCCGGGCATGGCCACCTTCCTTGTCCATTCCGGCAACGACCAATTGCTGCTGACGGCAGACCTTGCCTATCACCCTATCGTCAACGTCGACAGGCCATGGCTTCCAGGGCCGGACCGCGACAAGGAGACGGCTCTTTCTTCCCGCCAGCGCATCTTCGACAGGGCGGCTGCTGAACAGATGCCCGTGCTCGGCTTCCACTATCCATTCCCCGGCCTTGGCCGGATGCTGAAGACCGATGGTGGGTATGCCTGGGTCCCCGCCAACTGGCAGTTCTGACGCTAAGAGACAGGAGACACCTATGAACCACTCACAGATCAATCGTCGTGGCTTTCTCGGCACGATGGGTGCGGCGGCAACCGGGCTTGCACTCGCCACGAGCGCCACGGCGCAGACCCAGCAAACCAACCTCATATCGCCGCCCCCCGGATCAGGCCAGAATGTAATGACGCGCACCTTGCCCCGGACCGGCGAACGGGTCACAGCCCTGGGTCTCGGCACCTTCCTGACCTTCGACCTGAAGCCCGGCGATCGCCGTGACGCTCTCCGTCAGGTTTTCGAGCGGTACGTCGCCGCAGGCGGTCGCGTGGTCGACACCTCTCCGCTCTACGGCTCGGCGGAATTCAGCGTCGGCCAGTTCATGGGCGAGTTCGAAGGATCCGACGAGATGTTCCTCGCCAATAAGGTTTGGTCGACCGGAGAATATCTCGGCGACGAAAGCCACGCCGTTGAGAGCTTTTGGCAATCTCGCATGCGGACGTGGCGTGATAGGATCAATCTCATGCAATGCCACAGCATCACAAACGCGCCGGTCGTCATTCCGCTGATGAAAGCCTGGAAGAAAGAAGGCCTCATACGCCATGTCGGCGTGACCCATCACGAGTCGGCGGCGCAGGACCAGTTATTGGCGATCGTCCAGCGCGACGAGGTCGACTTCATTCAGACCAACTACTCGATCTTCAACCGAGACGCCGCGCGGCGCCTGCTGCCGGCTGCCGCCGACAAGGGCGTCGGCGTTCTGATCAATCTGCCGCTCGAAAAGGCGCGCCTGATGAAGGTGGTCGAGGGACATCCGCTTCCAGGCTTTGCGCAAGAGTTCGGGGCAACCAGCTGGGCGCAGTTCTTCCTGAAATGGGTTATGGCTCACCCGGCCGTGACAAGCGTGCTTTGCGGTACGTCGAACCCCGACCACATGAGTGACAATGTTCAGGCGATGACGGGCCCGCTTCCGGACGAGCGCATGCGTGCCAGGATGGTCGCACATATGGAGACGATCCCCGGCTTCGGCTCCATCGGCACGATGCCGTGGTATCCCGGCAAAGAGAACATGTATTACGGCCTGATCCGAGAGGCACAGGCGAATGCCGCGCAGCGCCTGCAGTAACGGCGCGTCGATTAATCCGCCATCACGTTGGAACATTCACTGGGAGACCCGCCTTGCCTTCCTCCAGACGCTCGCTTTTGACGGCCTTTCTGACGCTGCCTCTCATCGAGGCAACGCGAACGAGCGCCTTTGCGCAGGCCGCTCCCGAGGCCGCTCACCCCCGCATGTGACGATGTATACGAGCTGACCCTCGAACGAGAAGCCGGCCCCTTCTTCAGACCAAACTCACCGCTCAATCGGGATCTCTATTCGGATGCACTCGGAGGTGAGCGAATAACCATTGCGGGATTCGTTTTCGACAATCGTTGCCGGCCACTTGGAGGCAGCCTCGTCGAGATCTGGCACGCGGACGAAAAAGGTGACTACGATAGCGTCGGCTTCAGACTGCGCGGGCATCAGTTCACCGATGCTCAAGGACGCTGGTGGTTCAACACAATCATACCGGCGCTCTATCCCGGCCGAACGCGTCATTTCCATTTCAAAGTCCAGCGCCCGGGAGGACGCTTCCTGACCACACAGCTCTATTTTCCCGGCGAAGCCAGAAATGCCGGAGACCGCTTGTTCGACGAGGCACTCCTCCTGGAGATCAAGCAAACCCGTGACGGAAAGTTTGGACGGTTCGATTTCGTGATCTGAAGAAGGTGCCGTTCTCGATCGAGCAATCCGGCCGAAGAGCCAATTCGGCTGGTCACGATAGCGATTTACTATCGACCACCCATGTCCGGCGCCGCCTTCAGGTCTCGAACATTCGGGTAATCGCGCTGCTAAAACTCAACCTGACCAAGCCTTATCGCGTCGCATCCACGGGTACCGGATCGCCCTCAAGAGCGCGCGCCCGACACGGTCGCGATAAAGGCGCGCAGGTCGGCCAGCATCAGTTCCGGCTCTTCCAGCGCGGCGAAATGCCCGCCCCGTGGCATGTCGGTCCAATGCACGATGTCGTAGGTCTTCTCCGCGAACGAGCGCGGCGGCGGCACGAACACCGGATCGGGGAAGGCTGCAAAGCCGGTCGGTACCTGGATACGGGTGCCGGCCGGAAGCATCCGCGACTCCTCAAGGCGGCTTCCGTAGTAGATCCAGGTTGCGGTCACGAACGATGCCGGCGCGATGTAGAGCATGATGTTGGTGAGGAGCTCCTCCTCGGAAAACTTGCTCCAGATGTCCGGGGCGCCGTCGGCGGTTGTCGGAAGATCGGCCCACTTGCCGAACTTTTCGAGTATCCAGCCCGCCGCTCCGATCGGGTTGTCGGCCATCGCGACGCCAAGCGTTTGCGGACGGGTTGCCTGCTCGTGAAAATAGGCGCTCTCCCGATCGGCGATCGCGGCCCGCTTGGCGACGAAAGACTTCTCCTCGTCGGTCGTCGGAGCAGCATCCCTCGCACACACGGTCATCATGTTGATATGGATGCCGAGCAGAGCGTCCGGTCGATCATGCGCTGCCCAGGCCGCGATGCCGTGGCCCCAATCGCCCCCTTGAACGAAATACGGCGCGTTGCCGAACAGTTGGATCATCAGCTCATGCATCAGCGCAGCAGCCCGCCGCGGACCGATCGGGCCCGTGATCGGGTTGGAGAACGCGAAGCCAGGAAGCGAGGGGACGACGACATCGTGCCCGTCCGCTGCGAGCGGCTCCAACAGCCGCTCGAACTCGAGATACGAACCCGGCCAGCCGTGGAGAAGCAGGATGGGCGGCTTAGAGCCGTCGCTTTTCACATGAACGAAGTGGATGTGCTCGCCTTCCACGTCGGCCATGAAGTTGGGGAGTGCGTTGAGGCGCCGTTCGACCGCACGCCAGTCAAAGCTGTCCCTCCAATAAGCGGCGAGCCGCTTCAGGTCGTCAATCCCGACCCCCGCCGACCAGCCTCCGGCATCCGGCAACTGGCTCCAGTCATAAGCCTCGACCTTCGCTCTGATCGTGGCGAGCCGTTCGTCAGGGATGTTGATCGTGTAGGGTGAAATCATGATGTTTCTCCGCTTAGAGTGAAAGGAAACCGCTCTATTGCGGCGAATTCCTAGAAACACCGCGTCATTTCTATCGATACCCGTGTTAGGGGAGCCACGGACCTGCCCGGGCGATCGCCGGGAAGACAGGTACGGCTCGGTCGGTCACCAAAGCAGCTTGCCTTCGAGCGCGGCATGTCGGCGAGAACAACGCCGCTTCGGCTCCGCGGCGGCGGGTTTGCGAACTGGCTATCTCTTGAGAAGTGAGACCTGCCTATCGAAGTCGGCCAGATCGAAATAGTCGCGCCAGACAGTGATTTCCCCGTTCTCCACGGTGACTGTACCCATGACCGGCAATGTAAGCTTCGTGCCACTTTCATGGGTGAACACATCGATCCGCTCGTTAAGAACAAGATTCCCCGATGCCGCGATGTTGGTCACAGCCCAGTCTACCGTAAACGCCGTTCCAACCCCGAAGTCCGAATGGAATTTGCGAACGTTGTCCCTCCCTATTATGTCGGGCAGCGGCACGTTGTCATAGAGGACGTGATCCGACAGCATCGCAAGGGCGTCCTCAATGCGATTTGCACTCCAGTGGCCGAAGAAAGTGGTGGCGATATCGATAGGATTGGTGGACATGGTTACTCTCCAGATAGGGTTTAAGAAAACTTGACGAAATTGTTTGCTGGTCATGGGCCGCCAGGAAACTGCGTGCCGGCCACTGATTGAGATGGGTCCGATCTTCCACGTCAAACAAAAGATGCGCGCTTAGTCGCGACTGAATCGGGATGGGCTACCATAACCGACTTAGAGGCCCGCGCTGGCTGCGTCCATCTTGTCGCTGACCATCAGGCGATATGCCTCTCGCGTTCCCCTCAAACCGCCGTTCAAAAGTGCGCGTTTCCAATATAGATCCCTGACTATTCCTTTATGCAGTGATCGATGCACAAATAGGTAACGGCATTGCAAACGACCGTCAACTGATTTATACAGCGATCGATGCAAAATAATGTTGTGATACATCAAGCGAACTCACCGTCGAAGCGTCCTCCACGCGGGCGGCCGCGGGAGTTTGATCGCCAGGCTGCGCTTGCCGCAGCGACACGGCTGTTCTGGATGAAGGGATACGAGGCGTCCTCGATCGCCGACCTCACGGAGGCAATGGGGATCGGAACCAAAAGCCTTTATGCGGCCTTCGGTTCGAAGGATGCGCTCTATGCCGAGGCCCTCCGATACTATTACACGACCTACGAGGGGTTGGTTTGGACCCGCTTCAGGGCTGCTTCGACAGCGAGGCAGGCCGCTCTGTTCTTTCTCCAGGATGAGGCGATCGCGATGACCGGTGGAGATCTCGATCTACCCCATGGGTGCATGTCAACGCTGGCGACCGTGGGCAGCGAAGAGCACTCCGAACTGGGCGAACTCATGCGAACGACTCGTGCAGGCGGTTTCGATCTGCTCAAAGCGCGCTTCGATCGAGCGAAGAACGATGGTGATCTGAAGTCTACGGCGGATACGACCAAACTGGCGAGGTTCGTGCAGACAGTTCAAAGCGGCATGGCGATCCGCGCCCGTGACGGAGCTGATCGCGCCGAGTTGCATGCCGTAGCGGAACTCGCTCTTGCCGGTTGGGACAATATCACCCGCACCATCGATCAGAGAATGCAGGGCGACGCCTGACGCTCGGCCGGGGCCGATCAGAACGTTGAACTTCGAGGTTAGGCCGCACCGACGGCCGCGTCTCGCGGTCTGCGTCGAGTGATGCGATAGACCGCCGCAGGTGGAATATTGGCAAAGGTCCAGCCGACATGGGTCGCCTTCAGGCCTAGACGGTCCAGCAAGGGTCTGGCAATCGGGCATCGCGGACCGTAGGTGAATTGGTAGAACGCTCCACCATGGCGAAGATGCGAGAATGCACCCTCCAAGATAGCATGTACCTTGCGCAGCGGCATCGACAGAAGAGGAAGGCCACTGACAACGGCACCAACAGGCGCCGAGGCGTGAAGCGGCAACTTGCGGAGTTGAGCAGCATCGATGTGAAAGGTCTTTGCGGCTGGAAAACGCTCGCTCAGCTGGTTCGCAAACTCCGCACCATACTCGACCAGTACGAGATTTTCTTCAGCGACGCCCCGTTGCAGCAATGCTTCCGTAAAAACGCCGGTTCCCGGACCCAGTTCAATGACTATGCCTGTATCGGCAGAAATTTCGGTGGTCATAAGCGAAGATAACGCGCGACCCGATGGTGTAACGGAGGCAACGCGAAGCGGAGCTGAAAGCCACGCCCGAAAAAACAATAACGTATCATTAGCAGCTTTAGTCGTCATCGCTTGCTCGCCCCAAGATCTGGGCGCGCCCAATATCGCCGCTGAAGGCGCCATCCAAAGGCGATGACAAGCTCCGAGGCAACAAGGACGATTAGTATTTTCAGCGCGAGCGTGGACGAATTTATGCCGGGGATCGCTAGCACAGCCAGATAACCCGCGGCAATAAACAGCCCGTTCCACAGAACGATGCCGACAGATACGCCGGCGGCAAACCGAAGCGCGCTCGTGCCTAAAAGGCCCGCCGCGACAGGCGAGATCAACCGCACGGTGGGAATAAGCTGCGACAGGATCGTGAGCGCACGTTCTCGATCGCGCAGGGACGACAATGTCCACTCGACACGGGGTCGCGATAGTCCTACCCATCCGCCGACAGAGTAGAGGAGGGATGTCGTCCGCTTTTTTCCGACCGCACGCACAAGAAGATAAAGGCCAAGAGCGCCGATGGAGCTTCCTACCGCCGTGCCAATGACGGCCGTGTGGAGTGACCAGGCCTCGTCGTCGGCCGCAATGCCTATCGCGACAAGAATCCCATAAGAGGGTAGGGCAGGCAGGAAGCGCTCCGCCAGACCGATCGCGAACAGGCCAAATATGCCGCATATCGCAATCCAATCGACAAGATGTCCGAGCGGATCCATCTCTCAGCCCTCCCGAACAACGGTTGTCGCGCCCAGGCTTGAGATCTCCAACGTGGGAGCCTGCGCATTGAACGAAATCCGGGTCAGTTTCTCCGACATTTCCCAGAGCTTGTGCGCGACATGTTTTTCCAGCGCCTGGCGCGGGATTTGTGCCTCGGTCGGGTGTCCACGCGTTTCGCCCAGTCTGTCTGGCCCATAGTAGCCACCGCCTCGAGCGTTCGGAGATGTCGCCGCAAACAAGGTCGGCAGCGCACCCTGTGCGACGGGCTGGAACAGGAACCACAAGAACGTCCTCAGGAGGCCTTGAGCACTGTAACGCCCAGGCGCATTATGAAGCAGATCGGTGCGCGACAGTCCGGGGTGGGCAGCGATACTGGTGATACCCCAGCCTGCCTCTTCGCTCCGCCGTTGCAATTCGAATGCAAACATAAGGCAGGCCAGCTTCGACTGAGTGTAGACAGGCATCGGTTTATAGGAGCGCTCCGCTTGCAGGTCGTCGAAATTGATGGCGGCGCTTGCGCTTTTTACAGCAATACTGGAGAGCGTGACGACCCGCGGGTCTTTTGCGCGCACGAGCAGCGGCAGGAGGTGGCCCGTCAGGGCAAAGTGGCCGAGATAGTTGGTGCCGAACTGCAGTTCGAAACCGTCCTTGGTCGTCTGACGTGTCGGCGGCGTCATAACACCGGCGTTATTGATGAGCACGTCGATATGGTCGCGCGTTTCTTTCAGTCGCTTGGCGAGTGCCTGGATCGACGCGAGGCTGGCGAGGTCGACGATCTCCAGCGTGATCGATGCCTGCGGCGCGCTTTCCTTAATGCGCCGGACAGCGTCTGCACCCTTCTGCGGATTGCGTCCTGCGATGATCACGTCGCCACCGGCGCGAGCCAATGCAAGTGCATCTTCGAAGCCCAGACCACCAGTCCCGGTGATCAGGATCGTCCGACCCCTCTGAGAAGGCATATCGTCAAGTGTCCACGATTTCGACATCGTCAGTTCCTTTGTTTCTGCTGGGGCGAGATCGTCCGCCGAAGACCCCATGTTCAGGTCACGTCTCCGGCGGACGGGGAGGTCGCCGTGGGGTGAAGCGACCTTTCGCGGATCCGGAACGGGGCGGCTCCGGGATCCGAGCCTATGCGTTGACCCTATCGGTGCGCCGAGGGGTGGCATGTGGCGATCTGGCGTGTTCGCCGCATCCGTGCCGGAGACCTGGGGAATGCTCCGGCTGGCTGCGAGGCAAGTTCACAGCGGTCTTCCGTCAGGCGATCCCGCCGTTTGCGAAGACGTTTTGGCCATTGATCCAGGCCCCGTCAGGCGAGCAGAGAAGGCCTATGACATTTGCGATATCCTCTGGCTGGCCCAGCCGACGGAGCGGGGTTGCTTCCGGTATGCCGCGTAGCGCCTCTTCCCCGTGCTGGCGCAGGAGTTGGGTATCGACGGCGCCTGGTGAAATCGCGTTGACCGAGATGTTGCGGCCAGCCAGTTCCTTGGCAAGAACGTTTGAGTAGATCTCCTGTGCCGCCTTGGTCGCGGCGTAGGCTGCTGTAGCGGGAGGGCTCATTTTGATGATACTTGAGCTCAGGCTGATAATCCGTCCGCCATCGCGGACGCGCCGTGAAGCCTCGCGCAAGGCATTGAAGCTCCCCTTGACGTTGGTGGCCATCATCCGGTCAAAAGCCTCGTCGGTCATTTGAGCAAATGGACCGACATTCATGATTCCAGCATTGTTGACCACCACGTCCACACCGCCGAACGCCTCGTCATGGGCGTCGAACAAGGCTTTGACCGCAGCCGGATCTGCGACGTCGCCCTGGCGAACGATGGCGCGGCCACCAGCAGCCTCGATCTCGCGGACGACCGCTTGAGCTAATTCGCGATTGTTGAGGTAGTTCACCGTTACTGCGAACCCGTCCCGCGCCAGACGGCGGGCGGTCGCTGCGCCAATGCCGCGGGAAGAGCCGGTGACGATCGCGCCACGCCTTTCATTTGGCTGGGCAGCACCACCAGTGTGGGACGACTGGGCCGATGCGATGCCGCTCATGGCGAGAGCGGATGGCACGGCGGCTGCGAGCGCGAGGAATGTGCGCCGTGAATTGCCTGGGTTGGACATTTCAACATCTCCTAAAAAGTTTCGGATAGATCTGCCTGTGACGGCGATTTGCGGTCACTGGCGACGGAGGAAAGCGGCAATGCGTTGATTTGTGATCAGGTAGACAATACCTGCGAGAGCGCTTGCTAACGGCACGATCAACAGACCAAGTCCGAGGCCGTTCGGAATGTCAGCCGCTGTAGCTGCATCACTGACGATACCGACGATCAGGGGACCGAGTGCAGGCCCGGCAAGGCCGGATGCGATCATGACGAGGCTGGTCGTCTGTGCCTGACGACCAGGACCGGCGATCAGATGCGCAGCCCCGAAGCCCCACGGCAGCATGAAGGAAAATGACAGCATTCCGGGCACGAAGAGCGCAATGGACATCGAGCCAGTCGGGGCAAATAGCGCCGCAGTTGTCGTTGTACTGGCGATGAGGAACAGAATTGCCGGGGGCCCAAGCACCTTGCCGGTACCTGAGCGAACAGCGTGGTCAAACCAGCGTCCGCCGCCCAGCGTCCCGATGATTCCCATCAAGCCCTGCAACATGCCGAACGCGACGCCGACTTCTGTCGCGGTAAAACCATGGGCGCGGATCAGAAAAGGGATCGAGAAGGCATAAAAAGGTGCGCCTGCGAAGCCCAGGAAAACGGCTCCTGTGAACAACCAGCGGAAGGCCGGGAACGACAACAGGTCAAGGCTGGTTCGCAGAAAGGGTTCGTCGCGAGAGGCTGTACCTGGAAGCGGAGGGGTGGGGCCGGCAATAAGAATGGTCAACAGTCCGATCAGGACGCCGATGGCTCCGGGGCCCATCAAAACAACGCGCCAACCGAAGACGTCTGCAATCGCGCCGCCTGCCGCAAACCCGACCATCGTGCCGAGCGGAATGCCCATCGCGAACATACCGATAGCAAGACCGCGCCGCTCTACCCCGATCTTCCGGACGATGAGAGCATGGCCTGCCGGCACTGCGCCAGCCTCGCCGAATGCAACGCCGAGCCGAGTGAGTGCCAAAAAAATGAAACTGGCGGCAAAGCCTCCGAGTGTCGTCATGACACTCCAGATCAGGATGCAGGACACCAGTACGAGCCGGGGAGAACCCCGATCGGCTGCTCGGGCAAGCGGTAATGAGAGAAGTGCATAGCACACCGCAAACGCCAGCCCGGTGAGCAGGCCCATCTCGGTATCGGTCAACTCCAGATCCGCTTTGATCTTTTCCGCCAGGATGAACGGCAATATTCGATCGATCTGCGAGAACGCGTTGATCAGCAGAAGCACGATGCATATGGCGGCCATTCGCAGGCCTTTCACGTACTCCCGGATGGCGGCAGCAGGCGCCGCTCGTGTCTTTACGGGGTCTATTGACCGGGCGACAATTTCTGTCATCTTGAGGTCACTCCTCGCTTGGTTGCACCCTTAAGCTAGATGGAGTGTCCAATGACCAGAATGCCCGAACTCTCAAGAAACTTGCCTATTCCTACAAGCGAGGCGATAGTGCCGGCGAGAAGCCACCTGTTGCAGTGGCCCCTGAAGCAACCGGAGCCTCGCTTGAATACACCATTGCTGTCTGCCGTAACGGCCTACATCGAAGAGCAGGGAGGCGGACAAGGCCTGTTCCCGACTGCCATTGAAGGCTTCAACATCGTCCGCTCGTATCAGTCGATGATGCCGATGCGGAACATCTACCGCCCATCGCTCTGCGTCGTCGTCGAGGGCGGCAAGGAATTGCAGCTTGGAGAGGAGCTGCTGCGCTACGGAGCGATGGAGTGCCTCGTCGTCAGTGTGGGCGTCCCAGCGACCGGCCAGATCGTCGAGGCGAGTGAGGAGACTCCCTACGTTGGCGTAATGATCGACTTCGACGTGGCAACCGTACGGGAGGTTCTTAAACAGTTGGAGGCGCTTCCCCCTCAGCCGGAAATATCGGGTCCCTGCGCTTTCGTTGCCAAGGTCGATCAACCGTTGGCAGATTGCATCCTTCGCCTGGTTCGGTTGCTGGCGACGCCGAAGGCTATCCCGATCCTGGCGCCTTCGATCGTGCGAGAGATATGCTATTGGCTGCTGACCGGGCCGCATGGCGGCGAGATATGCAAACTAGGCTTGCCCGGGTCGAACATCGAGCGAGTGGTGAGGGCCGTATCGGTTCTGCACACCAATTTTGCCGAGACGCTGCGAGTGGAGGAACTCGCTGATATTGCTCGAATGAGCCCGTCATCTTTCCATCAGCATTTCAAGGCGCTCACAGCTATGACACCGCTTCAGTTTCAAAAGCAACTTCGCCTGCTCGAGGCGCGCCGACTGATGGCAACGCAAGCCGCGAATGTCACTGAGGCCGCGTACAAAGTTGGGTACGAGAGCGCCTCGCAGTTCAGTCGGGAGTATTCCCGAACTTTCGGTATAGCGCCGAAACAGGATGCCTTGAAACAGCAACAGCTTCAGGACCTATATGCTAGCCGGACGGTGCGCTCGGCATAGGAACTGCAGCTCATCGCGTCGCAGGTATGGGGAGATCTACTTCGACTAAGCCTAAATCTCCATCGCTGACTGATGTGCAATGAACATCATATAATCGCAGAGCCGTCTTATTCGAGACGATGGCTCTGGAAAGGTCTGGTCGCCGGTTCGAGTCCTTTTAAGGCGAGAACACCACTTTCCTTGTCTTGCGGGTGTGTTCGTTATCTGTTCACAAAATCACGGGTCTACTCGGTAAGGCACTTTGCGTTTTCGTTTAAAGCGCGAAGGCTGGAAATCGAGTCCTTGCGATCTCATCGCGCGAAAATTGCTTAGACATACGTTAGTCACATTACAGGTTGAATTAGGTAAAACATAGTCGCCTTGGGGGATATTTCGCTACCTAGAACGGACAGCAACTTATTGGGTTGCGAAGCAACGGAAGATTAATCGCTGATCCTGTAAGACTTGCCCCTTAATGGAGGGCTCTATATGCCGACGCACTGTGATGGCTGCCGCAATGGCGCCACTTTCGACCTTCCCTTTTCGATGGCGTTTCAGCCGATCGTCAACATAAGTACGGGCGCTGTCTTCGCTCATGAGGCGTTGGTGCGAGGTCCGAACGGCGAGGGCGCTGGTTCCGTTCTCAGCCAAGTCAAGGAAGGCAATCGCTATGCGTTCGACCAGCAATGTCGCGTGAAGGCGATTGAGTTGGCCTCTGAACTTTACGATCCTGCTGATGATGTAAAGCTATCGATCAATTTCATGCCGAACGCCGTCTATGAACCGCGGGCCTGCATTCGGCTGACACTTGCAACCGCCTTGAAGACCGGCTTTCCTCTTGACCGCATCATTTTCGAATTCACCGAAAACGAGCAGCTCGATACCAAACATGTTCTCCATATTCTTCGCACCTACAGGGATATGGGATTCAAGACGGCAATTGATGATTTCGGAGCCGGTCATTCCGGGCTCGGCCTTCTAACCGACTTCCAGCCCGACATTGTAAAATTGGACATGGGCTTGATCCGGGGGATCGACACAGACCCCGTCCGGCGCAAAATTGTAAAACATACGCTCGATATGCTAGAGGATCTGGCAATTGTTCCTTTGTGCGAAGGGGTGGAAACTGCGGAGGAGATGGCGACACTGAAAGACCTTGGCGTCTCCCTCATCCAAGGTTACTTTCTGGCAAAGCCTAGCTTTAAATCCCTCGCAATCCCCGCACGTCCGAGGGATATGTGCTCGGACGCCGCCTAAAGCCGGAGTGAAAGCGGGATGAAAGCACGGCGGTCGCCGTAAGTTAAGCTTGGTTTCTCGTAAAGGTCCTCGTCCCATTTTAAACATTCTTGGCTGTTGAGATGCAAAGATTGGGCCCAAGCCGACGGCCTATCGCATCGGCAAACGTCTTTTGCAGTGCCACACGTTGACACATCTGAAATTCCATGAGACGAGCCAGTTATGGCCAAACGTTCCACACGCAATTTCTCGCTGACCCCGGAGCTTGAGGGGTTCATTTCCGAGTGCCTGTCGTCGGGTAACTATGGCAATGCCAGTGAAGTCGTCCGATCGGGGCTGCGCCTGCTTCGTGACGGTGCCAAGCCCGCGATAACACCCACATCAGCTTGGCCAATCGGGGGCGGTGCCTGCGGCAGCATCATCCGGGAAAAGGACTGGTCAAAAACCGCCCTTGGGCCGACGAGCGGATGGTCCGTCGAGCTCCGTACCACGGTCGCCAATATCGTCAATTCGCCAGTTGCGAAAGTGCTGATGTGGGGGCCGGACCATGTGATGATCTACAACGATACCTATGCGAAGATCGCAGGTCAAAAACATCCTCGCGCACTTGGCAGCAACGTTGCAGAGGTCTGGCCAGAAATCTGGGACTGGAACCGTGACATGATCGAGGCCGGCCTTCGCGGCGAGCTTCGTTCCTACCGCGATCAGAGCATGACGCTTGTGCGAGATGGTCGGCCTGAGCAATTCATCTTCGATCTGTTTTACACACCGGTATACGAGGCCGACGGCAAAATCGGTGGCGTGATGTGTACGGTTGTTGACAACAGTGATCGCGTCGCGATGGAAAAACGTGTGAGCGAAAGCGAAGACGAACTGCGCCGCGTAACCGACGCCGTGCCGATGCTGATCTCCTATGTCGATCGCAGCCACGTCTACCGCTTCGCAAATCATGCCTATGAAGCGTGGTTTGGTATGAAGCCGGACGACATGGTTGGAAAACATATCGCCGCGGTCATCGGTGAGGGACCATACGAAAATCGGCGGCCAGACATCGACCGCGCACTGGCTGGCGGAGTCGTGACCGGCGAAGCCGACATGCCGGTGCAGGGCGGCGCGCCACGCCGCCTCGAAATTCGATACGTGCCGCATTTGGCGGGGGATGGATCAGTCCCCGGCACCTACATTCTCGGCATCGATATCGAAGATCGCGCTGTGCGCGAAGCCGAGCTGGAAATGAGCAACAGACGCTTTCGTACGGCCGTGAACGCAGTACATGGCGTTCTGTGGACCAACAGTGCGGACGGCAGAATGGTCGGCGAGCAGCCGGGCTGGGCAACACTCACCGGCCAGACGTTCGAGCAGTACCAAGGGTTCGGTTGGGCACAAGCTGTGCATCCGGATGACATGGACGCGTCGGTCGCGACCTGGAATGCCGCGGTCGAAGCGAAATCCATGTACGTGCATGAACATCGGGTCCGCCGGCATGATGGCGCGTGGCGTCAGTTCGCCATCCGCGCTCTGCCGATCATCGGCTCAAAAGGTGACATCGTCGAATGGGTGGGCGTTCATACTGATATCACCCATCAGCGCGCCGCTGAGGCGGCTTTGCGTGAGCAGGCAGAGGCGCTTGCGCGCCAGGTTCGTCACCGGGAGCGGGCCGAAGAGCAGCTAAAGCAGCTAAACGAAAATCTGGAAGCGCGCGTCATCACCGAGATTACCGAGCGCCGCCAGGCCGAAGTGAAGCTGGCGCAGGCTCAAAAAATGGAAACAGTGGGGAAATTGACCGGCGGCGTCGCGCACGACTTCAACAACCTGTTGCAGGTTGTGTCCGGCAATCTTCAGCTTCTGTCGAAGGAGGTTGCGGGCAACCAACGTGCCGAAGCAAAGATCGCAAACGCCATGGCCGGCGTATCGCGAGGTTCAAAACTCGCCAGCCAGTTGCTCGCCTTCGGTCGCCGTCAGGCGCTCGAACCTAAAGTGGTCAATATCAGCCGTTTCGTCCGCGACATGGACGACATGATCCGCCGGGCGATCGGCGAAGCCATCGAGGTCGAAACCGTATTTGGTGGAGGCCTCTGGAACACTTTTATCGATCCGACGCAGATCGAGAATGCTCTACTGAACCTCGCCATCAATGCACGCGATGCGATGGAAGGGCAGGGCAAACTGACGATCGAGCTGTCAAATGCTCACCTCGATGATGCCTATGCCCGCACGCATGATGAGGTCAGTCCCGGCCAGTATGTGATGATGGCGGTGACAGATACCGGGTCCGGCATGCCGCCCGAGATCATCGAAAAGGGTTTTCGAGCCGTTCTTTTCCACGAAAGCCGAAGGCAAGGGCTCCGGTCTTGGTCTGTCGATGGTTTACGGCTTCGTCAAACAATCCGGTGGCCATGTCAAAGTCTATTCGGAAGTCGGCCACGGCACGACCATCAAGCTTTATCTGCCGCGTGCGAACGAGGCCGAAGATGTCGAGGTCGCTGTCGATAACGGGCCAATTGTCGGGGGGACGGAAACTGTCCTTGTCGTTGAGGATGATGCGGAGGTCCGCGAAACCGTCATCTCGATGCTGACCGACCTTGGATATCGCACGCTGAAGGCGGTCGATGCATCGAACGCGCTGTCCGTGATCGATAGCGGCATTCCCATCGACATCCTGTTCACCGACGTCGTGATGCCAGGCACCCTCAAAAGTCCCGAACTCGCCCGAAAGGCGAAAGAACGGCTACCGAATATCGCCGTGCTCTTCACGTCAGGCTACACAGAAAATTCGATCGTGCACGGCGGCAGGCTCGATGCAGGCGTCGAGCTTTTGTCCAAGCCCTATACCCGTGAGGCGCTGGCGCGTAAGTTCCGTCATGTCTTGGCAAACCAGGCCCAGCGGGCGAATACGAAAACCAAGGGCCGCCTGGCGGACCCAGTGCAGAAGCTAGAGCAATCTCCAGCGCCTTCCGCCATCAATGTGGAACCAAGCAAAGTTGAGCCAAGCAAGTTGAAAGTCGGTCGCGCGACCGTTTTGCTGGTTGAGGACGATGCCCTTATCCGGATCAACACAGCTGAAATGCTCCAGGATGCCGGACTGATCGTCGTCGAAGCGGGAAGCGCTGAAGAGGCGAAAGCTGTCTTACAAACAATGGCGGTCGATGTGCTTGTCACCGACGTTAATCTCCCCGGCGCATCAGGCTCACAGCTGGCTGCTGAGGCTAGGGCTTTAAGGCCTGCTGCGCTGATCATATATGCGACCGGTGACCCGTCCTCCGTTCGCGATGAAACGGATGCCATTTTGGTGGCCAAACCCTACGATGCCGAAAAACTCGCCGAAGCCATCGCGAAGGCCGGGATTGAGAAATTCACGGGAGCACATTTGGATCGCGTTCAGAGTAACGACGAATTGGATGAGGCATAGGTGGTGGTCTGACATGCATCCGGATATGCGTGCGCTGCGAGGTCGTCACGAGGTGTTCGGCTCACTCCGCTCCCATATGCTTGGACAACTGAGATAGCTCTGCGATTCACTGCGGGGAAGGTTCAGCCGCGTCGGACCCGGGCGTTGGATTGTCTAGCTGTTCGTCATGACCATCCGGGTCAACGTCTTTCTTCTTTGACCGATCGACATTTTCCTGCGCGCGTCGCTTCAGTGCCTCGCGATCTTGGTCGGCGGTTTCGGGATCGCTTCGCGCAGCATCGCTGCCGAGATGTTTGTGTTTTGTCATCTGCAGATCCTTTTTGATTATCGATCGGTCATAGAGGGTAGGCGGATCATGATGCGTCAGAGGCGCTGCGAAAATTTGCCAGAACGCGTCCGCCTCTAAGGGGTCGCCTTCCCGATATCGGGTGCTGACGTCTTCGGCCATCTTGACCGACCGCCGGCTGCCAGTACTCAGTTGCGATCTTTGAATTCGACGTCTCGGTGTCGTTTGGTTCCAACGGATCGGCTATGTCAGGGACAGGTTGGCCGAGGTTGGAGCGTCATACTCCTCTTTGCCGGCCCGCTCGTCGAGCAAGCCCGCAAGCGCAGCTTTAAGAGGGCGAGGTCGAAGCGAAATCGCTCCGACCTCATCTTGCAGTCGCTAAGTGCCTATTCAGGCTTTGTCGACGACGCCTTTCACAGCATCTTTTGCATGACCTTTTACCTGCTGGGCGTCGCCCTTTGCTTCCTGAGCGGCGCCCTTGGCCTGCATACTTTTGTTGTCGGTGGCGTCACCGACAACCTGCTTTGCTTTGCCAGTCAGTTCATTCGCCTTGCCGGATACTTTATCGGCTGTCGAACCCATGTTCGGTTCTCCTTTTGAGAGCGGTACGCACGACCTTCGAGTCGCTACCCGGTCAAATGCCGGGGAAGTCCATCTTGGGTAGCTTAACGACCCGCTCGTCCAAACAATGCGCCGTCTGGCTTATCGTTCCGCACTGCTGGATGGGATTGCGCCCGCGATGCGTCTGACCGGTGATCGATAGGTTTAAGTGCGCAGGTCGGATCCTACCGGAATAGGTCGTTTTCGCCTTAACGCTTTATTTGAATGGGAGCGAAGTGCATTCCTTTTATAGTCTTTGGCGATCAAGCGAGCATGGCTTGATATATCGTCGTAGCAATCGACCAGTCTTTTTCGCGAAGTCCCTTGTTAAAAAATCTCGCAACGGTCGTCGTCAGTGACGGTCGGCGGGCCGGACCGGCCATTGGCACTCATGTCCTGCTTCGAGCGGTTCATCTCCGCCACTTGCTGTCCTGTGCTGCGCTCGTCAGACATGCCACTTCAGACGCATTTTGGTTCGGGCAGGACCGCCTGAAGTCCGGCAAGACCCCTCAGTTGCGTGACTTTCTTCCATGGTTCGATGTTTGGCTCCGTTGGTCCGGTTCGAAAATGATAGGAAGTCACCGAGTGTGCTCAGAGAAGTACAACCAGAAGATAAGATCGCGAAAAATTCAAAACTAATCGTTGACCTCTGACTGTCATTCCATTATGTATAGTTTATCGATCTTTTGCTTGCCGAGCTTTGTTCACCGCGCGATTGGCACCGTGCTCTAAGCGAACTTTTCTTTCAAAAATAGTCGGTTTTCGCCTGCGGAGCAGCTGCTTCGCGGTTCCTCAATCTATGCTTTGAAAGGGTTCATCATGACCACCGGCACAGTAAAATGGTTTAATTCCACCAAGGGCTTTGGCTTCATTCAGCCTGACAACGGCGGTGCTGACGCCTTCGTTCACATCTCGGCTGTCGAGCGGGCCGGAATGCGCGAGCTCGTCGAAGGCCAGAAGATCGGCTTCGAACTCGAGCGCGACATGAAGTCGGGCAAGATGTCGGCCTGCAATCTGCAGTCCGCTTAATCGATATCTGCTTCCCTTTGACCACGGATGTACTGGCACTGCCGGAAGCAATTATCAGTTTGAGGCCAGGCAGTTCGCCTGGCCTTTTTCGTTTAGGCGTTTTAGCCAACATCGAGGACATTCAATGACAGAGACATGTAGCAAATCCCGCCAGCAGGCCGAGACCGCCTGGGGCAGTCTCCAGACCGAGTTCTTCGCCAAGAACAATGCGACGGAAGAGCTCCAATCCGTGGCCCAGGCACGCGATGCCAAGACGCTCAGGCTGCGCGAAGCGCGTCTCGCCAAGGAGCAAGCCGACCGGATGTCTGCAACATCTGCGCTGCGTGCCAAACGAACCAAGGCCGGCTGATCATCCCAACGACGAATGTCAGGATAAGAATTTGAGACACTCCAGAAACAACGACCTTACCGACCGACGCTCAGCTGCTGCGGACGCCAAGGCAGCTCTCCTTATGGCCTACCGCGCTGCAAAGACGGCGGCTGAGCCGTCACAAGCCGCCAGACAGGCCGAGCGCGTCTGCCTTGTGGAGGCTCGTGAAGCGCGCCGCGCGCAACGGGCGCGACTGAAAGTCGAGGAGCGCGCCCGGATCGAGACCCTTGCGGCTCAAGAACGGGCGGCCACAGAGGCAGCAGCCGCAGCCGAGATCGAGGCTCGGCAGTCGGCCCAGAATGCCCGGATAGCACGGGTTGTTCAAGACGAGGCCGCCCGTAAAGCCGAGCGGGACAGGCGTGACGCCGCCCGAAAGGCCCGGCAGGCTTAATGTCTACTCCCGCCTAGTGTGGGATGCGGCCGTGGAATAGACCAGGGAGCGATATACAGTCGCGCTCGAACTTACTCATTCCTTAGGAGCCTTTGATGGCACCGGACACCAACGAGCTGCAGGCAATCAATACGGCCTGGCAGATAGCGATCCAGGAAATCCTGCGCATGGTCATCCGCGACATGTACCATGGTGCGGGTGAAGCGGGCTTTAGTTCCCACATTAAGCGAATAGAAGAAGCGGCCGTGGATAGCATCCAGACTGACTTGAGGCTTCGCGGAACTGACGAGTGGACGGAGGTGCTGGTAAAGGAGAGGGCTTGCAATTTCGTGACGACTTTGCTGACCTCCTTCACCTACGACCGTTCCTGATCCGGTCGATGCTCATCTGAGCCGTTGACTGTCAAAAAATCGCGCTTCTTGAACTTTCCAAACCTGTGCGGGGTTGATCTGTCGGGCGTCTGCCTAGATCAACCCAGCGAAGCAGCAATGAGCCAAGCGGTCATACATGGAAGAGCATAGCGCAGAACGCCTCGCAGCCATCGTAGAGTCTTCCTTCGACGCGATCATCAGCAAAGACCTCACCGGGACGATCGTCAGCTGGAACAATGCGGCCGAGCGCATGTTCGGTTTTGCGGAAAGCGAGGCAGTCGGAAAGCCGATCTATCTGATCATTCCAGACGACAAACGTGATGAGGAGGCCGATATCCTACGGCGGCTGAAGTTAGGGGAGCGGATCGAACCTCTGCAGACGACCCGCCGCCATCGAGATGGTCGAATAGTCCCTATCTCGATCACCATATCCCCCATCAAAAGCCGCGGCGGCGAGCTAATAGGGGCGTCCAGCATCGCTCGGGATATCTCGGAGACGCGCGAGAGTGACCGCCGGCTTCGCCTTTTGATGCGAGAAATCAATCATCGCGTCAAAAATCAATACGCGATTGTGCTTGCCGTCATCCGGCAGACGGCAACACGCTCCCGCTCAATCGAAGAGTTCGAGAGGCGGGTTCGTGAGCGTATCATGGCGCTATCGCATTCGCATGATCTTCTCTCGCAGGTCGATTGGGCCGGCGTCAGCCTTGCCGATCTGGTGGCTCATCAGCTCAAACCTTTCGAAGCTGTGCAGCCGGTCCAGATTATCGGCCCTCAAATCGTTCTTGACGCAAACGCCGTTCTCAATCTCGGCATGGCCTTTCACGAATTGATCATGAATGCGATGCGCTTCGGCGTTACGGATGTCGGCGGCATATCCATCACGTGGCGAGTGACCAGTGATGAGGGCGTCGACATGTTCGAGCTTATCTGGTCTGAGCAAGCCGTGCCCTATGCGGATTTACTGGCGCAGGATGAAGGCTATGGTGCTCTTGTCCTCTCAAAGGTGGTACCATCGGCTCTCTCAGGTCAGGCGACCTGGAGTGTTGACGGGGGAGTGGTCGTCTGGACGTTCGCAGCGCCACTCGCACGTATCCAGATCGGCCTAGGGTCTACGCCTCACCTGACATAAAGGTGCTCTACGCGGTTGCCCCTTCATTGACGCCAGTCGCAATTGGAGAGGGCTCATGCTTGTAATGTACGATTAATGTGCGATTTGAGCAGTCACTGCGAAGCGGAGCTAGACCATTGATTCCGCTTGTCCAGCCCGCTAGTTCTGATCAGGGTCATCTTTTTTGATTTGGCGGAAGAGAACTGAACATGAGCCAAGTAGGGTCACAGCCCGAATGGAATGCAAACGAGCTTAGGCAGGCCATTAAGTCAGCCGGCGTCGCGCTCTGGACCTGGATCGTCGATGACGACACGTTTGTGATGGATGCGAAGGCTTACGAGCTTTGGGATATTCCCGTCGAACAAGACCTCACTTTTGAGCATCTATCCGCCAAGGTTCATCCCGCCGACCGGGATCGGGTCAGAGCCGCTTTCGTTGCAACGCGGGCCATCGACGGACCTTTTGAAATCGACTTCCGCATTTTGACCACCACGTCTGACGTTCGGTGGATCTCTGCGAGAGGACAGGGCAACGAAGGTGACGCAGCTACAAAGAAAATGACGGGCATCTTCCTTGACGTGACGGGCCGAAAACAGGCCGAGGAAGGGCATGAGCTGCTCGCCGGCGAAATGAGCCACCGCGTCAAGAACTTGCTGGCGCTTGCGGCTGGTCTTACGAACATCACATCGCGCTCCACCGAGACGAAGGAGGAAATGGCAAAGCAACTGACGCAGCGCTTGACCGCACTTGGCCGTGCCCATGAGTTGGTCCGGCCCCTTCCGGATGGTCAGGGGAATGCGGCACTGCTGGGAGACATGTTTACCGTGCTTCTCGCGCCCTACGACGATGTCGGTGCCTTTGCGGGGCGTATCCGCGTAGCGGTCCCCAGGATGGGCCTCGGTGATAAGGCCGCTACGAGCCTTGCGCTGGTCATTCATGAGCTGGCGACCAACTCACTCAAATACGGCGCGCTGTCGAATGATACCGGGTTACTCGACATCTCAGGCAAGGTCGTGGAGGACGATATCGAAATTGTCTGGAGCGAGCAAGGCGGCCATACAGTCGAACCTACGCGCTCGGCGGAAGGATATGGCAGCAAGCTCCTGCAGCGGACCGTTTCCGGGCAACTCAAAGGTTCAATCGACGTCAGCTGGGTCGAGGGTGGTGTGGTTGTGACGCTGAGGTTGAAAGAAAGCCAACTCGCGGCCTAAGGGGATATTCTCAACACCGTGGCATAGCCTCTGGCGCTTGACGTCCGCAGCACTGCTTGATGATCGCTGAAGGCATATCGAGCGAAACTTCCAGCCGTCCCGCATAAACCATCGCTTGATCGTTCCCGTGCACTCTGCTTCGACGGTCCTGGCCACCATCCTTGTCGCAAAGCCTTTTTCCGCTTCGCGTTTCGGTGATCGGTGGGCCGCCAACTGCCCCATACCATTCGTTAATATTTCGCCATCACAGCAAGCACTGCTCGAGTTTCATATGGCCATCGCCCTAATTGCGAATGGTCACCAAGGAGTATGGCTGTGGCGCTTTATCTAAGACCCGTCGAGCAAAGTGTTAAGGACGCCATGTTGGACACGTGAGTCTTGCTGATCGTTAGGCCCCGACAATCCGGGAAGACGATGCTCGCGAAGACGTTCGCCACCCAAGCCACGAAGAATTACACTCTTGATGTCGGCTACGCCGAGATCCCAAACCACAGGATCATCTATTTGCGCGACAAGTCATCTGCCTCGCCATAAAACTGTCGTTGCGCAGCTAAGACCTCGTCGCGATGTTCATCTGCCCAGTTGAGGATTGCTTGCAAGTGTGGTTCGAGTGACCGCCCTAGCCGGGATATCTCGTAGACGACGGCAACGGGCGCGGTGCTGACGACCGAGCGGGTTACAAAGCCGTTGGCCTCCAGCCGACGAAGGCACTGCGTCAAGGCCTTTTGGGAGATGCCATCGTTTGCCCGTCGCAGCGCATTAAATCTCATTGGCCCGCTGCACAGGCATCCCAGCACGAGCAACGACCACTTTGTCGTAATCTCCTCTAAGACAAGCCTGTTCAGTTCGAGAGTTTCCGGCGGCATTGCAGCCATAACTGGGATACTCCTGTAAACCTGGTAGTGTTCAGGTGCGTAATTGCATTCACGTATAATAAGTATACCTAGATGGCCTTCAGCAGCAAGGAGGCTCGAATGACATCCAGCAATCATCAAGATATTGGCACGGCGGCGTCGGAGTTCAGTTCCGGAAAAACTGTCCTCGTCTTCGGCGCGACAGGCCAACAGGGCGGGGCCGTCGCATCGGCTCTGCGGGCCGATGGCTGGTCCGTCAGGGCACTTGTCCGCGATCCGGATGCCCAAAGAGGTCTGGATTTGGCATCGCTCGGTGTTGAGGTGGTCCAGGGGGATTTTACGAACGAAGCGTCGATCAGATCGGCTACGACAGGGGTCTATGGCGTGTTCAGTGTTCAGCCGAGTTCAGGGCAGGGGGCAGTCTACGGTGTTTCGGACGACGATGAGGTCAGGTATGGCAAAGTGATCGCCGATATTGCCATGCAATCCGGCGTCGGTCACTTCGTCTATACCTCGGTAAATGCCGCCGGGCCGGAAAAGACGGGCATGGGACATTTCGACAGCAAATCGGAGATCGAGGCCCATGTCAGGGCGCTGGATATCCCCAGCACCATCATACGTCCGGCGGGCTTCATGGAACTGCTGATGCTGCCTGGGATGGGTCTGGATCAGGATGCTTACGTCTCATTTCTTCGGCCGACACAGATCGGACAAGTCATCGCCGTTCGAGATATCGGCAAGATCGTGGCGCGCATCTTCTCCTATCCGGGCCGGTTTGTCGGTCGCACGATTGAGATCGCCGGCGATGAATTGACGGGAGACCGCTTGCAGCGAAGCCTCAGCCGCGCCGCTGGCCGGCCGATCAGCTACAGCCGGTTTCCGGATGTTCTTCTGAATGAGAACGACTTCCTGCGGCGATTGACTGAGTTGTTCGATGACGGACGACTGGCAGGCCACGCAGATATCGGAAGTCTTCGTGAAGAGTTTGGCCATCTGCTGAGCTTTGATGAATGGCTTGACGGCCCTGGAAAAAGCCTGTTTGAAGCAGCACAGAACGCCAGTAGCTCATCGATTGTCCTGCGCTAGAGCCTGCATTTGCGTGGAAGATGCCATGTGCTTCCGAGCCGCAGCCTTGGTCGATCCGAGGTAATGTCTTGCGCGATGCACGCAAGACGTCCACTTCACGCCGGAGTTCATTCCCCGGGGCGACGCGGGCTGGATTGCAGCTTTGGTATGGCGCGGCGGCCGGATGCTAGAGCCGGCGCCGACATTAGGCTGTTCCAGCGCTGATGCTAGAAGGGTCGCGACAGCGGCTACGTTACTGGCGTTGGCCCGGTCCTGGTTCCGGCGCACCTCGTCAAGCTGCTAAGAGCCCGGATCATCGAGGGCGACTTTTTCCGAACCGACCGATCTGGTGCGGAGCTACGACCTCGCCATTGGCTAGCAAGGTAGTGCAAACTCAGGGTGTCCGATTCAACTTGATGCCTGACGTGGCACTTTGGTGCCGATGAGGTGCCGATCTGTCAATCCATGGGGCTAAACGAGGCTGCACCACCGCATGTACATTATCGGTGTAGTGCCAGATACTGCTGGAACCGCCCACGCAACATGGCGTTCGCCTGTCCGGCCAGCAAAGTTCGACGAGCAGCCGGAGCAAAAGCTTGCCTGGGACCCTGCGCCCTTTGATCTTACTGCAAAGAGAACGGAACCGCATGGATCAAATTCAGGCCTATCCTGGAACCGTAGCCACATCCTGGGCATTTCGATAGTGATCGAATGCGAGAAAACCCATGGCCGTCAACCTCTCCAAATACCGTGCTAAGCGCGACTTCAAGAAAACCGCTGAGCCGAGCGGGGAGGCGCAGGTAAAATCCTCGAACCGTCGACGCTTTATCATCCAGAAGCACGACGCTACTCGCCTCCACTACGACCTCAGGCTAGAACTGGACGGTGTCTTCAAATCCTGGGCGGTCACCAAAGGACCATCGCTGGATCCGCAAGACAAGCGTCTCGCGGTGGAGGTCGAGGATCATCCGCTGGATTACGGTGATTTCGAGGGCACTATTCCTAAGGGCCAGTATGGTGGGGGCACGGTTATGCTCTGGGATCGGGGCTACTGGAAGCCAGAGGGCAACAAGACGCCAGAGCAGGCGCTCGCCAAAGGCGATTTCAAATTCACGCTCGAGGGCGAACGGCTTCATGGGAGTTTCGTCCTCGTGCGAATGCGTGGACGAGAAGGCGAGACGCGAAACAACTGGCTTCTGATCAAACACCATGATGATTTCTCCGTCGACAAAGACGGCGCTGCAGTACTCGAAGAGAATGCGATGTCTGTTGCTTCTGGGCGGACGATGGATGCCATTGCATCGGGAAAAGGCCGAAAGCCAAAGCCGTTCATGACATCAGGTGGTTCCGTTGAGGCGGATGCGGTCTGGGATAGCAGCGAAGGCCTTGCCGCCGACGAACGAAAGGCAGCATCGAAGAAAAGGACCAATCCGCGCGATAAGACTGTGTCCTCTGCAATGCCGTCGTTCATCGCGCCGCAACTGTGCGAAGCACTGGAACGACCGCCATCCGCAAACGGCTGGGTTCACGAGATCAAGTTTGACGGCTACCGCATACAGATGCGCATCCAAGGTGGTGAGGTCACCCTCAAAACGCGCAAAGGCCTCGATTGGACCAAGAAATACCCTGCTATCGCTCGTTCTTGCGAAGGACTTCCAGATGCTATCATCGACGGCGAGATATGCGCCCTCGATGAAAACGGTGCACCGGATTTTGCAGCGCTGCAAGCATCGTTGTCGGAAGGTAAGACCGACGATCTCGTCTTCTTCGCCTTTGATCTGATGTTTGCTGGCGGTGAAGACCTTCGCGATTTGCCGCTGACAGAGCGAAAGGAGCGGTTAGTTGCTCTTCTGCGCAAGGCGGGGGACGACCCACGTATACGCTTTGTCGAACACTTCGAGACAGGCGGGGATGCTGTTTTAAAATCGGCCTGCAAATTGTCGCTCGAAGGCATCGTTTCGAAAAAGGCCGATGCAACCTATGTGTCCGGCCGAACGAAGACGTGGGCGAAATCCAAATGCCGAGCGGGACACGAAGTGGTGATAGGTGCCTACGCCACCACCAACGGGAAATTCCGCTCGCTCCTAGTCGGTGTCAATCGCGGTGACCACTTTGTTTATGTCGGCCGCGTTGGGACTGGTTACCCGGCGAGCGTGATCGACAAGTTGTTGCCGCGATTGAAGGAGGTCGAAACCACGAAATCTCCGTTCACCGGCATCGGTGCTCCGAAGAAAACACCAGAAATTTTTTGGCTGAAGCCCGAGCTGGTTGCGGAAATCGAGTTTGCGGGATGGACAGCGGACGGCCAGGTCCGACAAGCCGCGTTCAAAGGCTTGCGCGAGGACAAGCCTGCGGAAGAGGTTGAGGCAGATCAGCCAGCGAGCCCGGACGAAACGGATGTTCCCGACCCTGAGACCGAGGCTCCGAAACCGCGCACGGCATCGAAATTTCGCAAGGGAGCGAAGGTCGATGTCATGGGCGTTCTGATATCCAGCCCTGAGAAACCCATGTGGCCCGATGCCTCGGACGCAGAGCCGGTCACAAAGCTTGATCTGGCTCACTACTACGAGGCCGTGGGGCCATGGCTGATCGATCACATAAAGGGACGGCCTTGTTCGATCATCCGGACGCCAGACGGTATCGGGAGCGAGCAGTTCTTTCAGCGGCATGCGATGCAGGGAACTTCAAACCTCATCGAGCAGGTCAAAGTGTCGGGCGATAAACAGCCCTATCTGCAAATCGACCGCGTCGAGGGATTGGCCGCCATCGCCCAAATTGGGGGAACAGAGCTACATCCTTGGAACTGCGAACCCAATCTTCCGGAGGTGCCGGGGCGCTTGGTGTTCGATCTTGACCCCGGTCCGGATGTCGATTTCAACACAGTCATAGAAGGCGCCCGCGAGATACGAGATCGATTGGAGGAGCTCGGCCTAGTCAGCTTCTGTAAGACAACCGGGGGCAAGGGGCTGCATGTGGTGACGCCGTTGTCCGTGCCGAAAGGCAAGACGCTCACGTGGGACCAAGGCAAGGCCTTCGCGCACGATATCTGCCAGGAAATGGCCAGAGACAACCCGGACCGCTACTTGATCAAGATGACGAAAAGTCTCCGCAGTGGGCGCATTTTCTTGGATTACTTGCGCAATGATCGTACCGCGACTGCAGTCGCGCCGCTTTCACCGAGGGCCCGAGCAGGAGCGACGGTGTCGATGCCGCTCAACTGGACGCAGGTCAAGGCAGGGCTCGACCCGAGGCGGTTCACGATCAGATCGGTGCCCGCTCTCCTCAAGCAGACCACTGCCTGGCAGGATTATTGCGACGGCGAGCGGTCCCTCGAACAGGCAATCAGGCGATTAAACAAATCCAAAAAGCGGGCTGCCTGACGAGCAAAGAATTGCCAGTGGAACGACGAACTGTTGCACGCGAGGCAGCCGCGCCGAAGTGATGCATTGCTGCTTTAGCCAGCTTTGCGGGACTTCAGTTCTTTTTGGACTGATTTCTTGAGCGCATCCATGATGTTAACGACGTTGCTCTGGTTTCCGTCATTTCCCGTTCTCTTTTTGGAGGCCTGCTTCTTTGAGGGCTTATGGGCCCTTTTCTTCGAAGCGATAAGCTTCAGCAAGCTATCCTGGATCGGATCGGACGCCATGGCTGGCGACCATTTTTGAGTACGCTTCTTGATGATCTTTTCGAGTGCGGCGACGCCCTTTGCGTCCGACGTCTTGTCTATGCCGGCGAAATACTCACTTTCCGGTCGGACTTCGTCACCAAACCTGAGCGCCCACACGACAATGCCGTTGTCGCGAGGCTCGAGGATCACGGCGCGTTCTCGACGGCCAAGGACGACCCGAGCGACGCCCACGACGTCCTTAGCCTTCATTGCCTCCCGAATGACAGCAAAGGCTTCGTCACCGATTTTCTGATTGGCGGTGAGGTAAAACGGGGTGTCGAGATAAATCCACTCGATCTTCTCCCTAGACACAAACCGTTCAATGTCGATGGTGCGAACGCTCTCCAGCTCTACGGACTCTAGTTCGTCATCGGTGAGAATAACGTAGTCGTCTTCACCGCGCTCATATCCCTTGGCCTCGTCCTCGTCTTTGACCGGCTTGCCGGTTACACTGTCGATGTACTGTGAAACAACCCGATTGCCGGTCTTTTCGTTAAGAGTATGAAACCGCACTTTCTCGCTCTCCGAGGTCGCTGGGACCATCGCTACGGGGCAGGTGACAAGCGAAAGCTTCAAATAACCTCTCCAGTACGGACGTCGTGGGGCCATGGTCAGCTTGCCTTCTTCTGAGTGGTCTTGGATGGCGTCTTTGCATCAGCCTTCGTTTTCTTTTTCCCGGCATTGGCGTTGGCGGCCTTTGGCTTGCTGGAGGAAGGCTTGCTCAATCCAGCGCTTTCTCGAAGTGCCTTCAGAAGATCATTCGGTTTAGAAATCTTCACCGGCTTAGGTTTCGGAAGGGATTTTCCTTCAGCCTTTGCCTTTACCAGTGCAGCAAGAGCGGTTTCATATCGGTCATCAGTCTTAGCGGGATCGAAGTCGCCGATTTTCGTATCGATTATGTGCTTGGCCAAGTCGAGCATCTCGTTTTCGACCTTAACCTTCGCAACGCCCTTGAACGCTTCCTTTGAAGACCGCACCTCGTAATCGAAGTTGAGTGTCGTCGCGATCAGGCCCCTGCCGTGTGGTCTGATTAAAACGGTCCGCATTCGCCGGAACAGAACGGTCCGCGCAATAGCCACCACGCGAGTGCTGGCCAGTGCGTCGCGGATGCAGTTGAAAGGATCGCTAGCTTCGTCATCTACAGGCACGAGGTAATAAGGCTTGTCGAAATAGACATCATCGACTTCGCCGCAAGCGATGAAAGCTTCTGCCTCAAGCATCTTATCTGAATCTGGGATGACGGCGGCTACCTCTTGCGGATCGATCATGATGTAGTCGCCGCTTCCCGTCTCGAAACCCTTCACTTGTTGCTCTCGCGCGACAACCTCTTCAGTTTCGCTGTCGATGAACTCCCGCTGTAAACGGTTTCCGGTTTTCTGGTTTAACATATGGAAGCTTATACGGTCGGAAGTCGATGCGGCGGTATACAGGCCGACGGCGCAACTAAGATCGCCAATCTTCAGGTGTCCCTTCCATTGAGCGCGGTGAGCGGTCATTCCACGTGCCTCCAAAGATGTCGAAAGGTAACTATGTCTGATCCAACATGGTTCCCGAGGCTGAGCGAACGCGGTTGCACGACGATCGCTTGATGGGCGCCCTCAGGATCCGTTCCTCGATCGCGTTGTAATCTGGTTGCGTTCGTGACGCGGCAGGAGGGAGCGCATCGCCTTATCATCTGGGTCGAAGGCGATGGATCCAACTTTATCGATCCCGCACAGCTTCAGCCGAGACTTAACCGGCTTCTTAGGGTCCTGAGCGATCATTGGAGCGACATGCGATGATAATATGCCTATGCGATCGCAAGATAGTCGACGAGCCGCCTGGCGTGAACAGGCAGGGCCGCGAAATTTCGTGCACAGACGAGAAGGTGACGCAATGCCCAGGCGTCAGCGAGGGGAACGACACCGAGTCTGAGCGGATGCTGATATCGCCTCGCGTAAACCTCTGGCACGATAGCCAGCCCAACGCCGCTTGCGACCATAGCGCAGATGTCCTCGAACGCGTCCAAACGGATGCGGAGCTTGAACTGCCGGCCCTCACGCGACGCGTGTGTCGAAAGGTGCCCCTGCAGCGCACTATCGGCAGGCAGACCCACGAACGGCTGGTCAAGCACCTCGCGGAATGGAACCGTGCTCCGTTTTGCCAGGGGATTGTCGGCAGTGGTAATCAATACGAGCCTGTCGGTCTTGAACGGCCGAGTTTCTAGCGATCCGATGTCTGTGGTGTCTGCCGCGATCCCGAGATCGGCAAGACCTCCAGCGACGCCTGCAACGACATCCGGGCTCTGACGTTCGTCGAGGTCCACGTCTATTGTTTGATGGTCGACCAGGAATCGCCGAAGCACTTCGGGTAGGTGCGCCATCGCCGCGCGCCCTGACATCAACCTGATTTGACCACGTAGCCCTTTCGCGTAAAGTTGCAGGTCGCCACGCATCTGCTCCATTTGTCCAAGAACGATGCGGGCATGGTGTGCGAGAGCATCGCCAGCCTGTGTCGGACGCGCGCCACGTGCGCCACGGTCGAGCAGCGGCACTGCGCTGAACTCTTCCATTCCACGGATTCGGGCACTGGCCGATGCCAAAGCCATACCCGCCCGTTCGGCGCCGTGAGTGATGCTCTCGGCCTCCACCACATGGAGAAACAAGCGAAGGTCAGTGATGTCGAACCGCATGCATCCTCCCCAATTTGGATCCTTCGGATAAACCGAAGGCTTCCCTTGTATCTTACACATTGTGTCGTGTCGCCTGGCGAGGTTTACATCAAAGTCGGACTAGGAAGGAAATGCGATGGACACCACAGAGAAGCTCCTGCGGGCTTTCATATTCAGATTGGCGCTTCTTCTGCTTGCCGTGCTGGCAGCGAGGCACTTTGGCGATCAAGCTCAGCGAGCCATCGCTGGCGCGCCTGCGACGATCGCTGCGTTCGACGCGAGCATCGACGGTTCCTCGGGATCTTCAGTCGCAAACGTTGGTCTGCAAGATTAGCTAGCCTCGAAATCGACGCTCTCAGTGAGTTCATTGAGGCACTATCCGAAATCCCCCCGGTTGTGGGGGCGCCGCTCGGCGATCATCGGGTCACGTGTCAGCAGACATGACGAGAGTAGGACATGCCACGCAGGCTTTATCCCGGCACGGGATGGCGTTTTTGGCGATGTCGGTCAATGCACTGAGCGTCATTCGAGCAACGCAGGATTGCTTGATGGTGACGACAAAATCCGCAGCGTCCTGTTCTGATCAAAGCTGCCATAAGCTTTTCATTTCGACCGATGCGTGCCTGTAAGAACTTGCACTAGCTGAAGAAGTCGAAGGCATCTTTTAACGTATTCAGCGTTAACTCCAAGTATCGAAGACATATTTTGCCTGTAATGGCAAAAGCGCATGGAGATCCGCATGTTTCAGACGGCGACAAACCTAAACATTTTTCGCGATGCGTTAGTGGCGCACATGGATCTCGCCGAATACTTCCTCGGTATCCACGCCTTTTTCGATGGTGAGGTCATTTTTCTGCGGGATGTTGTTCACGTGAATATGGACCTAGCACCATTTCCGGTCGACTTCTCAAATCTGTGGGAGTGGTTCAGGGAACAGCTTAAGGGAGGGACTGGCCAGGAAACCTTCGCTTATGAGCTACACTTCGTTGTTGACGCACCGGAGGATCCTGCCATGGAAAAGTTCCTCGAAATCACGCGAGGCACCGCAATGACAATCTGGATGTTCGACCTGGCCCATCAAGAGGCCGATGGAAAAGGCCGCCGCTTTGTGATCGTGACCTCACCTCACAAGAAAGGCGCGAAAGCGTTTAGAGAGCTGTTTCACGGGCGAGATCTTGGGTCAGACTGAGCGCGAAAGGTTGCCATTCTTCACCAGAAAACTTCAAAATCAATCAATGCCAATCAGAGCAAAAAGCGCAATTGCTCTGTCTGGAGGTGCTGCCCTACTCTCTCGAGCGATGAGAGTGTAACTCCCAGCAGCCGGACACCTCTTGGCGGTGGAAACATAGGCTTGAGCAACAATGCGATCGTCTGCTCGATTTCGCCCATTGATTCGAATGGCTGCTCGATTGTCTTTGCGCGCGTGATCTGTGTGAAATCCGAGTACTTCAACTTTAACGTGACAGTTTTTGCGCGTATGGCGTTGGCCTCGCAGTAGCGCCAGACCTTGGCGATCAATGGCTGCATGCCTTCAAGTGCCGGGTCATACGAATGGATGTCCTGGGCGAAGGTGTCCTCGGCGCCGACCGATTTGCGAACTCTGTCCGGCTTGACGCGTCGCTCGTCGATGCCGCGGGCGATGCCATAGAAATATGGCCCCGATTTCCCAAAGTGCTCGACAAGGAAAGGCAGGTCCTTTTGTCTGAGATCGGCGCCGTTTTGGATCCCGAGACGGTGCATCTTCTCTGCTGTAGCCGGGCCGACACCGTGGAATTTCTTGACCGGAAGCGTTTCGACGAACCGCGGGCCGACCTTCGGCGTGAGGACCGCCTGACCGTTTGGTTTGTTCAGGTCGCTCGCCATCTTGGCCAAGAACTTGTTGTAGCTGATCCCGGCAGACGCGTTTAGCCCGGTGGCGTCCTTGATCCTGGTGCGGATCTCGAGCGCGATCTGTGTGGCGATCTCGATGCCCTTTAGATTTTCCGTCACGTCGAGATAGGCCTCGTCCAATGACAACGGCTCGATCAGAGGCGTGTAATCGGCGAAGATCTCCCGGATCTGCGCAGAGATGGCCTTGTAGACCTCGAATCTCGGCTTGACGAAGATGAGGTCGGGGCATTTCCGCTTGGCCGTCACCGATGCCATTGCCGAGTGGACACCATATATGCGGGCCTCGTAACTGGCTGCCGCGACGACACCGCGCGCCTCTGACCCGCCGACCGCCACGGGCTTGCCGCGCAGCTCCGGATTGTCGCGCTGCTCTACCGACGCATAGAAGGCATCCATGTCGACATGGATGATCTTTCGCACGGGGGCTGGTGTTACGCTGTCGGGGGTTGCGGTCAAGACGTCTTCCATATCATGCGCCCGCATCCATCACGGGCTCGATCTTCAGCAAGTCGTCTGGCAGCGGGCGCTGCAACGCTTTGGCTTCGTCCCATGAGGCGGTGAGCCAGGTTTCGACCTCGTCTTGCGTTGTCAGGATCACTGGCATCGCTTTTTGGTGGATCGGGGCGACGATGCCATTCGGCTCGGTCGTCAGGAAGGCAAACAGGTCGATGGTGACGAGACCATCCTTGACCTTGCGCACGCTGGTCCAGTCCTTCACCCACAGTCCGGCAAAGAACATGAGCGGGTCGTCGCTTGTGCTGGCGAAACAGGCATTCGGCGTGCGGCCACCTTCGACCTTGCTGGCCGGATCGGGCTCGGCAAACCGGGTGAACGGAACCACACAACGGTTCTGCACGCCAAGCCATCGTTTCCAATGTTGGCTGGAGGTGTTCCGGATGTTGGTCGTGCCACCGTCTGGTTCCATCTTCAGGAGTTCGTTAAAGTCGAACTCCTTGCCTTTTGCGCGCAGCTTGTCGGCCCGTTTGCTGGCAGCATCGAGCAGCGCCTTGCTGGACGAGGGCATGCCCCAGCGGACCATAGTCAGTTCCCGGCGGTCTTCGTTGTTGCGAACGATGGGAGCCAAGCGATCAGGATAGACATCGATGGAGTCCTCCATGTTGCCGATATGGTCGTGGGTCATAGACACGAACGACCGGATCGCTTCCTGATTGGTAGTGACGTTATAGGCATTGCACATGCGAAAGCCTCCTTAATCCTGATAGGGACCGTGAAGCCTTTCCGCCTCGACTTCAAGCCTGTCGATTTCGATGGACAGCATGTGGTCGTATCCGGACAGAAGGTCGGCAAGTTGGGCCAGCGGCAAAGGCGAGACGGCGCTGCCGTCGTCAGGATGCAGAATGATCTCTCCTGTTTCCATACGCTCGATGTGGTCGCGAACGGTATCGCGCTCCCTGATACGTGCTTTAAGGCTCTCGATGGTGCTCGCGATCATGACGTCTTCATCGCTGCGGCTAAAATGCGTACCGTCCAACCCAGCGAGACGACGATCTTCGAATGAAACGATATTGTCGATCATGTTCAGTCCTCCTTGTCGGCTTTCGCGGAAATGGTGAGTTGGCATCGGTCAATACCGTCCGCGGCATTCATCCGGTCGCATCCCAGGCCGATCCTACGGCGCAGCTTGTGCATTGGGATTGATGCGCCGTGCCGTTTTACGACGGCCTTCCGATCGAGATCGTCGCAGCGGTCACATGTCCGACAGTCGACGCGCAGGATGTGACCACGTAACTGTCGAAGAATAATGTCCTCGCCAGAGGAATTTTTTCTTATTTTTTCGATTGTGCTCATCTGTGGATGGATGCTCGTTAGCTTGTTGAATTCGTTTCCTGATCGCCAGCAGCGCCGCTGTGGATGGCTATTGGATGACCGATTTCGACCAAAACATCATGATTGACTCACATGCCGATCAGGAACAAAAAGAGAACCTACTCGCTTTGGAGCGAAATGGAAACCCGGTTTTAGACAGAGGTCGCGATGGCGCAGGGTGCCACAAATCTTGTGATCTCGGAGCTGCGGGAGCGCATCCAGCATCTCGAAGTCACGTCCGCGCGCAACAAGCAGGTGCTGCCCTTCGGTATTCCGGAGATCGATGACCGCTTGCCTGGCGGCGGACTCGCCTTCGGTGCTCTTCATGAATTCGCGGGCGGTGGAGCAGGGACCGTCGACGGAGCAGCCGCCGCGCTGATGGTGGCTGGGATCGCAGCGCAGACAAAGGGCCAGGTCGTCTGGTGCCTCACGCGACCTGATCTCTTTTTCCCAGCTCTGGCACAGGCAGGTCTCCATCCGAAACGCGTCATCTTCGTCGAAAGCGACAAGGAGGAGGACGTCTTGGCCTCGATGGAGGAAGCGCTGGCCTTTGGCGGGCTAGGCGCGGTGGTCGGCGAGCTGGTAAGACTGCCAATGACGACGTCGAGACGGCTACAGCTTGCCGCCGAAAAGACTGGGACCATGGGCCTGGCCGTCCGACGATGGCGACGACAAACCGAGGCCAGTGATTACGGCCAGCCGACGGCTGCGAGCACGCGGTGGCGTGTCAGTGTGCTTCCAAGCGAGCCTCTTCCGGTGCCCGGTATCGGTCGGGCGCGCTGGCTGCTGGAATTGATAAGAGTGAAAGCGGGCGAGTGCGCAGATTTTATTGTTGGAGCGTGTGATGCCACGGGTCGTCTCGATTTATCTACCGAACCTGGCGACGGACAGGATCAGGCGAGCCGATCCGTCTATTCCCGTTGAGCAGGCCATTGCCGTTATCGCACGCAGCGGGGCCAAGCGCTGGGTGTCGGCAGTCGATGCGGCCGCCAAGAAATCCGGCGTCCGTGTCGGCATGCCCGCAGCCAAAGCGCAGGCCATCTTTCAGGGTCTAATACTGGCCGATGCTGACCCGGTTGCGGATGCGGCCGCACTTGAGCGCATCACGCTGTGGGCGCTTGGCCAGTATTCCCCAATCGTGGCGATGGATGCGCCTGACGGGATCGTCATGGACACCGAGGGTGCAGATCATCTGCAAGGCGGCGAACTGCCGATGTTGACCGGGATCGCCAACCGTTTTCGCGCGAAAAAGCTATCGGCGCGTGTCGCGATCGCTGACACCTGGGGCGCCGCCCATGCGTGTGCCCGCGCCATCCGAAGAGAGATTGTCATCGTGCCTGTTGGCGAAACGGTGCGAGCTGTAGACAGCTTGCCGTTGTCCCTTCTGCGGCTTCCGCCAAAGATTGCCAGCGATCTCCGCACACTCGGCTTCAGGACGATCGGGGAGCTGGCGGCGAAGCCTCGAGCGCCGCTAGCGCTTCGCTTCGGCCCAGAGCTAGGCCGACGGCTGGACCAGATGTTCGGCCGGATGGCGGAGCCAATCGATCCCATCCGGACCCCAGACCTGATCGAGGTCAGCCGGGCATTTGCTGAACCCATTGGAGCTGCGGAGACGATCGACAAGTATGTCGGCCGACTGGTCAAGGAGCTGGTGACGGAGCTTCAGCGCAAAGGCTTAGGCGTGCGCCGGACCGACTTGCTTGTCGAGAAGGTGGATGGCACCCGACAGGCCATCCGCGCTGGTACCGCGAAGCCCGCGCGCGACATAGCTTGGCTGGCCAAGTTGTTCCGCGATCGCACGGAAAAGATCGAACCCGGCTACGGCATCGAGAAGCTGACACTGGTGGCGGTAATGACGGAGCCGCTTGACGCGCTGCAGACAGCGTCGGCGCTCGTCGAAGACGAGGTGACCGATGTCACGCCGCTGATCGACGTGTTTGGCAATCGAGGGCAACGGGTTTACAGGATTGGCCCAGTCGCATCTGACGTGCCTGAACGCAGTGTTCAGCGGATCGCTGCCGTCGCCGCGGTTGCCGATGATACCTGGGCGCTTCACTGGCCACGTCCTGTGCGCCTGCTGGCTCGACCGGATCGCATCGACGCAATCGCCCTGATGCCTGACTATCCTCCGGCCAGTATTGTCTGGCGTGGGCGACGGATAAAGGTCAAACGCGCCGACGGTCCCGAGCGCGTGTTCGGAGAATGGTGGCGACGCGATGCCGAGCTTGAGGCCGTCCGCGACTATTTTGTCATCGAGGGTGAGGGCGGAGAGCGCCTTTGGATTTTTCGCCAAGGCGACGGCGTCGATCCTGAGACCGGATCGCATCGGTGGTTCGTGCATGGAATATTCGCATGACCTACGCCGAGCTACAGGTCACGAGCCACTTCAGCTTTTTGCGGGGTGCGTCATCTGCCGACGAGCTGTTCGCCACGGCCAAGGCGCTGGGCATCGAGGCGCTGGGGATCGTCGACCGCAACTCTCTTGCCGGGATCGTTCGCGCCTTGGAAGCATCGCGCGCTACCGGGGTTCGGCTTGTCGTCGGCTGTCGGCTGGACCTCCAGGATGGTATGTCACTTCTGGTCTACCCAACGGATCGCGCGGCCTATTCCATGCTTACGCGCCTGCTGACATTCGGCAAGGAGCGCGGCGGCAAGGCGAACTGCACCCTGACGTTAAGTGACGTTGCGCTCTTTGCCGACGGTCTAATTGGCATCCTGGTTCCTGACCTTGCGGACGAAGTGTGCGCGGTCCAGCTCAGGAAGACGGCGGACATCTTCCGCGACCGGGCATATGTGTCCCTTAGCCTGCGTCGTCGCCCGAATGATCAGCTTCGCCTGCACGAGATTTCGAACATGGCGACGAAGTTCCGGGTGAAGACCGTGGTCACCAACGATGTCTTGTTCCACGAGCCTGGCCGCCGGCAGCTCCAGGATGTCGTGACCTGCATTCGCAACAGGACAACCATTGACGAAGTAGGCTTTGAGCGCGAGCGCCACGCGGACCGTTACCTGAAGCCTCCCGAGGAGATGGCCAGACTGTTTCCACGATATAAGGAGGCACTCGCCCGGACGATGGAGATCGTCAACCGCTGCCGCTTTAGCCTCGACGAACTGACATACCAGTATCCGCTTGAAGCCATTGTTGAGGGCATGGATGCGCAGCAGTCGCTCGAGCATTATGTCCGCGAGTGCCTCCCGAACCGCTATCCGGAGGGCGTGCCCCAAAAGGTGGTGAAGGCGATCCGCCACGAACTCGACCTGATCAAGGAGATGCAGTATGCCCCCTATTTTTTGACGGTCTTCTCGATTGTCCGGTTCGCCAGGAGCCAGGGCATCATTTGCCAGGGTAGGGGATCGGCGGCAAATAGCGCGATCTGCTACATCCTCGGCGTCACTTCGATCGATCCGGAGACCAATGACCTGCTGTTCGAGAGATTTGTATCGAAAGAGCGTGACGAGCCGCCGGACATCGATGTCGACTTCGAGCACGAGCGACGAGAGGAAGTCATCCAGTGGATTTACAAGACCTATGGCAAGGACAAGGCGGCCCTTTGCGCCACCGTGAATCGCTATCGAGCCAAGGGGGCAATCCGTGATGTCGGCAAGGCGCTAGGCCTGCCTGAGGATGTCATCAAGGCTTTGTCGTCAGGAATGTGGCATTGGTCGGAAGAACTGGTTACGGATCAGAGACTCGAGACGCGAGGCCTCAATCCGAATGATCGTCGCCTGGCCCTTACGCTCAAGCTCGCGCAGCAGCTAATGGGGGCACCCCGCCATCTGGGCCAGCATCCGGGTGGATTTGTTCTCACGCATGACCGTCTTGACAATCTTGTTCCGATCGAGCCTGCAACCATGGCCGATCGTCAGGTCATCGAATGGGACAAGGATGACATCGAGGCTTTGAAGTTCATGAAGGTGGACGTGCTCGCCATCGGTATGCTCACTTGCATGGCTAAAGCATTCGAACTGCTAAAGCAGCATAAGGATATCCCGCTTGATCTCGCCAGCATACCGCAGGAAGATCCCGCGACTTATGCCATGATCCGACGAGCCGACACCTTGGGGACTTTCCAAGTGGAAAGCAGGGCGCAGATGGCGATGTTACCGCGTTTGAAGCCGCAGACGTTCTACGACCTGGTCATCCAGGTTGCAATTGTCAGGCCTGGTCCGATACAAGGCGACATGGTCCATCCTTATCTGCGCCGCCGTGAGGGTAAGGAAAAGGTTGAGTATCCGACGCCTGAGCTTGAAGCGGTTCTCGGCAAGACGCTGGGCGTCCCACTTTTTCAGGAAAGTGCGATGAAGGTGGCGATGGTCTGCGCCGGATTTACCGGCGGCGAGGCAGACCAGCTCCGAAAGAGTATGGCCACGTTCAAATTCACCGGCGGCGTTTCTAAGTTCAAGGCAAAGCTCGTCGACGGGATGGTGCGCAATGGATACAGTCCCGAATTCGCCGAAAAGACCTTCAGCCAGCTCGAGGGGTTCGGGTCCTACGGCTTTCCAGAGAGCCATGCCGCATCCTTCGCGCTGATTGCCTACGCGTCCAACTGGATGAAATGCCATCACCCTGAGGTCTTCTGTGCCGCCCTGGTGAACAGTCAACCAATGGGTTTTTACGCTGTTGCCCAGATTGTCGCAGATGCCCGAAGCCACGGCGTCGAAATCCGACCTGTCTGCGTCAACCGATCGCGTTGGGACTGCACGCTTGAGGAAATTGAAGGCTCCCATCGTCACGCTGTTCGTCTAGGAATGAGGCTCATCAAAGGGCTGCCGAATGCCAGTGCCGCTCGGATCGTCTCGGCCCGTATGAACCGCGCGTTCGAGACTGTTGATGACATGTGGCATCGGGCGAATGTGCCGGCGGACTCTCTTGTCGAACTGGCCGAGGCTGATGCGTTCCGGCCGTCGCTGGGTCTCCAACGGCGCGACGCTCTATGGGCGATCAAAGCGTTGCGCGACGAGCCGCTGCCATTGTTCGCGGCTGCGGCCGAGCGTGAGGATCGCGCGGTCGCCGAACAGCAGGAGCCAACGGTCGAGCTCCGCCAGATGAATGAAGGCCATAACGTTGTGGAGGACTACAGCCATGTCGGCTTGACGCTGCGAGAACATCCGATCGCCTTTCTTCGCAGGGATTTGAGTGAGCGCCGGATCGTCACTTGCGCCGAAGCCATGAGCGCTCGTGACGGCCGCTGGGTGATGACGGCGGGCCTTGTGTTGGTGCGACAGAAGCCGGGGAGCGCCAAGGGCGTCATGTTCATCACCATCGAAGACGAGACCGGACCCGCCAACATTGTTGTCTGGCCATCGTTGTTCGAGCGTCGACGCCAAGTCGTACTTGGGGCATCGATGATGGCGATCAACGGTCGCATCCAGCGGGAAGGGGAGGTTGTTCATCTCGTCGCCCAGCAATTGTTCGACTTGACCGCGGACCTATCCGGCTTGGCGGACCGAGACGCTGGCTTCGTACTGCCAAGTGGGCGAGGTGATGAATTCGCTCACGGGGGCCCCGCCGGTCATGACAGCCGAGATCCAATCAAGCCGCGGAATATCTTCATTCCTGACCTCCATATCGACACACTCAAGATCAAGAGCCGGAATTTTCACTAAGACGCGCGGTCTAAACCACAAAAGGCCCGAAACGCCAGCCGGATAAAATATCAAGCGTTGGCCAGTCAGTCGTATGAGTTTGCCACGAACAGGGTCGTAAGATACGCAGACCATGCAAATAAGGGTCTGATGCATGGATCGCGCCCGGTCGCGTTCGTCACCTTGAAGAAGCCGGCATTGGGATCAGCCATGTTTTTCGCCGTCAAATAGCATATCATCAAGGCAGGAAAAGAGATAGCAAACGGTGGAAGGTGCAGGTGGCACGATGATCGCAGTCTTCATCCCTGCGGTCTTCTGGGCGGCGCTTTTTTATCCTTGCGGACAGCAAAACGCTCGGTTTGGACTTGAGCTTTCCCTGGCTGCACATGGATGTGCTTGGGCTCGGAGTGGGACGCTATTGGTTCAAGCTTCACTACTGACGACGCGCATGTTTGCCGTCGCTCAATTCGTAAATGATCCAAGCCGGCGACTTATCGCAGCAAACCGTCATTCCCGAATTCGGCCCACCCGCTAAGACCTGTAGCATCCTCGCCAACGGTCACATTGGCTGTCTGTCCTGGCGCCTGCTTCCTCAGCGACCGGGTAAGCTTTGCCTGGTAAGCCGCACGCCTGCGGTTCTCAGCCTTGAGGGCGGCATCCTCTTCGCGCCACTCATCAACCGAGCCACGATTGAGAAGATCCTCAACGACGCGTGGATCGAACACATGAAAAGTGATCTGTCGCGCTCTACCTTGCAACCTCACGGTCCTGGTACCGGCGCTTTTTAGCCGGCCATCTTCGAGCCAGCGTTTCCGCTCAGAGGTCGTGATAGCCAGAATGTCTTCGATCTCGCGAGGTATGATGGGAAGCCCCGCAATGTCCTTGAGCGCCTGCGACACAGCCGATGACGTCGTGCGAAACGCCGTCTTCGAGGTCTCAGGCATGATCAGGATGAGGGCACCTGTTTGCATATCGAGAGACTTCCTGACCGCGGGCGGCAAGCGAGAGCGCAATTCCTGCAAGATTCCCTTAACCCGGACAGCGGATCCAAGAGTTGCTTCTACCGGAAGGGTCCATTCCCTCATCAGTTCGGGCTCGTCCGCTTCTTTGTTTTTAGTCTTCGATTTGTTCATACTAAACAGATGGTGTCATGACGCCGCCGCGTCAACGCAGAAGGTGCCGCCTAAAAGGCGCTACCAGAAACAGTTTGAAATGGTAGCATCAGCTCGAACTTTGATTTTAGGCTCGGACCGATACCGGCGATGGAGCGCGACGGATGCTTGCGGCCAAGTTGGGATTACAGATTCCATGTAGATGCCTGGAACAAGGACGCAGGTTTCTCGTTAGGCGTCTAAATTCCCTAGCGCGAATGCGGAGTTCTGCCATGTCCAACGCACTTGAGTTTAAAGCCGATCTCGAGGATGTCGATTCCGATAAATCCAAGCTGCAATTTGCACAGGGCGGCAACCCTGACCTATTGAAGCCGATGAAACAGTCCGATGCTCACTTGGTCGTTCAAGACACCGATGATCGCACGTTGATGATGTTGCAGGCGTTCGAAGGGCGAGCGTAGCCCCGATCGGGGCACCGTCGATGGAACCTCCGTCGAAGCTTTATCCTTTTGCGAGTTTCAGCGTCCTTTGGCGCAATCGAGGAAACACATCTTTGACCGAGAATTCGGCGAAACTGGGCGTGGTATCAACGACATTGCGTACTGAAACTCCCAAGCTCAAGCAGCAATCTGCGGCAGATTATCTGGCCAATGAGAGACTTCGGCGGGAAGCCGATGCCGACAGATTACGTGTCAGGCGGCTGCAAGCCGAAGCTCAAGGACGTCAGTTATAGCCACTCTGGCGATCAACCGCGGGCGGACAGACCGCTATGGATAGGATGAGATGGGGAATTAGAGCGTATCGATTACCCCGCCGTCCACTCGCACGGAGGCACCTGTCGTGGCGGATGCCAGCGGTGAAGACAGATAGGTGACGAGACTAGCGATCTCGTCGACGCTCGCCGCTCGCTGGATGATCGATGTACTGCGGTGTTGCTTGACGAAATCGGCAGCGACCGCTTCAATCGGTTTGCCCGTCTTGCTACGCTCATCGGCAAGCATTGCCTCCACGCCTTGTGAAAGTGTCGGTCCAGGAAGGACGGAATTTACGGTGACGCCAGTCCCGGCCATGCGCTTGGCCAGACCGCGGGCAACCGCGATGTCGGCTGTCTTGCTGACACCGTAGTGGATCATCTCGACTGGGATGTTGAAGCCCGATTCCGACGCGATAAAGATGACCCTTCCCCAGTTTCGTTTCTGCATCCCTGGGAGATAGGCACGCGACAATCTGACGGCTGACATGACGTTGACCTGCCAGTGCCGGTCCCAGACTTCGTCGCTGGCCTCGAAAAAATCGAGGGGCTGGAAAATGCCAGCGTTGTTGATGAGAATATCAACCTGCGGGACCTTGGAGGGCCAAAACATTGCCCTTGGCACCTTCGCCTCGCAGACGCTCAGCTGCTGCCGCAGTCTTGCCGTCCTAACGGCCATTCACAATGACGTCCGCACCAGCCCTTGCGAGCTGTCGCGCGATCGCATAACCGATGCCTTCGGTTGACCCGCTTATGAGTGCTTTTTTGCCTGTAAGATCAATTTGCATTGCCTGCTCCATCGTTGAGTATTGTCTGACCACTGACTTACTACGATTGAAGCGCCCAAATTAGTGCCCTTTCGCCGACCCTGCTGTTCGGCTAGGCCGAACAGCAGGCTTCTGAAATGCGAACACGATTGGATCCGGTCGAGCTGACCTCCTGACATGGCGAACGTAGCAGAAATTGCTGCGCCCCATCAGCGCCAACTCGGCGCGACGACTACGCCATGACGCCATCGCCGTGGACGCCGGCGTAGCTTAGCCCTATGCGCTTCAGATCCGTCGGCTTATCGATTGAGTGAAACCTTCATCGACGTTCCAATCGGTCGCAACGGCATTCCGACCGTTTGCCTTGGCCCGCAGCAGCGCTTGGTCAGCGCGCTGCATCAAGGTGGCAGCTGGCTGACTGCTATCCGTCGCCGCCACTCCAACCGATATCGTCACTGTGCCAAGCGGCCGTCCAAGGTAGGTGATCGGCGCCTTTTCGACCGCAACACGGATCGCCTCGGCGACCGTAGCAACCGCCGCCTTTCCCGAGCCCGGCATCACAATGGCAAACTCCTCGCCACCAAAGCGATGAACCGTCCCTCTGGCACCGGTCACATCTGTCATGATAGCGGCAACTTGGTTCATGACGAAATCGCCGGCGTCGTGACCGAAGTCGTCATTGAAGCGCTTGAAATGGTCGATATCGACCATCATCAGGGCCGCGGGAAGGTCGGTGGCTTCGCGGCGGAGGCGATTGAGGTTCTCATCGAGCGACCGCCTGTTGAGCAGCCCGGTGAGGGGATCCTTGATTGCGAGATTTGTCAGCCGATCCCGCAGCTGAAGGTTGGCAATGGCAAGCCCGAGGTTCTCGGCAATCAGCTCGATGTAAACGCGTGCATCCAGCAAGTCGGATGCGCCGCTACTCTGCTCGAAGTAGACCATACCTACCGTGTCGCCGTGCGCTGCAAGTGGCATGCATAGGCCACCATCAGCACTATCCTCTTCGAGATGCTGGCACGGCACGTCTCCATGCTCGATTTCGCTGAGGTGAGGTCGGCCGCGTCGTAAACCCCAGCATTGGACCGACGGAAAATCGAGTGTCGACCGTGTTGGCGCACCCCAGGTGCTTGCCGCGACCGCAACTGTCCTGCCCTCGTTCATGAAAAACAGATGCCCGCTGAGGTTGGGAAAGATCTGGATCGCATATCTTGCCATGATTGGTGCGAGTTCAGCTCCATCCTGACATGCTTGAAGGCGATGCATCAGTTGCAGGATAAGATCCTTGATCTGGCGATCTTTGCGCAACTCCGCATCCAATCGGTCCCGCTCGAGCCCGTTGTCCCTAAAAATTTGGATCGCCTCGTTCATGTCGCCGATCTCGTCGCGACGATCGTCTGCCAGAAGTTCGACTGTGTAGTCTTGTTTGGCCAACCGCCTGACGACACCGCTCATTTGCAAAAGGGGTTGGGCGACACGACGTTTCAAAACGAAATAGAGGACGCTCAGGAAGACGAGGGCGGTGAGTGCCAGGAGCGCTTTGGCTGTCAAACCCCAGAGATCGGCTTTCTCTTTGGCTGCGCGAAGGTCTTCCTGCGCTCTTGCGTCAACGAGATCAGTGAAGTGGGTCACGCTCGAAAGCAACCCCGACTGGGCTTCTTCATGCTCTGGAGAAAGCAAGGCGGCGCGGGCTTTATCGACGTTGCCGTCGGTATAATCCATGACAGCCTGCTCCTCAATCGCATCGAGCCGTTCCGCATCTGTTTCTGCGGTCTGCAATGCCTTACGCTCTTGCTCGGTCAGCAACCCGGCGTCCATCCGTTTTATAACCTGCTGCCTGGCATTCTCTTGCGTCTTAGCACCACCAAATGCCGCGAGATAACGTTGTTCACCTTTCAAGACATAGAGGCGGGCATCTTCAGTCGTCTGCTCGGCCGCGCTCTGGAGTTGCTCGGCGATCTCGTCCAACTTCCAAGCAGTCGTTGCCGCGTCACGCTCTTGATCGGCGCCGCGAACGGCCATGATGAAGGCGCCGCCAGAAAGCAGAGTTAGGACAACGGTGACCCAATAAGCCCAGTTCGTGATAGTGCTGATGCGCATTTGTCCACCTCTGCGCCGCAGCCGATCGCTTCGTGAGCTGCGCGTCTGCGACCTAATATAAGGCGCTGTGATTTAGAGTTCCCTAACTTTGAGATTCGCCATCCGTTGGCCCAACTCAACTATGACGCCGGACGAAGGGGGTCTTCCGGAATATCTTCGGTCTGTAGCTGAGGCGAGGGTGCATTGCCATTTCTTCCCGGCCGTTCGGAACCCGTGCTGTCGACTTATTCGGCGTGAGATGTCAGGTGGCGTCGCCCGCTCAGTGCAGCACTCAGGCACCTTCGATGCTCTTGCCGTACTGCCGAGCGATGTCAATGATTTCGATCATGTCGCCTGCGGCATTTCGGAAAGCAAGTTCGGACGCATCGACGCCGACCGGAGCTGTCCGTCGCTTATGTATGCAAACGTACAAACCGCGCGTTTTCGGAACCGTATGCGCTGTTTGACATTAGCTTGTAGGAGATCGAAAGCGTGTCAACTGGACGCGACAGAGATGGCGAACATGGCGGTTTTTCCAGTTTCTCGCTATGGCCAACGAAATGGCAGCCGAGCGCCCCACCTATCCGCTTCGATCTCTTCCTATATGCGGGCCGGCAGCCGATAAGGCAAACTATCCGCACACTTGCCTAGATGCCATTCAGCTACGCCCAGATGCAATCTGGCTTGTCCGAGTTGTTGGATTGCTGCAGCGGACGAGGTGAATGCATATGCGGCCAATCCTCAGGAAGATCGGGTTAGTTTCGGCAGCCCGACGCGTTTCTTTGCTTTATCTCCTCCTGCCCCTGGCGAGCTTACTCACTGTCGCTCAACTTGGATCTCAGGTCGGTCGATATGGCAACTTGACCCTTGTGCAAAGCTCTTGCTGCGTCCTCGAGATTGGACCACTCAGCCCGATCAACTTCGGGGAAAAACGCGCGTTGTCCGGAACGCGGCGGCCACTCTAGCTCGAGCATTGTGCTAACTGATAGATCGGGATTTTCTGAACCGTCTGCCTTAGCGACCCACACATCGACCGTTTTCGATCCAGGTTGCTTGTAGGATCCAAGCCATTGTGGATCGCTACGAAGCTTGATACCGGTTTCTTCGAGTAGTTCACGCTTTGCGGCATCTAGGTGGTCTTCCCTAGGGTCGACGAGACCCTTTGGTATCGACCAAGCTGACTCGTTCTTTTTGGGCCAAAATGGCCCGCCCGGATGGACAAGCAGTACTTCGATGCCGCTCGTTACCAGACGATACAAGAGAATGCCGGCACTCACCGCTGCCATGCCACTGCCTTTTTGCTTCCATTCCCCGTCAACATATCAGCGCTTATTGGCACCCCAAGTGGGATCCCTGAATAAGCGCTAATGCCTGCCCGCGAGCTTGCTGCGATGGCGTTCTCGGGTCAGCGCTTTTTGCGAGCTGGTCTTCCAAGTGATAAAAAATGTCACCGACACCGACAACGGTTTCACGCCAGATCCACGGGATGTGCCGAGAGGCAGACTGTCGAGGATGGATTAATCAAACGAGACTAGAAGATTAGGTGGTGGCGAAGATGACCCATGTTCACCGTTTCGCATTCGGTAATGACGATGGTCTGACAGGGAATGGTGAGGGGTGGCTTAGTCCGCAGTGGCGCGACCTCAGGATCTCCTGACAACCCGGCTCGGCATGTCGATAGCGACCTGGACCCAGTCCGCTGGGACAAGTCGCGCGAGCGCGCATTGGCGCTGTTCTGGACCGCGCTCAATCCGCTGGTACCCAGACGATCGGCGGCACGGGTAGATCGTGCGAGATCCGCCTTGTAACGGCTTCTGGGTCGCTTGGAAGTGAATTTCCTACGACCTAAAGCAGCTTATTCTCAGTAAGCGCGAGTTCCCGAGGCGCCTTCTGCCGTAAGCGACGATCGCAGACCGGTTGCCCCGAAGCTGTAACCAAAGCGTTCCTGACGCCAGAAAAGACCGTATCCAACATGACGTGAGCGTCATCGGGCGAGCCTCGAGGCAGCACGCATTTCCAGAAACTGTCCGTCCATGATCACGCTCAAAGCGAGGCAAGCCGTGACACGGTAGCGCGAAGTTGACAAAGCAATCAGCGTCAAGATTTTGGCTGGCACTATTCATGGTACGGCTGTTCGTCGCGCTGTTGGCCTTTTTTAGCCGAAGTGGTTCTGCTGCGAGACACCTATCGCCTGCGACATGCCGCGCAAATCCCTCTTACTTTTACGATCGCCTTCGCGGCGTCTCGTGGCCTAGGCCTTTGGCCCGTCATCGAGAGGACAAATGACCTACGTTCAGGAACGAATCAGTCCAGTCGCTCGTTGAGCAATGACAATCTGTTTTGACGGCGATGCGCTAAGGTGGTGCCGCTTAAACCGCCTTTTGCCCACATGTGGACCCGGAGCTTGCCATGCGAACCACCAAGCAACTTGAAATCTCTCGACGAGACTTATTTATCACGTCCGCTGCAACTTTGGCAGCGACCAGCGTCGCCGCACCGCTTGCGGCGCCAGCACAATCTTCGGGGAGTACGATGGACCTCACCACCTCTGTGGCATTTTCGGTGAACGGCGCGCAACAGACATTGGTTGTCGACAACCGAACAACCTTGCTTGACGCCTTGCGCGAACACCTGCATTTGACCGGCACGAAAAAGGGCTGCGACCACGGGCAATGCGGCGCCTGCACGGTCATGGTCGACGGCCGTCGCATTAATTCCTGTCTGACGCTTGCCGTCATGCACGACGGCGCTTCAATCACGACGATCGAGGGGCTCGGCCAGCCTGGCAATCTGCATCCAATGCAAGCCGCCTTCGTCAAACATGACGGCTTCCAATGCGGCTATTGTACACCCGGACAGATCTGTTCGTCCGTGGCTGTGCTCGAGGAGATCAAAGCCAACATTCCGAGCCATGTAACCGAAGATCTGACCGAGCAGGCGGCCCTTACATCCGCCGAAATCCGCGAGCGCATGAGCGGCAATATCTGTCGATGTGGGGCATACTCCAACATTCTCGATGCGATCAATGAAGTTGCAGGAGTGCCGGCATGAAGGCCTTTACATATGAACGCGCCTCCTCTGCGGAGGCCGCGGCCAAGGCGGCTGCAAATAATCCCGAAGCCAAGTTCATCGCCGGAGGTACGAATCTTCTCGACCTGATGAAGTTGGAAATTGAGAAGCCGACGCATCTCATCGACGTCAATGATCTCGGACTGGACAAGATTGAGACAACCACCGAAGGGGGCCTGCGCATCGGCGCCCTGGTGCGCAATACCGACCTGGCTGCAGACCAAGTGGTCCGTCGTGACTACGGCCTTCTCTCTCGAGCTCTTCTGGCGGGCGCTTCGGGACAGCTGCGCAACAAAGCGACGACCGCGGGCAATCTTCTGCAGCGGACGCGCTGTCCGTATTTCTACGACACTGCCCAGCCTTGCAATAAGCGGTCGCCGGGAAGCGGCTGTTCCGCCATTGGCGGCTTTAGCCGCCAACACGCGGTGGTGGGCGTCAGCGACGCTTGCATTGCCACGCATCCAAGCGACATGGCGATCGCGATGCGCGTGCTCGACGCGGTCGTCGAGACCGTCAAGCGGGACGGGACCCACCGCTCGATCCCGATCGCCGACTTCCACCGGCTGCCTGGAGATACGCCACATATCGAGACGGTTCTCGACCAAGGAGAGTGCATAACCGCAGTCGTGCTGCCACCTCCAGTCGGCGGCAAGCATATCTACCGCAAGGTCCGCGACCGTGCGTCCTACGCGTTTGCCTTGGTTTCTGTTGGCGCCGTCATTCAGTCTGACGGAACGGGAAGGGTGGCGGTTGGAGGCGTTGCCCACAAGCCGTGGCGCGTCGACGCGGCGGACGCAGAACTCGGTAAGGGAGCAAGAGCGGCCGCCGGGATCCTCCTCGCCGACGCCCGTCCGACCGAAGAGAACAAGTTCAAAGTCGATCTCGTCGAGCGCACGCTCGGTGCCGTGATCGCCGAAGCGAGAGGCTGATCGCCATGAAGTTCGATACACCAGTAACCACCAATCCGATCGATCAGCTCAAGGTGGTCGGCAAGCCGATCCACCGTATCGACGGCGAGCTCAAGACCACCGGCAAGGCGATGTATGCCTATGAATGGCATGATCCAAACATGCCCTATGTCTATGGCTATCCTGTGGGATCAACCATCGCCAAGGGACGCATCAAGACCATGAACGTCGATGCCGCAAAGCGCGCCCCCGGCGTTCTTGCCGTCGTCACGACGCTCGACGTCGGCAAGCGGGAGAAAGGCAAGTTCAACACCGCTAGCCTGTTCGGCGGTGACGAGATCCAACATTACCATCAGGCAATCGCGGTGGTGGTCGCAGAGACCTTCGAGCAGGCCCGTGCTGCGGCAAATCTTGTGAAAGTCGATTACGCCGAAGACAAGGGCGCCTATGACCTCGCGAAGGCTATGACGTCAGCGGTGAAGCCGAAGGACGCGGGCGGCGCTCCGCCCGATACGGCGGTGGGCGATTTTGAAGGGGCCTTCAGGTCCGCCCCGGTCGCCTTGGACGAGACCTATTCGACGCCGGACCAGTCGCATTCGATGATGGAACCGCATGCTTCGATTGCCGCATGGGACGGAGAAGAAATCACTGTCTGGACGTCTAGCCAGATGATCGACTGGTGGCGGTCCGATCTTGCAACCACGCTGGGCATCGATAAGGAGAAGATCCATCTGATGTCGCCGTTCATCGGCGGCGGCTTCGGCGGCAAGTTGTTCTTACGAGTTGATGCCGTTCTTGCAGCTTTTGGTGCCAAGGCCGCAAAGCGTCCGGTCAAGGTCGCTTTACCTCGTCCCTTCATCCCCAATAACACGACACATCGTCCAGCGACGATCCAGCGGCTCAGGATCGGTGCGAGCCGCGATGGAAAGATCACTGCAATCGCGCACGAGAGCTGGTCAGGCGACCAACCCGGCGGCCAACTTGAGACGGCGGCGATGCAAACCCGCCTTCTGTACGCTGGCGAAAACCGCATGACCGCGATGCGCCTGGCTACGCTGGACCTTCCCGAAGGCAACGCTATGCGTGCGCCCGGCGAGGCACCGGGCCTTATGGCTCTCGAAATTGCCATGGACGAGATGGCGGAAAAGCTCGGCATGGATCCTGTGCATTTCCGCATCCTCAACGATACTCAGGTCGATCCGGAGAAACCGGAACGTCCATTCTCTCATCGCGATCTTGTCGGTTGTCTCAAGCTGGGCGTTGAACGCTTCGGTTGGGGCGGCCGCGGCCGCCCTGGGACACGTCGCGAAGGGAAATGGATGATCGGCACCGGCGTCGCCGCTGCCTTCCGTAATAATCTGTTGATCCCGTCCGGCGCACGGGTACGTTTGGACCGGGAAGGCATCGTCATCGTCGAGACCGACATGACGGACATCGGCACTGGCAGCTATACGATTATCGCTCAGACCGCAGCGGAGATGATGGGCCTGCCGATCGACAAGGTCGCTGTGCAGCTTGGCGATTCCCGCTTTCCGGTCTCCGCGGGCTCTGGCGGACAGTTCGGTGCAAACTGTTCGACCTCGGGTGTCTATGCCGCCTGTGTTAAGCTGCGCGAGGCAGTGATAGAGAGGCTTGGGCTCAATGCAAGCGACGTTGCCTTCGAAAACGGTGCCGTCCGCTCCGGGACCAGATCGGTCTCGCTGGGTGAAGCTGCCGGTCCAGACGGACTTGTCGGCGAAGACAAAATCGAATGGGAGAAGCTGTCTGAAAGCCATCAGCAATCGACCTTTGGGGCGCATTTCGTCGAGGTTGGCGTCGATGTTGCCACCGGTGAGACCCGTATCCGCCGCATGCTCGCCGTCTGCGCCGCAGGCCGTATTCTCAATCCGATCACGGCGCGAAGCCAAGTGATCGGCGCGATGACGATGGGTGCAGGTCTGGCTTTATCGGAAGAACTCGCGGTCGACACCAGCCTTGGCTTTTTCGTCAACCACGACCTTGCCGGGTACGAGGTGCCAGTGCATGCCGACATACCTTATCAGGAAGTGATCTTCATGAATGAGACCGACCCGATGTCTTCGCCGATGAAGGCGAAGGGTATAGGTGAGCTTGGCCTGTGCGGCGTTTCGGCAGCGATCGCCAACGCGATCTATAATGCGACGGGAGTTCGCCTGCGGAATTACCCGATGACCCTCGACAAGCTGATCGGCGGGTTGCCGGACGTCGCCTGATCAGAGCGGTGGCCCGGTTGGCCACCGCAACCCTTCGAGGACCCGACTTGAACAAGCCTTTAGTCACGACAATACCAGTCCCCGTCAGGGCGAGCTCGATCGACGATCCCGCTTACATCCTTGGCTTTGCAGTCAAGGCCACGGGATGCGGTGGCGCGGCTCTTGCAACCCTGGTGGAGATCAGAGGCGGAGCCGCTCGGGCTCTTGGCGCGCATGTTGCCGTTGCGGCAGATGGTCGATTTTGCGGATATGTTTCGGGCGGATGTGTCGAGGCGGCAGTGGCGGCCGAAGCTTTACAAGCCATTTCGGTAGGCCGCGATCGGACTGTCAGGTTCGGTGAGGGCTCGCCGTTCTTCGATATCGAACTTCCCTGTGGTGGGGGCATCACCGTTGCTATTCATGTCATCCGCGACACAAGGATTTTGGCTGATGCGCTTGTTGATCTGGCCAACCGTTGCTCAGCCGCTCTAGCTTACACACCCGCATCGCAAACGCTATCTCGGGCTGACACGGTTCCTCGACGATCGAAGTGGTTTGAAGGTACGTTCGTGTCGGTCTATCGTCCCCGGACGCGGCTCGTCATATCCGGTCAAACGGGTGAAGCCGAGGCAGTTTGTCGTCTTGCAGACGTGTCAGGCTACGATGTTCAAGTGGCAGAAAGCACTCGGCTTCGAGTGGATAAGGGCGCTATTCTTATGGATGCGTTTACGGCTGTCGTACTCCTCCATCATGACTTGGATTTGGAAGCAAATGTGCTGAGCGAAGCCTTGGCATCTCCGGCATTCTATATTGGTGCTCTTGGAAGCACTCGGACACATCGTAGCCGCATCGAGCGGCTGCGGTCGCGCGGTACCCCTTCAAAATCCCTCGATCGGATCAAGGCTCCGATCGGGCTATTTGGCCCGACCAGGGACGCCACTTCGTTAGCGCTCTCGGTTCTCGCCGACGTTGCCGCTGCCCGGCTAGAGGTGTTCGATTGACCGTGACACTTTCGCAGAGGTTGCACTAGAATCCTATCCGGTTTTACCTCGATAAAAAGTAGCTCCTATGGTCGACCCGTTCGGGCGCGCGGTGACTTAGCTGCGCGTCTTGAAAGGATTAATCCCGTCATCCCTAACTTCGGTTGCCAGCAACCACCGGCATCTCGGTGTTGGACGGGTTAAGCCCTGCGTAGGGACCGCGCGCCTCCCTGTCACACAGCAGGTGTTACCCGGATGAGGAGATGAGGCGCGAAGATTCCGCCCAAACGGGGAGGGGGCGGTTCGAAGCGCGTTTTAATGGGTTCAAGGACAAGCCGCGCTAGTCATCAGCGGTTCTTGAGACAGTCGCGGCTTCGTGGTCGCGGCGATATAGTTGCGGATGGACTCCATCAGGCTGCGGACCGGCTCGGAGCTTTTGAGCCGCTTGTGGCATACGATCCAGAGCTCAAACTCTGGTACCGGAAGTGCCAAAGGAGCGGCCACCAAGGTATCGTCTCGATCGCAGAGGAATTGCGGCAGAACAGATATCCCAAGGCCGCTACGCACCGCACTCAAGGTGCTGGCGAGCGTGTCCGGCTGGAGAACAATCCGATGTCTCGGCACGTTGCGTTGAAACCAATCGCCGAGCACTTCCGAGAGATTGCTGGTCAAGCTTACAAAATCATGATTGGCGAACTCTGCTTCTGTTGCTGGAAGTCGATGGCTCTCGACGTATTTCTTGCTGGCAGCCAGCATCGGCCGCTCGTAGGCAACCCGCCGGCCGAACAGCGAGGCGTCTGTCCACAAAGGGTTTGTTCGCAAGGCGATGTCGGCCTCGCCCGCCGCCAGATCTAACTTCCTGTCTGAAGCGATCAGCTCGACTTGGGCTTCTGGGTGCTTCTCACGAAACGTGCCCATGATTGTGGGCAGCAGAAATTCCATCGTCACGTCGGGCGCGGAAAACCGGATGACCGTCGTCTGTCGTCTGCGTTCACTCGCCGCAGCCTGGCCAAAGATACCCATGGCCGCTGCAGCTTCGCGAGCAAGTGGCAGCAGTTTGATCCCCTCCGCGGTCAACCGATAGCCGGACGCATGCCGATCAAAGAGAGTGACGCCGGTAGACTGTTCCAGCGATGCGATCCGGCGAAACACCGTGCTCTGGCTGGTTTGGCAGACAACGCTTGCCGCCAGTGTGCTGCCGTGCTCCGCCACAGCCAGAAAAAACCGCAGATCGTTCCAATCTTGCATGTGTCCCTTATCCATTTGTGGATAGCCCGCGAGCAAACTTAGGTTCAGGACCTATTAAATTACTTGTTATGTTGCCTCGGTTTTGATTCACTTGGATTGAACAGAGGGACCGTCATGTGTGATTTGATGTTGTT
>NZ_JBIVYL010000010.1:0-243888 GCF_044772225.1 Rhizobium sp. NPDC090275 | reverse complement strand
CAGCATCGCAGCCAATTCAAAGAAATCCAGAGCGAAAGTCACCGTCGCCAGCAGCGCCGCCGCCCTCGTTCTGTGAAGCGGCTTATAAGGCCCCTCACCCAAACAAGTCAACACACCCATGCAAAGTTTTTTGACAGTTTTATAACATGTTGTTTTGACTGGGGGAATTTCACGCACATCGGATAGCGGCCAGATTGGCTTTATGACAGCGCCGGCGTTTTTCGCGGCTGATCGCGCCATAATAACCCGAAACAGGCAATATTCGTCCTTCACGCCGCATCGAACCGACGCAGTCGGCATCATCACCGGTTTGCCGAACCGCCGTCGCCCTTTATAGAGTGCGCTTTATAGAGAGATATCGGCCATCCAGCCGCCAGCACTATATAGAGAGGACAGACGAGGCGTGATCGACATGCGTGCCCTGCCGGAGCTCCCGGTCTCCCATGTTCTGCCCGAGATCGGCGCGGCGTTAACGACGGCGCGGCGCGCCGTGCTCTCGGCACCGCCGGGGGCGGGCAAGACGACGCTGGTGCCGCTTCATCTTCTCAATGAGGCGTGGCGCGGCGATAGCAGGATCATTCTGCTCGAGCCGCGACGGCTTGCGGCGCGCGCGGCGGCCGGGCGGATGGCAGCGCTGCTCAATGAGAATGTCGGCGAGACCGTCGGCTATCGCATGCGGCTCGACACCAGGATTTCGGCGCGAACGCGGATCGAAGTGGTGACCGAGGGTGTGTTCGCGCGGATGATCCTCGACGATCCTGAGCTCTCGGGCGTTTCTGCTGTGATCTTCGACGAATTTCACGAGCGGTCGCTCGACGCCGATTTCGGGCTGGCGCTGGCGCTCGACGTGCAATCGGCGCTGCGCGAGGATTTGCGGATCCTGGTCATGTCGGCGACGCTCGACGTGGCCGGCGTGGTGGCGCTGCTCGACAACCCGCCCTTGATCGAGAGCATGGGACGCAGCTTCCCGATCGATATTCGCTACCAGGATCGGCCGGGCGGCGAGCGGATCGAAGATACGATGACGCGGGCGATCATCGACGCGCATAAAACGGAGAACGGATCGATCCTCGCCTTTCTGCCCGGACAGGCCGAAATCACCAGAACGGCCGAGCGGCTGCGGGAGCGGTTCGACGCGACAACGGTGATCGCGCCGCTCTACGGTAATCTCAGCCAGAGGGAACAGGACGCGGCGATCCGGCCAGCCGCGACAGGCACCCGCAAGATCGTGCTGGCGACCTCGATCGCCGAGACCTCGATCACCATCGATGGCGTCCGGATCGTGATCGACAGCGGCTTGCAGCGCCTGCCGGTGTTCGAGGCATCGACAGGGATCACCCGGCTGGAGACGGTCAGGGTATCGCGGGCCTCGGCCGACCAGCGGGCCGGACGCGCGGGCCGAACGGAGCCTGGGATCGCCATCCGGCTCTGGCACCAGGGGCAGACGGCGGCGATGCCCGCCTTCACGCCGCCGCAGATCCTCTCGACCGATCTTTCCGGTCTCGTGCTCGATCTCGCCCATTGGGGCGTGCAGGATACACGGGCGCTCGGCTTCATGGACCAGCCGCCGGAGACGACGCTTGCGGAGGCGCGCGCGCTGCTGCGCGAACTCGGCGCGCTCGACCGGGATGGTGGGCTGACCGCGCGCGGCCGGGAGATGCGCGACATGGCGCTGCCCCCGCGACTGGCGGCAATGGTGCTCTCCTCGGGAGAAACCGGCCACGCCAGGGAGGCGGCGATGATGGCCGTGCTTCTGACGGAACAGGGGCTGGGCGGGACGAGCATCGATCTCGAAGACCGGTTGCGCCGGTTCAAATCCGAGCGCGGCGAGCGGGCCGAGGCGGCGCGGCAGCTGGCTATCCGGCTGGCGAAGGGGCGCGATAAAGTGGTGGCGCAGGAGCCGGGACTTGCCGGCCGGTTGCTTATTCATGCCTTTCCCGATCGCATCGCGCTGCAGCGCGGCGGGCGCGGGCGCTTCGTGATGGCCAATGGCCGCGGTGCAGAGATCGCCGAGACCGAGCGGCTGGCGAGCAGCCCGATGCTTGTGATCGCCGACCTCACGGGCCGGGCGGCGCAGGCGCGGATTCTCGCAGCGGCAGAAGTGACGCGCGGCGATGTCGAGGCGGAGCTGCCGGGCGCGATCCGCACCGACGACCAGACCTTCTTCGACCGGCAAAGCAAGCAGGTGCGGGCAAGGCGGGCGACGCGGCTTGGCGCCATCGTTTTCGACGAGACGCCGCTGCCCCGGCCATCCGGCGAGGCGGTCACGCGGGCGCTGGCCGAGGGGATCAAGGAGATGGGGCTGGAGCAGCTGCCGTTTTCCAAGGAAGCGGCACAACTGCGCGAGCGGATCGGCTTTCTTTATAGAAGCATTGGCGCGCCATGGCCCGACATGAGCGAAGCGGCGCTGCTCGCCCGGATGGACGACTGGTTCATTCCCTATCAGGCGGATGCGCGGGGGCTTTCCGACATTTCGGCGGGTGGGCTTTCGAACGGATTGATGGCGCTGGTGCCGCACGAGCTGCAGCGCGACCTTTCGCGGCTGGCCCCGACGCATTTCGAGGCACCGACGGGGCAGCGGCATCCGATACAATATGACGGGGAAGAACCGACGCTGACCATCCGGGTGCAGGAGCTGTTCGGGCTGAAGGCGCATCCTGCCATTGCAGGCGGACGGCTTTCGCTGCTGCTGGAGCTGACATCGCCGGCGCATCGGCCGATCCAGACGACGCGCGATCTTCCGGGGTTCTGGGCCGGGAGCTGGAAGGATGTGCGCGCCGACATGCGCGGGCGCTATCCCCGGCATCCCTGGCCGGAGCGACCGGAAGAAGCACTGCCGACCACCCGGGCAAAACCACGAGGAACATGAGCCGCAATGCCGAGCAAGAATAAAGAAATGGCCGACAAGGTCGAAAGCATGCCCGAGGAAGATAGGCAGAGCAGCCGCCGGCTGAGGCTGGAGACGCTGGTGCGTCTGCGCTGGCTTGCCGTCTGCGGACAGACCGCCACGGTGCTGATCGTTGCCCTGTGGCTGCAATTTCCGCTGCCGGTGCAGGCGTGCATTGCGCTCATCACGGCGCTGGCGATCGTCAACTTCTATCTGATGATCCGCTATCCGGCGACGCACCGCATCGACCCGGTGGCGGCGCTGGCGCTGCTCGGCTTCGATCTCCTGCAGCTCTGCGCGCTGCTCTTCATCACCGGCGGGCTTGTCAATCCATTCGCGGTGCTGGTGTGCGTCCCTGTTATTATCGCGTTTGCGTCGCAGCCGATCCGCTACAGCATGCCGCTGATCGTGGTGGCATTGGCCTGCATTACCATACTGCCGTTTACGCCCTTCCCGCTTCCCTGGTTTGACGGGGCGGAGATCAACATTCCGAGCTTCATGCAGTTCGGGGTGTGGTGCGCGATCGCGTCAACCATGACGTTTGCCGCCTTTTATGCCTATCGAGTCTCCATGGAAGGGCGACAGCTGGCCGAAGCACTGGCGGCGACGGAACTGGTGCTGCAGCGCGAGAAGCATCTGTCGCAGCTTGATGGGCTGGCTGCGGCGGCCGCACACGAGCTGGGAACGCCGCTCGCCACCATCAGCGTCGTTGCAAAGGAGATGGAGCGGGAGCTGAAGGATGACGATCGCTTCCGCGAGGATGTGCAACTGCTGCGCAGCCAGAGCGAGCGCTGCCGGTACATCCTGCGCCGGCTGACCACACTCTCGGCCGAGGGCGACGCGCATCTGAGACGCCTGCCGCTCTCCTCGATGATGGAGGAGATCGTCGCACCGCATCGTGAATTCGGCATCAAGCTCAACCTCGTGGAAAAAGCGCCGCGCAAGGGCGAGCCGGTGACGGAGCGCAATGCCGGGATGATGTACGGGCTTGGCAATCTGGTCGAGAATGCCGTCGATTATGCCCGCCAGGAGGTGACGGTCACGGTGGAGCACGACCAGGAGCGAGTGCGCATCACGATCGAAGACGACGGCGAAGGCTACTCGCCCGATATCCTGCTCAGGATCGGCGAGCCTTATGTGACCAAGCGGCAGAAGGAGGACCGGGCCGGCGGGCTGGGGCTGGGGCTGTTCATCGCCAAGACGCTATTGGAGCGCTCGGGTGCGGTGCTGACCTTCGAAAATCGGGGTCCTGATTATGTCGGCGCGCGCGTTCGCGTCGAATGGCCGCGGTTGCTGATCGATACGCATTCGACAAAATGAGCCTATGGGGCTAAAGAAAACGCAATGCAATAGGCCTATATCAGGCTGACAGCGCCAGGATTGAAATAGATGAGCGAGCAGATTACCGACCCCTCCCCCGCCAGCGACGACTATATCGGCCCCGATGCGAGCCTGCTGATCGTCGATGACGACGGACCGTTCCTGCGCCGGCTTGCGCGCGCCATGGAGACGCGCGGCTTCCAGGTGGAGACCGCGGAATCGGTGGCGGAGGGTGTGGCCAAGTCGCACGCCAATCCGCCGAAATACGCGGTGCTCGACCTGCGGCTCGGCGACGGCAATGGCCTCGACGTGATCGAGGCGATCCGCCAGAAGCGGGAAGACACGCGCATCATCGTCTTGACCGGTTACGGCAATATCGCCACGGCCGTGACCGCGGTGAAGCTCGGCGCTGTCGACTATCTCGCCAAGCCGGCGGATGCCGACGATGTCTATGCGGCGCTGACCCAGCGCAGCGGCGAGAAGGTCGAGTTGCCTGAGAACCCGATGTCGGCCGACCGGGTGCGCTGGGAGCATATCCAGCGTGTCTACGAGATCTGCGAACGCAACGTTTCGGAGACGGCGCGCCGGCTCAACATGCACCGCCGCACATTGCAGCGCATTCTCGCCAAGCGGGCGCCGAAGTAAATTCGAGTTAGACGTCGTCGACGCCGAGCGGCTTACCAGTGGCCCATTCGGCCATCAGCAGGCGCTGGGCGGCCGCGCGCGAAAAGTTCAGCGTGACGGATTTGCGGGTGGCGGGCGCGAGCTTATGCTCGGGTGCCTCGCGGATCATGTGGGCGCCATAGCCATCGGAGAGAAACAGGCCGCAATCCTCGGGGAAGATATCGAGCGGCACATCCTTGTGTGTCGCGAAGAACAGCCGGTCGCAATGCAGACGATATTCCGGCCACTTGCGATCCACCCTGAAGTCCTCGATCGACGTCTTGATTTCGATGATCCAGATTTCGCCCTTGTCCGAGACGGTGATCAGATCGGCGCGTCGGCCGCTTGCGAGCGGCAGTTCGGGCAACACGGCGTGACGCATCTCGTGAAGTAGAATTTGAGTGCCGCGACGCACCAGCATGGCCCTGTCCGATTGTCGGCCATCGATTAACGGATTGTTATTGTAAACACTCAAAATCGTCATGGATAAGTTGGGGTCCGGCGCCCGCGTTGTTGCAAAAAAACCATGCGGTTCTAGTTTGCCATTGCGTAATTGCTCCGCCGCACTGCAACAGCTTGCCAAGGCGAAGTTAATCGAAAATAAACCATAATCTAAGATGGTTCGAAAGAACGATCCTCCCTTGCCCCATTCTTAAGAGACATCCATGCGCATCCGCAATGCACTTCCTGTATTCGGCCTGATGGCGACGCTCGCTCTGGCCGGTTGCTCAACGACTTCCGAGAGCGCCTCTGTCGAAAACAAGGCTGCCATGCCGGGTCCGACGGTCCAGACCGCGCAGATCTTCGACGACGCTTACGGCGTCACCACGGATGCCGGATATTCGCTGCCGGCGATCCCGATCCAGAAGGTCAAGCCGCAGTTCCACAGGCAGGTTGTCTCCTACGAAACCACGGAACGTCCGGGCACGATCATCGTAAACACCCGCGAACGTTTCCTCTACTACATCATGCCCGGCGGCAAGGCGATGCGCTACGGCATCGGCGTCGGCAAGCAGGGCTTCGCATGGGCCGGCACCGCATACGTCGCCTGGAAGCAGGAATGGCCGAACTGGCATCCCCCGAAGGAAATGGCCGTTCGCCGCCCCGAGATCGCCAAGTACGTCGAAGACGGCATGGGTCCTGGCCTTTCCAACCCGCTCGGCGCACGCGCCATGTACCTCTTCAACGAAGAAGGCAAGGACACGCTGTTCCGCCTGCACGGCACCCCGGAATGGGCTTCGATCGGCACCGCCGCTTCGTCTGGCTGCATCCGCCTGATCAACCAGGACGTCATCGACCTCTACAGCCGCGTCCGTCCGGGCAAGACGACCTCCAAGGTCATCGTCATCCAGTAAGCTGGACCTGAAATTCGGTATAAAAAAGGCCGCCGGAACATTCGCTCCGGCGGCCTTTTTGTATCTACTATGTGGGGATCAGGCCGCTTGCGCGGCCTTCAGCTCCAGGCGACGGCGGTGCAGGACCGGCTCGGTATAGCCGTTCGGCTGCGCCCTGCCCTTCAAGACCAGTTCGAGAGCGGCCTGGAAGGCGATCGAGCGGTCGAAATCTTTAGCCATCGGATGATAAGCCGCGTCCCCGGCGTTCTGGCCATCGACCACGGCGGCCATGCGCTTCATCGTCTCGACAATCTGATCTTCGGTGACGACCTTGTGGTGCAGCCAGTTCGCCATATGCTGCGCCGAGATGCGCAACGTCGCGCGGTCTTCCATCAGGCCGACATTGTTGATGTCCGGAACCTTGGAGCAGCCGACGCCCTGATCGACCCAGCGCACGACGTAGCCCAGAATCCCCTGCGCGTTGTTGTCGAGTTCGCGCTGGACTTCCTCCGGCGTCCAATTGGGACGGACGGCGACGGGCACGGACAGGATATCGCTCAGCTTGGCGCGCGGGCGATCCTTCAGGCCGCGCTGGACATTGGCGACGTTGACGCGGTGATAATGCGTGGCGTGCAGGGTCGCTGCGGTCGGCGACGGGACCCACGCGGTGTTGGCGCCGGCCTTCGGATGGGCGATCTTCTGCTCCAGCATGGCCGCCATCAAATCCGGCATGGCCCACATGCCCTTGCCGATCTGCGCATGGCCGGAGAGGCCGCATTCGAGACCGATATCGACGTTCCAGTTCTCGTAAGCCGCGATCCAGGCGGCCTGCTTCATGTCGCCCTTGCGGATCATCGGACCGGCTTCCATCGAGGTGTGCATCTCGTCGCCGGTGCGATCGAGGAAGCCGGTGTTGATGAAGACGACGCGCTCGCGGGCGGCGCGAATGCACTCCTTGAGGTTGACGGTGGTGCGGCGCTCCTCGTCCATGATGCCCATCTTCATGGTGTTCTTCGCCATGCCGAGCGCATCCTCGACGCGGCCGAAGATCTCGACGGCGAAGGCGACTTCCTCGGGGCCGTGCATCTTCGGCTTGACGACATACATGGAGCCGGTGCGCGAATTCTTGCGGCGGCCGTTGGGGCCGATGTCGTAAAGCGCGATGGCGGCGGTGATCATCGCGTCCATGATCCCCTCGGGCACCTCGTTGCCATCTCGATCAAGGATAGCCGGATTCGTCATGAGGTGACCGACATTGCGGATCAGCATCAGCGAGCGGCGATGGACCTCGAAGCCCGCGCCATCCGGGCCGGTGTAATCTAGATCGGGATTGAGCTTGCGGATGAAGCTCTTGCCGCCCTTCACGACCTCTTCCTGCAGATCGCCCTTCATCAGGCCGAGCCAGTTGCGGTAGACCTCGGTCTTGTCCTCGGCGTCGACGGCGGCGATGGAATCCTCGCAGTCCATGATCGTGGTGATGGCGGATTCAAGCCAGACATCGGAGATGTGCGCGGCGTCGCTCTTGCCGATCGCAGTTCCGGCATCGATGACGATGTCGATATGGATGCCGTTGTTCTTCAGCAGGATGTTGGTCGGAGCCGCCGCATCGCCTCGATAGCCGGCGAAATGCGAGGCATCCTTCAGCGCGACATGCTCGCCGTCAGTGGACGTGATAGCGAGCGCGCCGTCCTTGATGACGAGGCCGGCGACGTCCTTCCAGCTCCAATCGATGAGCGGAACGGCGTTGTCGAGGAAATCGCGAACCCAGGCGATGACCTTTTCGCCGCGCTTCGGATTGTAGCCTTTGCCCTTCTCCGCGCCGTCGGCCTCGGAAATCGCGTCGGTGCCGTAGAGCGCGTCATAGAGCGAGCCCCAGCGAGCATTGGCGGCGTTCAGCGCGTAGCGGGCGTTCATGACCGGCACGACCAACTGCGGGCCGGCGATCGAAGCGATCTCCGGATCGACATTGGTCGTGCTGACCTGGAAGTCGGAGCCCTCCGGCAGGAGATAGCCGATCTCGCGCAGGAAGGCCTGATAGGCGTCCATATCGGTGGGGGCGCCGTGCTGGCGATACCAGTCGTCGATGCGCAGCTGCAGCGCGTCGCGCTTGGCGAGCAGTTCGCGGTTTTTCGGCGCCAGATCATGGACGATGGCCGAGAAGTCGGCGAAGAACTTGTCCGCATCGAGCCCGAGACCGGGAAGCGCCTCCTTGACCAGGAAATCATGAAGGACGGCTTCAATCGCAAGACCGTGTTTTTCGATGCGGCTCATAGACTATCTCCTCGGGCGGCGCGTTTTTCGCATGCTGCCACTTTGACCGGCTTTCATTCATAGTCAATCAGGCAATAGTTTGAAAGATTTATGCCTTTTCAGGCAAGAACTCTCGGTGTGACGCGCATCGGCAGGCCGTTTTGCGGCTGGGTGGTCAGTTTCTGCACCGGCCAGGGATTGGTCTCATCCGTCATGTCGAAGCGGAAGCGGTGCATCATGACGGCGAGTGCGATCACCGCCTCCTGCAGCGCGAAGGTGGCTCCGATGCAGACGCGCGGGCCGGCGCCGAAGGGGAGGAACTGGAAGCGACTGATATTGGCGCGGTTTTCGGGCAGGAAGCGCTCCGGCATATAGGCGCGGGGCTTGTCCCAATAGAGTTCGTGGCGGTGCAGCGTCCAGGGCATGATCAGCACGGTGACGCCGGCCTCGATCTCGACGGTCTCGCCCTTGGCGTTGGTCCAGCGATCATCCGATATCGCGGCGCGGTTGATCGACGGGGCCGGCGGATAGAGGCGCAAAGCCTCTTCGAAGGCGGCGCGGGTATAGGGCATGAGATCGAGCCACTTCACCGGCTCGGCGCCTGTTGCCAGCACGCGGTCGATCTCTTCCTCCATCGCGTCGCGGATATGCGGCGTGTTGGCGACGCAATAGAGCGTCCAGGCCAGCGCGCGGGCCGTGGTTTCGTGGCCGGCGCCGATGAAGGTGAGGATATTGTCCTCGATCTCGGCATTGGTGAGCCCGCCCGACTTTGCCTGGTCGAGCAACAGCGTCAGGAAATCCTCGGGCGTCGTGTCGCGGTCCGCTTCCATGCGGGCCAAGCGGGCATCCATGGTTTCGCGGACGATGGTGCGGAATTTCTCCAGCACCTTCTGGCCGCCGATGCGGGTGACGCGAGGGACCCAGGGGGGGGGCGCGCAACAGGTCCATCGGATCGACGCGGCCCATGCGATGCAGGAGCGCGTTGACGTCATCGGCGAAACTGTCGGAGGAGGTGACGATCTCGCCTGAGAACAGCGTGTCGGCGAGGATGGCGAAGGTGAGTTCGGCCATGTCGCTGGCGATCTCGAAGGTCTTTCCGTCGCTGCCCGCTTCTTCGTACTTACGGACGTACTCTTCGGACTGGCGCAGCATCTGGCCGGCGAAGCCATTGGCGTGGCGCGGCGTGAAGACCGGGGCGACGGCCTTGCGCGAACGCTTCCATACCTCGCCTTCCGCCGTCAGCAGGCCATCGCGCAGGATCGGCCGCAGGATCAACTGGCGGATATCCGACATGCGGTAGTTCGCGGCGTTATCGACCAGCACATGCTTGATCAGGCCGGGATCGTTGACGATGATCGTGCGTTCGCGGAAGAACTTCGTCTTGATGAAGGGCAGCGTGTAGGACGGCTCGCCCCACAGCTCCAGCGGATTACGCAGGATGGTGCGGATGATCTCAAGCCGGCTCGGCGGCACGGTGCGAGGAACGGGCGCTGGCGGAACGAACGGATCTGGACGCATGTCCATGTGCTGCAAGCCTTTCGCGGAAGATTATGGCCCTCCCCGGCAGGACTAGAGTTAGAGCAGGCGCTCCAGCTCGTCCAGCTTGTCGTTGATCAACCATCCGTAATAGTTCTCTTCCGGCCATACCGTTTCGCCGGAGGCGCGGTTCTTGGCGGCGAGGGCTGCGGCGCGCTGGCGGGAATTGCCGAGATTGTAGAGCGTTGCCGTCAGGCCCGGATTCTTCGAGATGTCCATGCCGGCGATCTGCTTGTAATCGTCGATCGAGCGGCGCACGGCGGCGGCCACGAAGGCAAGCGAGATATCCGGGTCCATGATCGCCTTGTAGACGCTGCCGGCATCCTTCTCGTTGAGCTTGTTGATACCGGAAACGCGGCTGACGAGGTCGGAGAGCATCAGCGCGGTCAGCGGATTGATCTGGCCGAGGCCGAAGGTCTGGCCGGCGTAGAAAGGCTGGAAGAAGACGGCGCTGAAGCGGTTGTTCGGGAAGCTCTTGCCGCCGACGGTCTTGCCACGGAAATCGCTCTCCCAGACATCCTCGCGGCAGCTCCACAGCGTGTAAGAATCGCTCTTGCCGTTACATTCAGAAAACTGCGGGCGCTTGACGAAATCGTCCACATCCTCGCCGTCATAGGCGAAGCGGAAGCTCTGGCCGGCGTAGGACGCGGCCTTGACGTAATAGGACTGCAGGCGGTCGTAGGCGTCGACATTATAGGTGTGCTCGCCGACGATGGCGCCGATCACGTGTATCGGGTCGATGCCATAGGCAGCCGAGACCTTCTTGATCTTGCCCATCAGCTCGTGATCGGTGGCCAAGAGCTCGTGGACCTTGTCGTACTTGCGATCGAAGGTGGTCTTGGTGCCCTTGGTGCGGCGGACCGATGCGCCGGGAACGTTCGGCTGCTCGACGTTGCGATTGCCTGGCGGCACGAGCTGCATGGAAAAAGCGGGCGCGGCGGTCAAGACCGTGGCGGCAATTACAAGGCTCGTCAGAAGGCGTCGCACGATCAGCTTTCCCATCATTTCCAATAGAGGCATTTCCGGTATCGGTCGGCATTTCCAGCTTGGCTGGCGCGCTGACTGTACCAAAATCTTGGCCGAATAATGCTGGCGCCAACAACAAAACGGGCCTTTCACTAAAAAGTAAAAGGCCCGTTGTCGAGAGTTCAGTCGGTCAAAGTTGCGGCATCATGCCAGTAAAGCCTGAGACCGGTGTTTGCGCATCACAGAATGAAGCGCGACAGGTCTGTGTTCTGGGCGAGATCGCCGACATGCTTGCGCACGTATTCGGCATCGATGGTCACGGCGGTGCCGCCGCGATCCGGCGCGTTGAAGGAGATTTCGTCCAGCACGCGCTCCATCACCGTCTGCAGGCGGCGGGCGCCGATGTTTTCGACCGAGGCGTTCAGGTGAACACCCACATCGGCGAGCGCATCGATGCCGTCATCGGTGAATTCGAGCGTCAGGCCTTCGGTTTCCATCAGCGCCTTGTATTGGCGGATGAGGCTGGCTTCGGTTTCCGTCAGGATGCGGCGGAAGTCTTCCTTGGTCAGCGGGCGCAGCTCGACGCGGATCGGCAGGCGGCCCTGCAATTCCGGCAGCAGGTCCGACGGCTTGGAGACGTGGAAGGCGCCCGATGCGATGAACAAGACGTGGTCGGTCTTTACCGGCCCGTACTTGGTCGACACCGTGGTGCCTTCGACCAGCGGCAGCAGGTCGCGCTGCACACCTTCGCGCGAGACGCCGGCGCCCATGCCGCCATCGCGGGCGGCGATCTTGTCGATCTCGTCGAGGAAGACGATGCCGTCGTTTTCGACGGAGCGCACGGCCTCGCGCTGGATGACCTCATTGTCGATCAGCTTGTCGGATTCGTCGCGGATCAGGTCGGTATAGGAGGCCTTGACCGTGGTGCGCACCTTCTTGGTGCGGCCGCCCATGGCCTTGCCGAACATTTCCGACAGGTTGATCATGCCGATATTGCCACCGCCGGGCATGCCGGGGATGTCGAAGCCGCCCATGCCGGTGCTGGTATCGGCCACTTCGATATCGATTTCCTTGTCGTCGAGCTCACCGGCGCGCAGCTTCTTGCGGAAACTGTCGCGCGTTGCCGGCGAGGCGGTCGATCCGACCAGCGCGTCGAGCACGCGTTCCTCGGCGCTCATATGGGCCTTGGCCTCGACCTCGGCGCGCTTCTTTTCGCGCGCAAGGCCGATGCCGACCTCGACCAGATCGCGGACGATCTGCTCGACATCGCGGCCGACATAGCCGACTTCGGTGAACTTGGTGGCTTCGACCTTGATGAAGGGGGCGCCGGCGAGCTTGGCGAGACGGCGGGAGATTTCCGTCTTGCCGACGCCGGTCGGGCCGATCATCAGGATGTTCTTGGGCATCACTTCGTCGCGCAGGCTCTCATCGAGCTGCTGACGGCGCCAGCGGTTGCGCAGCGCAATGGCGACGGCGCGCTTGGCGTCATGCTGGCCGATGATATGACGGTCCAGCTCGGAGACGATTTCCCGGGGAGAAAAATTGGTCATGATATCCTCTTGGCTTTCCTGCTCCGGCCGGCCGTTCTCGGCCCGGCCCACAGGACCCATTGTGAACGATTGCCGTTATTCGGCGTCGAGCGTTTCGACCACGAGATTGTGGTTGGTGTAGACGCAGATATCGGCGGCGATATCGAGCGCCCGGCGCGCCACTTCTTCTGCCGACTTGTCGCTGTCCATCAAGGCGCGAGCGGCGGCGAAGGCGTAGTTGCCGCCGGAGCCGATGGCGATGGCGCCATGTTCGGGCTCGAGCACATCGCCGTTGCCGGTGATTGCCAGCGTCACCGACTTGTCGGCCACCAGCATCATGGCTTCGAGGCTGCGCAGATACTTGTCGGTGCGCCAATCCTTGGCGAGCTCAACGGCCGCGCGCATCAGCTGGCCGGGATATTGCTCGAGCTTCTTTTCAAGCCGCTCCAAGAGCGTGAAGGCATCCGCGGTGGCGCCGGCGAAACCGGCAATGACGTCACCCTTGCCGATGCGGCGCACCTTGCGGGCATTGCCCTTCATGACGGTCTGGCCGAGGCTGACCTGTCCGTCGCCCGCCATGATGACCTTGCCGCCCTTTCGAACTGTAATAATGGTTGTCATCGAATATACCCTAGCCCGTCAGGCGGGCCCTTACCTCGGGCCGCACATCGGCCCTGTTGAGCCCTATGTAAGTTGGCGAAAGCCGATTGCAATTGGCTTCGATTTCTCGACCCGCGCTTCTGGATATTTCCCGGCACGCCTGATAAGGAACCCGCGTATTTTCGGAGGGAGCGCCATATGGCCGAGACCGCAGCAAGCCGTACGGGATCCGTATCCCGCAAGACCAACGAGACCTCGGTTTCCGTTTCCGTCAATCTCGACGGCACCGGGAAATCGACGATTTCGACCGGCGTCGGCTTCTTCGACCATATGCTCGACCAACTGTCACGACATTCGCTGATCGACATGGAGATCGAGACCAAGGGCGATCTGCACGTCGACGACCACCATGCGGTGGAGGACACGGGCATCGCCATCGGCCAGGCCATCGCCAAGGCGCTCGGCGACCGTCGCGGCATCACCCGCTACGCCTCGATCGACCTTGCTATGGACGAAACGATGACGAAGGCCGCCGTCGATCTCTCCGGTCGCCCCTTCCTCGTCTGGAACGTATCGTTCAGCGCGCCGAAGATCGGCACCTTCGACACCGAACTCGTCCGCGAATTCTTCCAGGCACTCGCCCAGAACGCCGGGATCACCTTGCATATCCTGAACCATTATGGTGCCAACAACCACCATATTGCCGAGACATGCTTCAAGGCCGTCGCCCGCGCGCTGCGCACGGCGACAGAGATCGATCCTAGGCAGGCGGGCCGTGTACCCTCGACGAAGGGCACGCTCGTCTAAGCCCCTTCAGGGAGCTTGACGACATGACTTCCAGCTATCTGGTTCTGACCGCCCCTGGCGGCGCCGATATCAAGCACGAAAAGACGCGCTTCATTCGCGACGGCTTCACCGTACTCGGCTTCCTGTTTCCCTGGATCTGGCTCGCCGTCCACCGGCTCTGGCTCTACGCCGTCGCAGCCTTTCTCTTGCAGAGCATCGGCGGCGCGCTGATGGATCAGCCGGGCCTATGGCTGGTCGGTTTCGCCGTGACGTTCGGCACCAGCCTGCTTGTCGGGTTCGAGGGGCAGAACCTGCGGGTTCGCAACCTCGCCGCCAAAGGCTGGCAGGACGACGCGCTGATTTCGGCCGATCGGCTCGATGTGGCCGAGGAAATCTACTTTTCTGAAATTCAGACCGATCTCGGTGACGGCACTCCCTTGCCGTCGCCCAAATGGGATGGCGGGAGCCGCACTGAGCGCGGCACCGCAACATCCCTCGGTCTCTTTGGCTTTGATGGAGGACGCTGATGCGCGTCGCAATTATCGATTACGGTTCCGGCAATCTGCGTTCGGCGACGAAGGCCTTTGAGCGGGCCGCTCGCGAGGCTGGCGTGGACGCGGTGATCGACCTCACCGACAAGGCCGAGGTCGTTGCCGCCGCCGATCGCGTCGTCCTGCCTGGCGTTGGCGCTTATGCCGATTGCCGGCGGGGACTGGACGCCGTGCCGGGGATGACCGAGGCGCTGATCGACGTCGTCGAGAAGAAGGCGCGGCCTTTCTTCGGCATCTGCGTCGGCATGCAGCTGATGTCCTCGCGCGGGCTGGAGAAGACCACGACCGAGGGCCTGGGCTGGATTCCCGGTGACGTCGTTGAAATGACGCCCGATGATCCCAATCTGAAGATACCGCAGATCGGCTGGAACACGCTGGACCTGAAGCGCCCTCACCCGCTGTTCGAGGGTATTACGACCGGCACCGACGGGCTGCATGCCTATTTCGTGCATTCCTACCATCTGGCCGCGCAAAACCCCGAGGATGTGATCGCGACCACGGGTTACGGCGGACCGCTGACGGCCTTTGTCGGGCGCGACAACATGGCCGGCGCGCAGTTCCATCCGGAGAAGAGCCAGAAGCTCGGTCTCGCCCTGATTGCCAATTTCCTGCGCTGGAAGCCCTGAGCTCGCGCCTTTGAAGGACTGACAGAATGATCCTATTTCCCGCCATCGACCTCAAGGACGGCCAGTGCGTTCGCCTCAAGCTGGGCGATATGGAGCAGGCAACCGTCTACAATCCGGACCCGGGCGCGCAGGCGAAGGCCTTCGAGGACCAGGGCTTCGAATGGCTGCACGTGGTCGATCTCAACGGCGCGTTTGCCGGTGAAAGCGTCAATGGCGCTGCCGTCGATGCGATCCTGAAGGCGACGAAGAACCCGGTACAGCTGGGCGGCGGCATCCGCACGCTCGATCATATCGAAAGCTGGCTCGCGCGCGGGCTGTCGCGGGTGATCCTGGGCACCGTTGCCGTGCGCGATCCGGCACTTGTCATCGAGGCCTGCAAGAAGTTTCCGGGCCATGTGGCCGTCGGCATCGACGCCAAGGGCGGCAAGGTGGCCGTCGAGGGCTGGGCTGAGGCGTCCGAGCTCGGCATCATCGAGCTCGCCAAGAAGTTCGAGGGCGCGGGCGTCGCGGCGATCATCTATACAGACATCGACCGTGACGGCATCCTGACCGGGATCAATTGGGATTCGACGCTGGAACTGGCGGAGGCCGTCTCGATCCCCGTCATCGCGTCGGGCGGACTGGCCTCGATCGACGACATCAAGCGGATGCTGAAGCCGGATGCCGCGAAGCTCGAGGGCGCGATTTCGGGACGGGCGCTTTATGACGGCCGTATCGATCCCACGGAAGCGCTGGCGCTGATTGCGGCGTCGCGCGCGAAGGAGACTGCGCAATGACCCTGAAGGCTCGCGTCATTCCCTGCCTCGACGTCAAGGACGGCCGTGTCGTCAAGGGCGTCAACTTCCTCAACCTCGTCGATGCCGGTGATCCCGTCGAGGCCGCCAAGGCCTATGATGCGGCCGGCGCCGACGAACTCTGCTTCCTCGACATCACCGCCTCCTCCGACAACCGCGAAACGATCTTCGATGTTGTGTCGCGCACGGCCGACCAGTGCTTCATGCCGGTTACCGTGGGCGGCGGCGTTCGCACGATCGCCGATATCCGCAAGCTTTTGCTTTGCGGCGCCGACAAGGTCTCGATCAATTCGGCGGCCGTCAGCAATCCGGATTTCGTGGCGGAAGCGGCCGACAAGTTCGGCGACCAGTGCATCGTCGTCTCGATCGACGCCAAGCGCCGGCAGACGCCTGCCGATGGCGAGGCCAGCGCCTGGGAGATCTACACCCATGGCGGACGCAACGCGACGGGCATCGATGCGGTGGATTTCGCGCGCCGGATGGTCGAGCGCGGGGCCGGTGAATTGCTGGTGACCTCGATGGACCGCGACGGAACGAAAGCCGGCTACGATCTGGCGCTGACGCGGGCGATCGCGGACGCGGTGCGCGTTCCCGTCATTGCGTCCGGCGGTGTGGGCGATCTCGACGATCTCGTGGCCGGCGTGAAGGAAGGCCATGCGACGGCGGTTCTCGCCGCATCGATCTTCCACTTCGGCACCTATTCCGTCGGCGAAGCGAAGCGCTATATGTCTTCCTGCGGCATCGACATGCGTCTCGACTGAGACTGAAAGCGATATGATGAGCGAATTCACACTCAGCGACCTCGAAAAGATCGTCGACGCGCGGTCGAAGGCCGCGCCCGACGAATCCTGGACGGCGAAGCTCGTTGCGGCGGGCCAGCCGAAGGCGGCGAAGAAGCTTGGCGAGGAAGCGATCGAAGCCGTGATGGCAGCCGTCACCGACGACCGCGAAAACCTCACCTACGAGGCGGCCGACGTGCTCTATCATCTCTTGGTCGTATTGAAGATCGCCGGTATTCCGCTACAAGATGTCATGGCGGAACTTGAGCGCCGTACCGCTCAATCCGGCCTCAGGGAGAAGGCCAGTCGGCAAAGCTGATGGGTATCGCAAGACAGATCACCGGTGCGCCCGAGGCGCACGATCATTTCCAGGCGAATGCCTATTCGCCCTATCACTTCTTTTCATCCGAGGAATGGGCGAAGTTCAGGGCGGATACGCCGATGACGCTGACCTCCGACGAAGTCAAGCGACTGCGCTCGATGGGCGACCCGATCGATCTCGACGAAGTCCGGCGCATCTATCTCTCGGTGTCGCGCCTGCTTTCGGCGCATGTGGAATCGTCGCTGCTCCTATTCAAGCAGCGCAACCGGTTCCTCAGCCTGTCGAACGTGGCGAAGACGCCGTTCGTGATCGGGATCGCCGGCTCCGTGGCGGTGGGGAAGTCGACCACCGCGCGTATTCTGAAAGAGCTTCTGCGCCGCTGGCCGTCGAGCCCGAAGGTGGATCTCGTGACCACGGATGGCTTTCTCTACCCGAACGCCGTGCTGCAGCGGGAAAACCTGATGCAGCGCAAGGGTTTCCCGGAGAGCTATGACACGGGTGCGATCCTGCGGTTTCTGGCGGCGATCAAGGCCGGGCAGCCCGACGTCAAGGCGCCCTCCTACTCGCACCTTGTCTATGACGTGCTGCCGAACGAATACAAGATCATCGACCGGCCCGACATCCTGATCTTCGAAGGCATCAACGTGCTGCAATCGCGCGACCTGCCGGCGGGCGGCAAGATTGTGCCGATGGTCTCGGATTTCTTCGACTTCTCGATCTATATCGACGCGGATGAAAGCCGGATTCACGACTGGTACGTGACTCGTTTCATGGGCCTGCGCGAGACCGCCTTCCGCGATCCCAACTCGTTCTTCCACCGCTACGCCTCGATCAGCGAGGAGGAAGCGCTGTCGATCGCCGAGGGGCTCTGGCAGAACATCAACCTGAAGAACCTGCGCGAGAACATCCTGCCGACGCGCCCGCGCGCTGATCTGATCCTGCGCAAGGGGCAGAACCACCTGATCGAGCAGGTGGCGCTCCGCAAGCTTTAAGGCGTCACGCGCCGAAGCGTGAGGTTGATGCGGCCGCCATTTTTCAGAAGCGTGGATGTCGACGGGTAAATGCGGTCGACGCCGTGGAAGCACAGACGCCCCTGCCCGCCGAGAATGACGACATCGCCGCTGGAGAGCTTGAAGGACGTGGTCTTTTCCGTTCGCTCCAAGCCACCGACGCGAAACAGGCAGGTGTTGCCGAGCGAGATCGACACGACGGGCGCCGAAAGGTCCTGCTCGTCTTTGTCCTGGTGTAGGCCCATTTTAGCGTCGTCCGCGTAGAAGTTGACGAGGCAGGCCTCGGGTGGCTTGCCGTAGCCCGAGACATCATTCCAAATATCAAGCAATTCGCCGGGGATTGCCGGCCATGGTTTTCCCGTGGCCGGATGGGTCGGCTGGTAGCGGTAGCCGCGTTCCCTATCGGTGACCCAGCCGAGCGAGCCGCAATTGGTCATGCGCACCGACATGGGCTTGCCGGTGCCGGGCATGACGGGTGTGTAGAGCGGCGCTTCGGCAACGACAGAGCGGATGATGTCGACCAGAGCTTCCTGGCGGGGGCGGCTCAGATAATCCGGGCTGTGGCGAATGCCGTTCGGCAGCTGCAGCATCGCGCCCTCCTCTGGCTTACTCGCCGCTCGGGCGGCTGCGCATCTTCTTAACGTCGGAGCGGCCGGACTTGGCCTTCAGCCGGCGTTCCACGGAGCCCTTGGTCGGCTTGGTCTTCTTGCGTGGCGGCGGCGGCGGCTTGGCGGCCTCAAGGATCAGTTCCTTCAGCCGTTCGCGCGCATCCTCGCGGTTGCGTTCCTGGCTGCGGAAGCGGCTGGCCTCGATCATCAGCACGCCTTCCTTGGACATGCGACGGCCTGCCAGTTTCACGGCGTTGATCTTCACACGCTCGTTCAGCGCCGGCGAATTCTGGATGTTGAAGAACAGCTGGACTGATGTCGAGACCTTGTTGACGTTCTGCCCGCCGGGACCGCCCGCCAGAACGAACTGTTCCGTCAGTTCCCATCCTGAGATGGTGATCCTGTCGTTGATATAGAGCGGGTCGCTGGCCATGTGATGTCTATCTCACATCGCCTCCCGCTTGGAAAGGCGCTTCAAAACGCGCAAAACCCGGCCATTCAAGACCGGGTTTCACGTGAATCATCAATCAGTTGTCGCTGATTTACTCAGCGGCTACCCGAAAACCCGGGGCCGCATCGCGCACTCCGCCGTCGACGTGACCTTCGAACTTGGCGAAATTGTCGATGAACATGGTCACCAGCTTGTTCGCCTGCGCGTCATAGGCGGCAGCATCGGCCCAGGTCGAGCGCGGATCGAGAATGCCGCTTTCAACGCCCGCAACCGCAACCGGAACGGCGAAGCCGAAGTTCGGATCGGCGCGGAAATCGGACTTGCTGAGTTCGCCCGAAAGCGCGGCTGCGAGCAACGCACGCGTCGCCTTGATCGGCATGCGCTTGCCGGTGCCATAGGCGCCGCCGGTCCAGCCAGTGTTGACGAGCCAGCATTCGACGCCGTGGCGGCCGATCAGCTCCTTCAGCAGATTGCCGTATTCCGACGGGTGCCGGGGCATGAACGGGGCGCCGAAGCAGGTCGAGAAGGTTGCTTCCGGCTCGGTCACGCCGCGCTCCGTGCCGGCGACCTTGGCGGTGTAGCCGGACAGGAAGTGGTACATGGCCTGATCCGGAGTCAGCTTGGCGATCGGCGGCATGACGCCGAAGGCATCGGCCGTCAGCATGATGATCGTCTTCGGATGGCCGGCGCGGCCGGTTTCCGAAGCGTTCGGGATGAAATCGAGCGGATAGGCGCAACGGGTGTTTTCCGTGAGCGAACCATCGTTGAAATCGGGAACGCGGTTTTCATCGAGCACGACGTTTTCGAGCACGGTGCCGAAGCGCTGCGTCGTTGCGTAGATCTCCGGCTCCGCTTCGGCCGAGAGGCGGATGGTCTTGGCGTAGCAGCCACCCTCGAAATTGAAGATGCCGTCCTCGCCCCAACCGTGCTCGTCGTCGCCGATGAGCGTGCGGGCCGGATCTGCCGAAAGCGTCGTCTTGCCGGTGCCCGACAGGCCGAAGAAGACCGCGGCATCGCCATCCGGGCCGACGTTGGCCGAGCAGTGCATGGGCATGACGCCCTTGGCCGGCAACAGGTAGTTCAGCGCCGTGAAAACCGACTTCTTCATCTCGCCGGCGTAGAAGGTGCCGGCGATCAGGATTTCGCCGTTCGTCAGGTCGCAGGCGATGACGGTTTCGGTGCGGCAGCCGTAGCGTTCCGGATCGGCCTTGAAAGTCGGCAGGTCGATGATCGTCAGCTTCGGCGCAAAGCTCTCCAGCGTGGAACGTTCCGGCCGGATCAGCAGGTTGCGGATGAACAGCGAATGCCAGGCAAGCTCGGTGACGACGCGGGTCGGCAGCGCATTCGCCTCATCGGCGCCGCCGATCAGGTCCTGCACGAAGAGCTCCTTGCCGGCGGCGTGCGCCAGCATGTCCTGCTTCATAAGCGCGAAATGCTCGGGCGACATGGGCTTGTTGTTGTCCCACCAGATCTGGCCATCGGTATTCGCGTCACGCACGACGAACTTGTCCTTGGGCGAGCGGCCGGTGTGCTGGCCGGTCAATGCCCGCAAGGCGCCGTGAGCGGTGAGTTCGGCTTCTCCCCGGCGAATCGAGTCTTCATAGAGGGAGGCAGCGGTGAAGTTATAGCGAACGCTCTTCGCGCCTGCGAAACCTGCCGTCGCCAGCTCTATCGCTGGGTTGTGTGTACCGAACTGCTCCATGGTCATTTCCTTCCCTTGGGGCTCAACGCCGTTAAGAACTGAGCGCGAACCTACGGACAGGATTTTTAAAACGCAAGTGGCATAAATCGATATTATTTAATGATATCAGTTATTTAATCGATTTAAATTTCTGGCTTTTATTTTAAATCGTTTGAACTGGCTTGGCGTAGTCGATTTCACTGCACGACTTTCGGTTGTTTTCAAAAATTACCGATCGCCCCACCCTTTATCTTTGCCACAATTTGTTCCACCTTTATCCCCATAAGCGCATCCGGTTCATATGGCCGCCTGGGGACCTTCAAAAAACCTGGAGACGCGCATTAGATGACGGAGACGAATACAATGCCGACAATCGCGCTCGTTGATGACGACCGTAACATCCTGACCTCGGTGTCGATCGCGCTTGAGGCCGAAGGATACAAGGTCGAGACCTATACGGATGGCGCCTCGGCCCTTGACGGTCTTCTCGCCCGCCCGCCGCATCTGGCGATCTTCGATATCAAGATGCCGCGCATGGACGGAATGGAACTGCTGCGCCGTCTGCGCCAGAAATCCGACATGCCGGTGATTTTCCTTACCTCCAAGGATGAAGAGATCGACGAACTTTTCGGCCTGAAGATGGGCGCCGACGACTTCATCACCAAGCCGTTCTCACAGCGACTGCTGGTCGAGCGCGTTCGCGCCGTCCTGCGCCGCGCCGCCGGCCGTGAAGCCGCGGCAGCTGCCGCGACGGGTGCAGCACCCAAGCCCGGTGCCGCACAGCTCGCGCGCTCGCTTGAGCGCGGCCAGCTTGTGATGGACCAGGAACGCCACACCTGCACCTGGAAGAGCGAACCTGTGACGCTGACCGTCACCGAATTCCTGATCCTGCACTCGCTGGCGCAGCGCCCCGGCGTCGTGAAAAGCCGTGACGCGCTGATGGATGCGGCCTATGACGAGCAGGTCTATGTCGACGACCGCACCATCGACAGCCACATCAAGCGGCTGCGCAAGAAATTCAAGATGGTCGACAACGACTTTGATATGATTGAAACGCTCTACGGAGTGGGATACCGCTTCCGCGAAGCAGCCTGACGCCTAAGGGCGCGGCGGATAGGAATATATGAGAGCCGGCGCCGCGGACGCGGCCCGCTCTTCGAAAGGGCTGTCGTTGGCACAGTTGGTGCAGGAGAAGGATCTGGATGACGCAGACGGCGTAGGCCGACGCGTCAGGGGACGACGCTGGTCGCATCCTTTCACGATCATTCGCCGTATCTTCGGCAACGCCGTCTTTTCCAGCCTGACGCGTCGCATCCTCTTCTTCAATCTCGCAGCGCTCGTCGTTCTCGTCGGCGGCATTCTCTACCTCAACCAGTTTCGCGAGGGGCTGATCGACGCCCGTGTCGAGAGCCTGTTGACGCAGGGCGAGATCATCGCCGGCGCCGTCTCGGCTTCGGCCTCGGTCGATACCAACTCGATCACCATCGATCCCGAAAAGCTCTTGGAGCTGCAGGCCGGTCAGAGCATCACGCCGGTCCCGAACGACGAGGACCTGGAGTTTCCCATCGATCCGGAAAAGGTCGCGCCGGTTCTGCGTCGCCTGATCTCGCCGACCCGCACGCGCGCGCGCATCTTCGATGCCGACGCAAATCTGCTGCTCGATTCGCGCCATCTCTACTCGCGCGGCCAGGTGCTGCGCTTCGACCTTCCGCCGGTTGCCGATGAGGAGCAGACCTGGGGCGAGTGGTTTACGACGATCTTCAACAAGGTTCTGCAGCCGGGCAACCTGCCGCTTTACAAGGAAGCGCCCGGCGGCGACGGCTCGATCTACCCTGAAGTCATGAACGCGCTGACCGGTGTGCGCGGCGCTGTCGTCCGCACCACGGAAAAGGGCGAGCTGATCGTTTCCGTCGCGGTGCCGATCCAGCGTTTTCGTGCTGTGCTCGGCGTGCTGCTGCTATCGACGCAGGCCGGCGACATCGACAACATCGTTCATGCCGAGCGCCTTGGCATCATGCGCGTCTTCGGCGTCGCGACGCTGGTCAACGTGCTCCTGTCGCTGGTGCTGTCGTCGACGATCGCCAATCCACTGCGCCGCCTTTCGGCTGCGGCGATCCGCGTGCGCCGCGGCTCCAAGGAGCGTGAGGAGATCCCTGATTTCTCCGTTCGCCAGGACGAGATCGGCAACCTCTCCATCGCGCTGCGCGACATGACGACCGCGCTTTATGACCGGATCGACGCGATCGAGAGTTTCGCGGCCGACGTCAGCCACGAATTGAAGAACCCGCTGACCTCGCTGCGCAGCGCCGTCGAGACGCTGCCGCTGGCGAAATCCGACGATTCCAAGAAGCGGCTTATGGATGTCATCCAGCATGACGTGCGCCGTCTCGACCGCCTGATCAGCGATATCTCCGACGCCTCGCGCCTCGATGCCGAGCTTGCCCGCGTCGATGCGGGATCGGTGGATCTGGAGGTTCTGCTTCGTGACCTCGTGGAAATCTCGCGGCAGATCCGCAACCGCAAGAAGGAAGTACAGATCGAATTCGCGATCGAGCGAAAGCCCGGCGTGAAGACGCGCTTCCTCGTCAACGGCCACGACCTGCGCATCGGCCAGATCGTGACCAACCTGATCGAAAACGCACGCTCCTTCGTCTCCGACCAGGACGGGAAAATCACCGTTCGTCTGGTGCGCACCCGCTCGCGCTGTATCGTCTATATCGAGGATAACGGCCCCGGCATTCAGGCGGAGAACATCGACCGCATCTTCGAGCGCTTTTATACCGACAGGCCTGAGTCCGAAGGCTTTGGGCAGAATTCCGGCCTCGGCCTTTCCATCAGCCGGCAGATCGCTGAAGCGCATGGCGGCTCGCTGCGGGCCGAAAACATCATCGACGCCGAGACCGAAGAGGTGGTCGGCGCCCGCTTCACGCTTGCGCTTCCAGCAGATCCCAACGCATGACCGCGGCCCCGGTCAATATTCACGCGACGGCGATCGTCGTCGGCAAGACCGGGCTTCTTTTTATGGGGCCGTCGGGCTGGGGCAAATCGATGCTCGCCTTTGCGTGTCTTACCGAGGCGAAGAGGATCGGGCTCGATGCCGCCTTGGTCGCCGACGATCAAGTGATGATCTCAGTTCGGGACAACATCGCGATCGCGGCCTGCCCGCCCTCCATACAAGGGATGCTCGAGCTGCGCGGAACCGGAATCGTTCGCCTCCCCTTTATCCAGGAAGCCCCCATGCATTATGCGGTGCTCCCCGGCCATGTTTCTGGGGAAGACAGGGTGCCGCCGGAGGGTGAGACGACCGTGGTTTCGCAGGGTATTACGCTGCCCGTCATTCGGTTGCTGGCTAATGTGCCGCTTCCACTGGCGGTATTGATGGCCAAAGCACCTGAAATCGGGCGCTAATGCCCACGAAACCGGCAGCTGGCGCGCGAAACCGTGCATTTTTGTCTTGCCATTCGGCTTTTCATAGCCAAGATGTGCCCCCACGGTGGACGCGATTGCTGCATTGCGATATTGGGCCTACCGTTTGCATACGCCATTGGGAGCAGTAGTATCATGATCGGACTTGTGCTTGTCACTCACGGCAAGCTGGCTGAAGAGTTTCGTCATGCGGTCGAACATGTTGTCGGTCCTCAGAAATTCATCGAGACGGTCTGTATCGGCCCCGAAGACGACATGGATCAGCGACGCCAGGATATTCTGGGCGCTGTTGCAAACGCCGATGACGGCCATGGCGTGGTCATCCTGACCGACATGTTCGGTGGCACTCCTTCCAATCTGGCGATCTCCGTGATGAGCAGCGGACATACCGAAGTGATCGCCGGCATGAACCTGCCAATGCTGATCAAGCTCGCCGGCGTGCGCGGCGAAGACAACATGGAAAAGGCGCTCGCCGAGGCATCCGAAGCCGGCCGCAAATACATCAATGTCGCCAGCCGCGTCTTGAGCGGCAAATAACGAGCCCCAGATGACCGTCCAGCTCTCCCGCGAAATTCTCATCATCAACAAGCGTGGCCTGCATGCGCGCGCTTCGGCGAAATTCGTGCAGACGGTCGAAACCTTCGACGCTTCGATCACAGTCTCGAAGGATGGGATGACCGTTGGCGGCAACTCGATCATGGGGTTGATGATGCTGGCAGCAAGCCCGGGCTCGTGCGTTCTGGTTTCGGCCAGCGGCAACCAGGCCGAACAGGCGCTCGACGCGCTGGACCAGCTGATCCAGAACAAGTTCGGCGAAGATATGTAACGGTCCGTCGGACCATATAAACATATAAAGACTTCTTTATATCATTATTGCCTTCGTCATAGAAGCCTGCTAAACGGCTGGCATGACCGCGCCTGCGCGGAGCTTTTCGTCGCGCGACCTCGTTTCGCGCCTTCGCATCTGAGACGCTTTCAGCATGGAGAACCCAATGAGCACTGAAAAAGATTACGTCGTCGCCGATATCGGCCTCGCAGACTTCGGCCGCAAGGAAATCACGATCGCTGAAACCGAAATGCCGGGCCTGATGTCCTGCCGCGAAGAGTTCGGCGCATCGAAGCCGCTCAAGGGCGCACGGATCACCGGCTCGCTGCACATGACGATCCAGACGGCGGTGCTCATCGAGACGCTGGTCGCTCTCGGCGCCGAAGTGCGCTGGGCATCGTGCAACATCTTCTCGACGCAGGACCACGCCGCTGCCGCGATCGCCGCTTCGGGCGTTCCTGTCTTCGCCGTCAAGGGCGAGTCACTGCACGACTACTGGGTCTACACCGACCAGATTTTCCAGTGGGCCGATGGCGGCCTCTCCAACATGATCCTCGATGACGGCGGCGACGCCACCATGTACATCCTGCTCGGCGCCCGCGCCGAAGCCGGCGAAGACGTCCTGTCCAACCCGCATTCGGAAGAAGAAGAGATCCTCTTCGCGCAGATCAAGAAGCGCCTCGCCGCAACGCCCGGCTGGTTCACCAAGCAGCGCGACGCGATCAAGGGTGTCACCGAAGAAACCACCACTGGTGTCAACCGTCTGTACCAGCTCTCCCAGAAGGGCCTGCTGCCCTTCCCTGCCATCAACGTCAACGACTCGGTCACCAAGTCGAAGTTCGACAACAAGTACGGCTGCAAAGAATCGCTGGTTGACGGCATCCGCCGCGGCACCGACGTGATGATGGCCGGCAAGGTTGCCGTCGTCTGCGGTTACGGCGATGTCGGCAAGGGCTCGGCTGCTTCGCTGCTCGGCGCCGGCGCACGCGTCAAGGTCACGGAAGTCGACCCTATCTGCGCCCTGCAGGCCGCCATGGACGGCTTCGAAGTCGTCACGCTCGAAGACGTCGTCTCGACCGCCGACATCTTCATCACCACGACCGGCAACAAGGACGTCATCCGCATCGACCACATGCGCGCGATGAAGGACATGGCGATCGTCGGCAACATCGGCCACTTCGACAACGAAATCGAAGTTGCCGCGCTGCGTAACCTGAAGTGGACCAACATCAAGCCGCAGGTCGACCTGATCGAATTCCCGAAGGGCAACCGCATCATCCTGCTCTCGGAAGGCCGCCTGCTGAACCTCGGCAACGCAACGGGCCATCCGTCCTTCGTTATGTCGGCTTCGTTCACGAACCAGACGCTGGCGCAGATCGAGCTCTTCACCAAGCCCGGCCAGTACCAGAACCAGGTCTACATCCTGCCGAAGCACCTCGACGAGAAGGTCGCGCGCCTGCATCTCGCCAAGCTCGGCGTCAAGCTGACGCAGCTTTCGGAAGAACAGGCATCCTACATCGGCGTCACGCCGCAGGGTCCGTTCAAGGCTGACCACTACAGATACTAATAGCGGATTTGATATCCACAACATCTAGAGGGTGCGGCATTGACAAATGCCGCACCCTTATTTTTTGGCACACATCTTCCCGACGAATCCTATCCGAAGTATTGTTTTAACACTCGATTCGTGGAGACGGACGCGTCCGTTTGCTTCGAAAATGGGATGTCTTGTCGTAATGCGGCACAAAAGGACGGAGACATACCGCGCATGTCGGAAATGATGCACCGCCTGGTCAAACAGGCAGAAGACGGCGTTTACCCGTCTTGCTGCACTGGTCACCCGGGCAATGGAAAACCGGTCGATGCCCCCAAGGCTTCGACACAGCGATCAGGCTTGTTGGCTCAGGTGGCAAGGATATTTGCCGCGGGGACTGCAATGGCGTCGATCGCCGAGCCGGTTTTCGCACAGGCAGCGGCAGAGGCTGCCGCGTCTCCGCATCTTTTCACCTCCACGCAGGTCGTCGGTTTCTCCGTCGTGATCGGCGTCATCTCGGCAGCCCTTCTCTCCACGCTTTGGGTCGTGCGCCAGCGCGGCAATCTCGAGAGCGAAGGCCGCGAGATCCGCTCCGCTCTATCGGATGCGCAGCAGCGCATTTCGCAATACCAAGCGCTGATCGCAGACAAGAACCGGCGCATCGTGATCTGGGACGGCGATGAGCGCCCCGAACTGCTGGGACAGCTGCCGGCCGAGACGGGCGCACCGCAGGACAATGAATTTCTGGCGTTCGGCCTCTGGCTGAAGCCACGCTCTGCATCGGAACTCGACCGCGCCATCGACGGCTTGCGGCAGTCGGCCAAGAGCTTCGACATCGTCGTCGAGACCCACCGCGAAGAGGTGCTGGAAGCGCAGGGTCGGGTTTCCGGCGGCCGCGCCTTCGTTCGCTTCGTGGCGCTTAACAATCTGCGCGCCGAGCTTGCCGAACTGAAGATCGAGCGCGACCGGCTGATGTCGTCGATCTCGGCGTTCCAGGGCCTGCTTGACTCCATCGACCTGCCGGCTTGGCAGCGCGACACCGAAGGCCGGCTAACCTGGGTGAACCACGCCTATGGCGCGGCCGTCGACGCTGCATCACCCGACGAGGCGATCTCTGAGGGCCGTGAAATTCTGACGACCATCGCGCGCGAGCGCATCCGCGCCGTCGCAACGCCGGAATCACCGTTTCACGACAAGATCTCGACCGTCATCCACGGCAACCGCACCTTCCTCGACGTTGTCGACGTGAAGGTTCCGAGCGGTTCGGCCGGCATCGCGGTCGACGTCTCCGGCGTCGAGACCGTTCGCGCCGAGTTGGAGCGCACGCTGAAGAGCCACGCCGAGACGCTCGACCACCTGGCGACGCCGGTCGCGATCTTCGACGGCGACCAGCGCCTGCAGTTCTACAACCAGGCTTTCGTGACGCTGTGGCAGCTCGATATCGCATTCCTTGAGAGCAAGCCTGACAATGCCGAGCTTCTGGAGCGCCTGCGCGCCGCCAAGAAGCTGCCGGACCAGCTGAACTGGAAGACCTGGAAAGAGACGGCGCTTTCAGTCTACCGGGCGCTCGATACGCAATCCGACCTCTGGCACCTGCCTAACGGCCAGACACTGCGCGTCTTCGCGACCGCGCATCCACAGGGCGGCGCCACCTGGGTGTTCGAGAACCTGACCGAACAGGTCGATCTCGAAACGCGTTACAACACGCTGGTGAAGGTTCAGGGCGAAACTATCGACCATCTTTCCGAAGGTGTGGCAGTGTTCGGTCCGGATGGCCGCATTCGCCTGTCGAACCCTGCGTTCCGCGCGCTCTGGGGCATTACCGAAGCGGAAGCCAAGCCGGGTACGCATATCCGGGCGCTGGGCGACGCATGCGCGCCGTCCTACGACAGGCCCGATGGCTGGAAGACCTTCGCCGAGCTGATCACCAGCTTCGATGACGAGCGTCGCTCGAGCCAGGGGACGCTGGAGCTGTTCTCTGGCCTCGTGCTCGACTACGCCGTCATTCCGCTGCCGAACGCGCAGACGATGCTGACCTTCGTCAACATGACGGACAGCGTTCGCGCCGAACGCGCACTGACGGAAAAGAACGACGCGCTACGCAAGGCCGACGAGCTGAAGAACGATTTCGTCCAGCACGTGTCCTACGAGCTGCGCTCGCCGCTGACCAACATCATCGGCTTTACCGACCTGTTGCGCACGCCGGGGCTTGGCGATCTCAACGAACGACAGGCGGAGTATATCGACCACATCTCCACCTCCTCGTCGGTCCTGCTGACGCTGGTGAACGACATTCTCGACCTTGCGACCGTCGATGCCGGCATCATGCGGCTGAACTATTCGGAGATCGACCTCGGCGACCTGCTCGACGACGTCTCGATCCAGATCGCCGACCGGCTGCAGGAAAGCGGCGTGACGCTGGAGATCACCGCGCCGGCACGGCTCGGATCGATCATCGCCGACCCGCAGCGGCTGAAGCAGATCCTAGTCAAGCTTTTGTCCAATGCCGCGAATTTCTCGCCGGAGGGCGCCTCGATAGCGCTGGCCTGCCAGCGCGAGGGAACGGACTTCGTCTTCAGCGTGACCGATCAAGGCCCGGGCATCTCGCAAGAGATGATCTCGACCGTCTTCGATCGCTTCGCGACGGGCGCGAAAAGCGGCAAGCGCGGTGGTGCAGGCCTTGGCCTGTCGATCGTCGACAGCTTCGTCAACCTTCATAACGGCCAGGTCGTCATCGACAGCCAGCCGGGCAAGGGAACGACGGTCATTTGCCGGATTCCTTCGGCCAACCTCCCCTCCTACGCCGCCGCCGAATGACGACAAGCGCGCCTGTCATCTCGCTTTTCCTGGAAGACGAGGCAGCTACCGACCGTCTCGGCGAAGATTTGGCGCTGGCGCTGAAGCCGGGCGACTGCCTGGCGCTGTCGGGTGATCTTGGCGCCGGAAAATCCTCGCTGTCGCGGGCGCTGATCCGCGCGATTGCCGACGACGCTGAGCTCGAAGTGCCGAGCCCGACCTTCACGCTTGTGCAGTCCTACGAGCTGCGCATTCCCGTTGCGCATTTCGATCTCTACCGGCTCGGCGATGCCGCCGAACTGACCGAGCTCGGCTTCGACGAGGCGCTGCAGAACGGCATCTGTCTGGTCGAATGGCCGGAGATGGCCGAGAGCGAGCTGCCTGATGACCGGATCGTGCTGACGCTGACGCATGAGGGCGCCGGTCGCCGGGCGACGATTGCGGCGCCCGAGAAGCAGGCGGCGCGGATCAACCGCGTGCTCGCCATTCGCGCCTTTCTGGCAGAGGCCGGCTACCCGCTTGCCAAGCGCCGGTTTCTCACGGGCGACGCGTCGCTTAGGGCCTATGAGGCAATCTATCCAGACGACGGTGTGCGCCGCATCCTGATGGACTGGCCGCCGCTGCCGGAAGGGCCGCCAGTGCTTGACGGCAAGCCCTATCCGAAGGTGGCGCATATTGCCGAGAACGCCTATCCGTTCGTCGCCATCGCCGACGTGTTGCGCGATCGCGGCTTCGCGACGCCGCTGATCCATAAGGTCGATTACGAACAGGGAATCCTGCTGATCGAAGATCTCGGCAGCGATGGGGTTCTCGATGAGAACGGCCAGCCGATCGCCGAGCGCTACCTCGAAAGCATCGCCTGCCTGGCGGCCTTGCATGCGCAGGCGATCCCGCAGGATATCCGCGTCACCGACAGCCACGTGCACCACATCCCGGATTTCGACCGCACCGCCATGAAGATGGAAGTGCGCCTCGTGCTTGACTGGCATCTGCCGTGGAAACGCGATGGGGCGCCGGTGACCGATGCGGAGCGCAACGAATACCTCGCGATCTGGGACGCGCTGATCGACCAGCTTGATGCGGCCGAGAAGAACCTGCTGCTGCGCGATTTTCACTCGCCCAATATCATCTGGCGGGAAGCCGAGAACGGCGTAAAGCGGGTCGGCCTGATCGACTTCCAGGATGCGATGATCGGGCCGACGGCCTACGATCTCGCCTCGATCGCCCAGGATGCGCGCGTGACCATCGAGCCCGATCTCTTCGACCGGCTGATGGGGCACTACCTGTCGCTGCGCCGCGCGCAAGGCGGCTTCGACGAGGCCGGCTTCCTGAAAAGCTGGGCGATCATGTCAGCGCAGCGCAATTGCAAGCTGGCCGGCCTATGGGTTCGGCTGATGCGGCGCGACGGAAAACCTGGCTATATGAAGCACATGCCGCGCACGCTCTCCTATTTGAGCGTGGCGCTTCAGCATGAAACGCTTGCCCCCTTGCGCGAGTGGTGCGTAAGGACTGGAATAGTCACCAGCGAATCATAAGTTTCGGACGATATGACCATCAAACAAGCCATGGTGCTGGCTGCCGGTCTCGGCACCCGCATGCGCCCGATTACCGATACGATCCCCAAGCCGCTGGTGAAAATCGACGGCAAGGCGATGATCGACTATGCGCTGGATTCGCTCGCCGAAGCGGGCGTCGAGAAGGCGGTGGTCAACGTCCACCATCACGCCGACCAGATGCTCGACCATCTCAGCCGCTACAAGGCGCTCGAGATCATCATCTCCGACGAGCGCGCTGGGCTGATGAACAACGGCGGCGGCCTGGCGAAGGGCTTGAAGCTGCTCGATCGCGGCCCTGTTTTCGTCACCAATGCCGATCTCTTCTGGATCGGCGAGCGGCCGGATCGCCCGAGCAATCTGCGGCGCTTAGCCGGATTCTTCGATGCGGATCGGATGGACATGGCGATGCTCTGCGTCAATCTCGACGACACGACCGGGCATAACGGCAAGAACGACTTCAACCGCGATGAGGCCGGCCGGCTGAGCCGCGTTCGCGCCGATGGTCCCGACCCGGTGGTCTATGCCGGGGCGATTGCCATGCAGACCGCATTTCTCGACGACGCGCCTGCCGACGCCTTCAATCTCAACATCTATTTCGACAAGGCGATCGCGCGCGGCCGGCTCTACGGCATGATGCTCGAGGGACATTGGCTGACCGTCGGCACGCCCGAGGCGATCGGCGACGCGGAAGAGACGATCCGGCGTTACCGGGCGTTGGGATAGGCCATGAGCGAGCGGCACCAGCCCAGGGTTCTGACAATACCGGCAGGGCTGCCCTTTCTCGCGACCTTGGCCGAGACGCTCTGCGACGGACGGCTGACGCCGCTGTTTCGCCATGACCCAGCCGATCCGTTGTCGCTCTCCAAGGTGACGATCTATCTGCCGACGCGGCGCGCGGTGCGCGTGCTGCGTTCGGAGTTCGTCGATCTGCTCGGCGGGCGCTCCGCGATCCTGCCGATCATCCGGCCGCTTGGTGAGACGGATGACGATAGCGGCTATTTCGATGAAGCGCTGCCGGCAACGCTCGATCTCGCGCAACCGCTTTCCAACACCGCGCGGCTGCTGGAGCTGGCGCGGCTGATCCTCGCCTGGCGTAACAAGCTGCCCGAGATCGTGCGCAGCATCCATTCCGATTCGCCGCTCGTCGCGCCCGCCAGCCCGGCGGACGCGATCTGGCTTGCCAGAAACCTGGCCGAACTGATCGATTCCATCGAGACCGAGGATCGTGACTGGAGCGAACTTGCGACGCTGAGCGCGAGGGATCATGCGCTGTGGTGGCAGCTGACGGCGGAGTTTCTGCAGATCGCCAGCGCCTTCTGGCCGGAACGCCTGAACGAGCTCGGCAAATCCTCGCCGGCGCGGCACCGCAACGCGATCCTGAGAGCCGAGGCCAACCGCATCGCGACCATGCCGGAAAGCGGACCGATCATCATCGCCGGATCGACCGGTTCGGTGCCGGCAACGGCCGATCTGATCGCGGCGGTGGCAGCGCGGCGCGAGGGCGTCATCGTTCTGCCGGGTCTCGATGTCGGCATGCCCGATGAGCACTGGCGGATGGTCGCCCCCGATATGGCCGATGCCGCAAGCCGCAGCCACTCGCAATATGGCCTGGCGCAGCTTTTGAAGCGCCTGAGCCTGACGCGCGACGATGTTTCGACACTTGCTAGCGCACCCGACGCGCTTGCCGTCCGCGCACAAATCCTCTCGCATGCGCTGTCACCATCCGAGGCGACCAGCAACTGGAGCCGGTGGAAGACGACGCTTCCGGAGAGCGATATCGCAGCGGCCTTTGCCGATGTATCGCTGATAGAAGCCGGCAATGAGCGCGAAGAGGCGACCGCGATCGCAATCGCGCTTCGGTTGGCATTGGAGCAGCCAGGCAAGGACGGCGAAAGCCGCGCGGCGCTGATTACGCCGGACCGCAACCTTGCCCGCCGCGTGATGGCGGAGCTTTCGCGCTTCGGCATCATTGCCGACGATTCGGCCGGTACGCCGCTTGCAGCGATGCCGCAGGGAACTCTGCTGCAACTCCTGCTCGAAGCGGCGCTGCGACCGGGCGATCCAGTGGCGATAGTCAGCCTTCTCAAGCACCCCTTGGCACGCTTCGGGCTGGAGCGCGGCGCGCTTTCCGAGGCGGTGGCCGCGCTCGAATTGCTGGCCTTGCGCGGCGGCGTCGCGGAGGTCGATATCAGCGCGCTTGGGCCGCTGCTCGAACACCAGCTTTCCGAACAGGCGCTCGACCGACATACACCGCATTGGCGCAAGGCGCTTCCCGTCCACGCGATCGATCTGGCACGCGATCTCGCCCGCCGGGTGGGTGAAGCAACCGAGCCGCTCGCTTCCGCGCTCGTGCGCCACGAAACGGGTAGTCGCGGACTGACCACGCGCTTCACACTCTCCGACTGGGCCGATCGCACCGGCCGCGCCATCGAGGCGGTCGCGCGCGACGAGAAGGGTGATCTCTCCGGGCTGTGGTCTGGCGAGGCAGGCGACACGCTGGCGACCTTGCTTGGCGAGGTGATCGGGACTGACGGCCAGATCGAGGCGGATGGGGCGCAGTGGATCGATATCATGGCAGCGCTCTCGGCCGGACAGGCGGTGAAGCCGCAAGCGCTCAGCCATCCGCGGCTGTTCATCTTCGGTACGCTGGAAGCCCGCCTGCAGAGCGTCGATACGCTGATCCTCGGCGGCTTGAACGAGGGTTCGTGGCCGGGCCAGACGGCCAACAATCCCTTCATCTCGCGATCGATGAAGACCGAGATCGGGTTGGAGCCCCCGGAGCGCCGTATCGGGCAGCTGGCGCACGACTTCGAGATGGCCAACGGGACGCGGCATCTCGTCTACACGCGCGCACTCCGCAAGGGCTCGACACCCACCGTCGCCTCGCGCTGGCTGCAGCGGCTGATGGCCTTTTGCGGGAAGAGTTTCGAAGCGACGCTGAAGGATCGGGGTGAGCAGTTCGTACACTGGGCCAGCCTGCTCGACGAGGGGCAACGGCAAGCGCCGGCGCAGCGACCGAGCCCGACGCCACCGCGCGAGGTGCAGCCGAAATCCTACTCGTTCAGCGAGGTCGGCCGGCTCCGGCGCGACCCCTATGCGATCTATGCGCGGCGCGTTCTGAAGCTCGACGCCGTCGATGCCTTCAACCGCGACCCCGGGGCTGCCGAGCGCGGGACGCTCTATCACAAGATCATCGACAGGTTCGTGCGCGAGGGCAACATCGCCGGAACGCCCGACGGCACGGCGGCGATGGAGCGCATCCTCACCGAACTGTTCGACATGGAGCAGCTGCCGGCGCATATCGATGCCGTCTGGCGGCCGCGCTTCCGCGAAGTGGCGCGCTCGTTCCTCGCCTGGGAAGCGGAGCGGCGGCCGGGGCTCCAGCGCACGCTCACTGAAGTCCGCGGCGCCATGCAGCTCGAGCAGGTCGATATCCGGCTTAGCGGCGTTGCCGACCGGATCGATATCACCGGGCCGCACTCCGCCGATCTGATCGACTATAAGACGGGCTACAACCCCTCGCCCGCGCAGGCACGCGCGCTGCTCGATCCGCAGCTGGCGCTGGAGGCCGAGGTGCTCAAGGCCGGTGGATTCATGGATACCGGCAAGCTGGTGCCGCAGGACCTGCTTTATGTGCGGCTACGGCCGGGAAGCCGGTTCCAGGTCGACACCGTCAACAACGAATTCTCGGCACGCAGCGACAAGGCGAAATCAGCGATCGAACTTGCCGGCGATTCCATCGATCAGCTGGTGAAATTCGTGGCGCTGCTGCAATCCGGCGAGAAGGGTTTCACTTCGCGGCTCATTCCCGCCCAGCAATTCGAGTTCGGCGGCGATTACGATCACCTTGCCCGCGTCTCGGAATGGTCGACGGCCGAAAGCGATGAGGCCAGCAATGATGAGTGACGAAACGGCACTGCCCGAGGGCGACGACCCCCACGACTGGACCAGCTGGACGACGGTGCAGCAATCGATCGCATCCGATCCGCGTCGATCGGCCTGGGTTTCGGCCAATGCCGGATCGGGAAAGACGCACGTCCTGACGCAACGGGTGATCCGGCTGCTGCTATCAGGTGCGCGGCCCTCGGCGATCCTGTGCCTGACCTATACGAAGGCGGCGGCCTCCGAGATGTCGAACCGCGTGTTCGATCGGCTGGCCGAATGGGCTGTGCTTTCGGACGAGGAACTCAGCCGCCGCATTGCCCAGATCGAGGGAACGCCGCCTGACTTCCTCAAGCTCGCGGAGGCGCGCAGGCTTTTTGCCAAGGCGCTGGAGACCCCGGGCGGGCTGAAGATCCAGACCATCCACGCCTTTTGCGAAGCGCTGCTGCATCAGTTTCCGCTGGAAGCGAACGTGGCCGGGCACTTTTCCGTGCTCGACGACCGGGCAGCCGCGACGCTGCTTGCCGACGCGCGGCGCTCGCTGCTGACGGCGACGACGCCCGAGGAAGACAAGGCGCTGGCGGACGCCTTCTCCTATGTCCTCAACCTCGGCGACGAATCCGGGCTGGAAACGCTGCTTGGCGAGATCGTTGCAAACCGCAATGCGATCAAGGCTTTCACCCAGGCCGCCGACCGGAATGGCGGCCTCGACAACGTCTTGCGGGCGGAGCTCGGGCTTGCAGAAGACGACACCGAGCTTGCGATCGCCGGGCAATACTGGCCGCTGCCCGGCTTGGCTGGCGGTACGCTCAGCCTCTATCTGGAGCTCGCGGACAGCAAGGGCGGGGCCAAGGCGCAGGAAGTCGCTTCAGCGCTGAAGAACGTGGTGCGGGAAACGGACATCCTTCGCCGGATTCCGACACTGGAAAAGATCTTTCTCACCGCCACGGGCGAACCGAAAGCGGATGGGCAGTTCACCGTGAAGGCGATGCTCGCCCAGGCGCCGGAGCTTACCGACGCCATTGCCGCGGCACGCGCGCATGTGATCGCCTGCCGGGACCGGCTTAAGATCGTGCGGATGTTCGACGCCACACGCGCTGCCCTTGTGCTCGCCGACAGACTCAATCGGGACTACGACGATCTCAAGAAGCAGCGTAGCCAGCTCGACTTCGAGGATCTGATTACCCGCACCGCCGATCTTCTGAACAAAAGCGATGTCGGGCCATGGATCCACTACAAGCTGGATCAGGGTATCGACCACATTCTCGTCGACGAGGCGCAGGATACCAGCCCGATCCAGTGGAGCGTGATCCAATCGCTGGCGGAGGATTTCTTCTCCGGCGAAAGCGCGCGCGACGTGGTGCGCACGCTGTTTGCGGTGGGCGACGAGAAGCAGTCGATCTATTCGTTTCAGGGTGCGCGGCCCGAACGTTTCTCGGAAGAAAGCCGGCGCACGCGGCAGCGTGTATCGCGGAGCGGTCGGGATTTCTCCTCGGTTCGATTGCCGCTCTCGTTCCGGTCGACCTCCGACGTGCTTGCCGCCGTCGACCACATCTTCACGCCGCCAGACAATGCGCGCGGCTTGAGCGCCGGTGGAGAGCCGGTGGTGCATCGCTCCAACCGTATCGGCCACCCCGGCGCCGTCGACCTGTGGGAGATGATTGCGCCTGAAGTCGCGATCAAGGACGAGGACTGGACGGCGCCGTTCGACGCGACGCCGGAAAGCGCACCCGCCGCCATTCTGGCGCGGCGCATGGCGCATACGATCGACATGATGGTCGGCAAGAAGACGATCATCGAGAAGGGCAAGGAGCGGCTGATCGAGGCCGGCGATATTCTGGTCCTCGTGCGCAAGCGCGATGCCTTCGTTAATGCGCTCACGCGCGCTTTGAAACGGCGCGGTAATATTCCCGTTGCGGGCGCCGACCGTCTGCGGCTGACCAGCCATATCGCGATCCAGGATCTGGTTGCGCTGGGTCGCTTTCTGCTCTTGCCGGAAGACGACCTTTCGCTGGCCGCCGTGATGAAGAGCCCGCTCTTTGATCTCAACGAAGACGACATCTTCGCCGTGGCGGCGATGCGTGGCGACGGCCAAAGCGTGTGGGCGCATCTGCAGGCCTATGCGGCGGATGGCAATGAACGCCTTGGCGCGGTGGTGCAGCGACTGCGGCTGTTTCTCGAGGAATCGAAAAGCCTTCCGGTTCACGACTTCTATGCCCGGGTGCTTGGGGTCCATGGTGGTCGGCGACAGTTTCTGGCGCGGCTGGGGACCGAGGCGAGCGATATTCTGGACGAGTTTCTCACCTTCACGCTCGACCACGAGACCGCCGCCCTGCCCGGCCTGCAGTCCTTCATCTCGACGCTCGAGCTCGAGGCTCCGGTCGTCAAGCGCGAGCAGGACAAGGGCCGCAACGAAGTTCGGATCATGACCGTGCACGCCTCGAAGGGGCTTGAGGCGCCGATCGTGTTTCTGGTCGATGGCGGCTCGAAAGCGTTCACGTCTTCGCATATGCCGAAACTGCGGCTGCTGGAGCAAAGCGGCGAGCGACCGCCGCTGCCGGTCTGGGTGCCGCTCGGCGATCTCAGCAATTCGCTGACGCAGGCCGACGCCGCGCGTATCCAGGTGCTGGCGGAAGAGGAATATCGCCGGCTTCTCTACGTGGCGATGACGCGCGCGGCCGATCAGCTGATCGTCTGCGGCTACAGGGGCGTGCGGCTCAATACCGATACCTGGCATGCGATGATAACGGCTGCGATGGACGACAGCCATCCGCATGTCGAAGCCGCCACCTTCTCCGGGCCCGATGGCGACTGGCAGGGTGTCGAATGGCGCGTGCCGACGATGGAGCGGATGTTCGAGCGCGCCGACCATGTCGAGCAGGCTGCTGCCCGCGACGCGCTGCCGTTCGACCTCAATCGCCCGCTGCCACCACAAAAGAAGCTCCCTCGCCCGCTGAGCCCTTCCGGAGCCGGAACGATCATCGACGAGGAGGCAGACAATCTTCTCGTGGCCTCGCCGCTGTTTACAGACAAGCCGAAATCCGATCGGGCGCTGCAAAAAGGCCGGCTTTTGCACCGGATGCTGCAGACCTTGCCCGAGATACCGCTGGCGGAGCGCGCGGACGCGGCAAGGCGCTATGCCGAGCGCGCCGCACGCTTCTGGCCGCAGGACGAGCGCGACAGGCTGATCGATTCGGTTCTGAAACTATTGGACGTACCGGATCTGCAGCCGGTGTTCGAGGCCCATGCACAGGCCGAAGTGTCGATCATGGGGACGCTTACGCTCGACGGGCGCGATTACGCGGTCTCGGGCCGCGTCGACCGGCTGGCGGTGCTCGACGACCGGGTGGTCATCCTCGATTACAAGACCAATCGCGTGCCGCCGGAGACGGCTGCGGCCATTCCCTTCGCGCATCGGGCGCAGCTTGCCATCTACGAGACGATCATGGCGCCGCTCTATCCCGGCAAGCGGATCGATTGCGTGCTCGTCTATACCGAGAACGGCTCCGTGCACACGCTGACGCCCGAGGCCATGGCATTGGCGCTTGCACAGCTCAAAACAAAGTGAAATACCGGTCATTGAAATCCCGCCGGCGCACCATCACATGTGCTTCAACAGGAATCCTTTAAAGGAGCGGCCTTATGGCTACCGTGAAAGTCGATATCAATAATTTCCAGGCTGAAGTTCTGGAATCCGCAGAACCCGTCGTTGTCGATTTCTGGGCTGAATGGTGCGGCCCGTGCAAGATGATCGCTCCGAGCCTCGAAGAACTCGCCGTCGAGTTCCAGGGCAAGGTAAAGGTCGCCAAGCTCAACATCGACGAAAATCCCGAGCTGGCCGCCCAGTTCGGTGTGCGCTCGATCCCGACGCTTGCCATGTTCAAGGCCGGCGAAGTGGCCGACATCAAGGTTGGCGCTGCTCCAAAGACCGCTCTTTCGAGCTGGATTTCCAGCGCAGCCTGATTTTTCAGGACGATAGAATGAAGAAAGCCCGGTCGATGCCGGGCTTTTTTCATTTCAGCTTCCAATTTGGTCAGCGTCTCATTTGGGCGGAGTGCCATTGTCGGCAAGCACGTCGCCAACCAGATAGAGCGATCCGCCGATCAGGATGCGTGGCGGCTGTTCCCGCTCGAAGGCGGTGTCCCGGATCGCTTCCAGTGCATCGCCGACCGTGGACATTGGCTCGGCGACAAGACCGGCGTCATAGGCGGCGTTGGCGAGGATGACGGGGTCGATCATCGCATCGCTGCCGCGAATGGGCACGCAATAAACCTTTTCCGCCAGCCCCTTGAAGGCGTTGAAATAGCCGATCGGGTCCTTGGTGTTGATCATGCCGATAATGAGGAAGAGCGGGCGCGGCTGCTTTTCCTCGAAATTGGCCATGGCTTCGGCGATAACTTCGCCGGCACCGGGATTATGACCGCCATCGACCCAGATCTCCGCACCTGAGGGCGCGCTTGCCATCAGATTGCCGTCGCTCAGCTTCTGCAAACGGCCCGGCCACTCGACCGAAGCCATCGCCTTTTCCATCATCGCTTCGGTGACGGTGAAGCCCGCGGCCTTGACGGCGCGGATGGCGGCTGCAGCATTGGCATATTGGTGGCGGCCGGGGAGCCTCGGCAGCGGCAGGTCGGCGAGGCCGAATTCGTCCTGATAGACAAGCCGGCCGTATTCCTCATGCGCCATGAAATCCTGGCCAAATGCTGCGGTCGGGCAACCGAGACGCTCGGCGGTGGAGATCAGCACGTCGAGTGCCGCATCATATTCCTGCTTGCCGATAACGACTGGGCGCTTGCGCTTCATGATGCCGGCCTTTTCGGCGGCGATCAGTTCGACGCTGTCGCCAAGATAGGGCTGATGATCGAGCGAGATCGGCATGATGACCGAGACGGCGGGATCGGAAATGACGTTGGTGGCATCGAAACGGCCGCCAAGGCCGACCTCGATGATGGCCGCGTCGGCCGGATGCTCGGAGAACAGGATGAAGGTGACCGCCGTCAGGATTTCGAAGACGGTGATCTTCTGGCCCGCATTGGCGGCAGCGACACGGCGCAGCGCATCGGCAAAGACCGCGTCATCGACGAGCTTTCCGCGGCCGCCTTCGACGCCGATGCGGTAGCGCTCGTGCCAATTGACGAGATGCGGCGAGGTGTGGACGTGGGCGCTATAGCCGCCCGCTTCCAGAAGCGCGCGGCAGAAGGCGGTGACGGAGCCCTTGCCGTTGGTGCCCGCCACATGGATGACCGGCGGCAGCTTCTTTTGCGGATCGCCGAGAACGGCAAGCAGGCGGGTAATGCGATCCAGTGACAGATCGAAGCCCTTGGGGTGCAACCCCATGAGCTTGTCGATTTCCTGTGCTGCTTCGCTCACCGCGGTCTGACCTCTGGGTATCATCGCTCAACCCGCCTGTGATGTTTGCGGTCAGGCGCTTGCGGCGATCGCAAGCGTGCCGGTGTTTTCGTTGGCAACGGCAGCCGGCTTCTTCGTCAGGATCTTCAGGACACGCGCGAGCGTGTCGGGAATGTCATGGCGCTTGACGACCATGTCGACCATGCCGTGCTCAAGCAGGTATTCCGACGTCTGGAAGCCTTCCGGCAGCTTTTCGCGAATGGTCTGCTCGATGACGCGCTTGCCTGCAAAGCAGATTTCGGCGCCGGGCTCAGCCATGTGGATATCGCCGAGCATGGCGTAGGAGGCGGTGACGCCGCCGGTCGTCGGGTTTGTCAGCACGACGATGTATGGCTGGCCGGCTTCCTTCAGCATGTCAACGGCAACGGTGGTGCGCGGCAGCTGCATCAGCGACAGAATGCCTTCCTGCATGCGGGCGCCGCCCGATGCCGGGAACATGACGAGCGGGCACTTCTCGGCGATGGCACGCTCGAAGGCCTTGACGATCGCTTCGCCGGCGGCGATGCCGAGCGAGCCACCCATGAAGTTGAACTCGTGCACGACGGCGACGAGCTTCAGGCCGCGAACCTTGCCGACGCCGGCAACGATCGTGTCTTCCTGGTCGGTCTTGATGCGGCTATCGCGCAGGCGGTCCGTGTACTTCTTGGAATCGCGGAACTTCAGCGGATCCTGGGCGACCTTCGGCTGGATCAGCGCTTCATAGGCGCCGTCGTCGAAGAGATCGGTGAGACGAGCCTTGGCCGGCATCTTCATGTGATAGCCGGAAGCAGGGATGACCCACTTGTTGTCTTCGAGATCCTTATGGAAGACCATTTCGCCCGTTTCCGGGCACTTGATCCAGAGGTTCTCCGGCACTTCGCGGCGGCCCAGCATGGAATTGATGCGGGGGCGAACGTAGTTGGTGATCCAGTTCAAGTCGAAAACTCCTGATTAACTCTTGCCAATGTGGGAAAACTATTCGGCAGCAACAAGGCGCGCCGAACGTGTTCCCGATGACAGCCCGCGAACGAGCGTTGCGACAGCCTGTACGGTATCGGCTGTCGCCTTGCCGTCCTTGGTCAGGCTGAGGGCTACCTGATTGACGATTGCCGTGCCGACGACGACGCCATCGGCGGACGCGCCGATGACCTTCGCATGGTCGGCCGTCTTGACGCCGAAGCCGACGCAGACAGGCAGATCGGTGTGGTTCTTGATGCGCTTGACGGCGCCGGCGACCAGCGTCGGATCCGGCAGCGCCGAGCCGGTGATGCCGTTCATCGAGACATAATAGACAAAGCCGGAGGTGTTCTTCAGAACGACCGGCAGACGCTTTTCATCGGTGGTCGGGGTGGCGAGCCGAATGAAATTGATGCCCTTGCGCAGCGCCGGGATGCAGAGCTCGTCATCCATCTCCGGCGGCAGGTCGACCACGATCAGGCCGTCAATACCTGCTTCCAGCGCGTCGCCGAGAAACTGTTCGACGCCGTGCACATAGATCGGGTTGTAGTAACCCATCAGAACGATCGGCGTATCGTTGTCGGTCTTGCGGAAATCGGCTGCGAGCTGCAGCGTCTTCTTCAGCGTCTGTCCGGCCTTCAGCGCGCGCTGACCGGCCATCTGGATCGCCGGGCCATCGGCCATCGGATCGGAGAAGGGCATGCCGAGCTCGATGATATCGGAACCTGCTTCGGGCAGCGCCTTCATGATGCCGAGCGAGGTGTCGTAATCGGGATCACCGCCCATGAAATAGGTGACCAGCGCCGGGCGGCCTTCTGCCTTCAGAGCGGCAAAGCGTTTGTCCATACGTGCGGTCATGACTTATGCACCCATTCCCAGAATCTTGCCGACGGTGAAGATGTCCTTGTCGCCGCGACCGGACAGGTTCATCAGGATGATCTCATCCTTGCCCATCTTCGGCGCGCGCTTGATGACTTCAGCCAGCGCGTGCGAGGGCTCGAGCGCCGGGATGATGCCCTCGAGGCGCGTCAGCGTCTGGAAGGCTTCGAGCGCTTCGTGGTCCATGATCGGCACGTATTCGACGCGGCCGATATCGTTCAGATAGGAGTGCTCGGGGCCGATGCCGGGATAATCGAGACCGGCCGAAATCGAATGGCCTTCCTTGATCTGGCCGTCGCTATCCTGCAGCAGATAGGTGCGGTTGCCGTGGAGAACGCCGGGCGAGCCCGCGGTGATCGACGCGCAATGCTCGTCGCCCTGAAGGCCCTTGCCGCCGGCTTCGACGCCGACGATCTTGACGCTGGCGTCATCCAGGAACGAATGGAAGATACCGATCGCATTCGAGCCGCCACCGACGGCCGCGACCACGAGATCCGGCAGACGGCCTTCGGCTTCGAGCATCTGCTCCTTGGCTTCGGCGCCGATCACGGCCTGGAAATCGCGGACCATTTCGGGATAGGGATGCGGGCCGGCGGCCGTGCCGATCAGGTAATAGGTGTCGTCGACATTGGTAACCCAGTCGCGCAGCGCCTCGTTCATGGCGTCCTTCAGCGTGCCGTGGCCGGCGGTGACCGGCTTCACTTCGGCGCCCAGGAGCTTCATGCGGAACACGTTCGGCGCCTGGCGCTCGACATCGGTCGCGCCCATGTAGACGACGCAGGGAAGACCGAAACGGGCGGCAACAGTTGCCGAGGCAACGCCGTGCTGGCCGGCACCGGTTTCGGCGATGATGCGGGTCTTGCCCATGCGCTTGGCCAGCAGTATCTGGCCGATGCAGTTGTTGATCTTGTGCGAACCGGTGTGGTTCAGCTCTTCGCGCTTGAAATAGATCTTGGCGCCGCCGAGTTCGGCGGTCAGGCGCTCGGCGAAATAGAGCGGGCTCGGGCGGCCGATATAATGCGTGCCAAGATGCTTCAACTCCGCCTGGAATTCCGGATCGGTCTTGGCCTTGTCCCACTCGTCCTGCAGTTCCAGGATCAGCGGCATCAGCGTTTCGGCGACGAAGCGGCCGCCGTAAATGCCGAAGCGGCCATCCTCATCGGGACCAGAGCGGAATGAATTGGGTTTTGGGGTCTCGTTCACTATCAACTCCCTGAGGCCATTTCAGGCCGGCAAGCCTGCTCGACCGCATCGAAAAACTCATCAATCAGTGCGACGCTTTTCACGCCGGGCGCGCTTTCCAGGCCCGAGGACGCATCGAGCCCCGGCGCCTTGGTGATGGCAAGGGCTTCGGCGATGTTGTCCTTGTTCAGGCCACCGGAAAGCATGTAATCCACGGTGCCGTCAAGCCAGCTGAGCAACGTCCAGTCAAAGGAAACACCATTGCCGCCGGGCAATTCCGATCCCTTCGGCGGCTTCGCATCGAAGAGGAAACGATCAGCGATACCAATATAGGCCTCTACGCGCTTCAGATCATCGGCCGTGCGGATCGAAAACGCCTTCATAACAGGCAAAGCGTACACGGCCTTTATGGTCAAAACGCGCTCGGGGCTCTCGTCACCGTGAAGCTGGAGGATATCCGGCCTCAAGGTGGCGACAATCTCGTCGAGATCGTCATTCGTCGGATTGACCACCACGGCAACGATCTTGGCGCGGCCACGCACCCGATCGGCCAGCTTGGCGGCATCATCGGGCTCGATATAGCGCGGGCTCTTTTCGAAGAAGATGAAGCCGATATGGGTCGCGCCGCGCGTCACCGCGCGATCGATCGCTTCGGCCGTTTTCAGGCCGCAGATTTTGATATCCGGTTTCATGGCAGCGAAGTGACACGAAAAAGGCCGTGAGTCGAGCCAATTCCGAGTGCTGCGATATTTTGGACGATGGTTTATTGGCGGGGGCTTATCAGTCGAAGTCGATCGCGTGCAGCAGGCTGCCGTGCCGCTTCAGCCAGGATTTCGCATCTTCCATGCCAGGGCAGAGCTTCTTGCACAGCGCCCAGAAGTGGGGACCGTGGTTCATCTCCTTGAGATGGGCGACTTCGTGAGCGGCGAGATAATCGACAACAGCGGGTGGCGCCATGATGATGCGCCAGGAGAAGCTGAGGTTTCCCTCGGCCGAACAGGAGCCCCAGCGGCTGCGGGTGTCCTTCATCGAGATCGACTTGATCGGCGCCCGGATCGAATGCGCATGGAACTTTGCGAGCCGCTCGAGATCGGCTCGTGCTTCCTTCTTCAAAAATGTCGCGATGCGGCGGCCGAGATGCTCCGGCATGCCGCTCACCCGCAGCACCGGCTTGCCATCAACAGTGGTCGCCTCGGTCAGCCCGCGCAAGCTGCCCGTGTGCTGGATGCGATGGGACACGCCGCGAAACAGGATAGTGCCGCCATCGTGAAGGCCGGTATCGGCCGAGAATTTCGCGAGCTTGGTCATGAGCCAGCCCTGATGCCGGTCGAGGAAGGCGTCGACGTCGCGTCGCGCCAGGCCGCTCGGGATCGTCATCTTCAGGGCGCGACCTCCGGGCTCGATGCGCAGCGTGATGCGGGTTGCGCGCTCGTGCTGCTTGATCGTCAGCGGCATCAGTCGTCCGGCAACGTCGAGCGTACGGGTCTCCGGCGGAGCCGGTTTGCGGACACTGCGTCGTGGCTTGGACAAGAGCGGGAACATCGGCATTTTCTATATGATTCGTCGCAATTCCGGTCAAAGAAAAACCGGCACCTGATGGTGCCGGCTGATGTTTTGATGTCGATCGCGGTTACGGCGCCTGATATTCGGCAACCGGGCCGTTATCGTCGCGCCTGGTGTTCTTGCGATCGCGCATGTAGCGGTCGAACTCGTCCTGGTCCTTGGCGCGGCGGAGCTCGCGCACATAGGTTTCGAAGTCCTCGCGCATTTCATCGAGCTTGCGGCGTTCTTCCTCGAGCCTGTCGAGCTCGGCCTTGCGCCAATCGTCGAAGGCGACGTTGCCCGTGGTGAAGTGCGGGCGATAGCGGCCATGAGAGCGTCGGCAGCCGGCGAAGAATCCATCGGCGGCACTATTGGCGTCGCGCTTGAAGCCGCGCAGGCGCTCCCCGAAGATGATGTAGGCGAGCATGGCGAGACCCAGAGGCCAGAAAACCACGAAGCCGAGGATCATCAGGGCAATGGTAGCCGGAGTCCAATCCGGGCGAAGCAATGCTGACTGGTTCATCGTACGGTGTCCTCGCATTTCCGCGCCCGGCGAAATGCCGAACGCTGGAAATCGATGTGGTTACCGTTTGACACCGCTTCAAGACGATTTCCGCTCAAATCGGACAAGGCCTTGAAACCAAAACACTAATTCAGCTTATGCTAAATCAGGTTGATTTGCCGCCCTTGATCACGCGCTTGACCGCCGGCTTTCCGGCGCGGCCATGCTCGCGGACGAAATTGACGATGCGCGGCGCGATTTCGCGGCGGAAACGCGAGCCGTTGAAGACGCCGTAGTGGCCGACATCCGGCTGCAGGTAGTGCATGCGCATGTGGTCGGGAATGTTGGTGCAGATGGTCTGCGCGGCCTTGGTCTGGCCGACGCCCGAGATGTCGTCGTTCTCGCCCTCGACAGTCAGAAGCGCCACGTTGCGGATCGCCGTGGGGTCGACCAACTTGCCGCGGTGTTCGAGTTCACCCTTCGGAAGCGCGTGCCTGATGAAGACCTGATCGACGGTCTGCAGGTAGAACTCGGCAGTCAGATCCATGACGGCGAGATATTCGTCGTAGAAGTCGCGATGCTTTTCGGCCGGCTCGCCGTCGTTCTTCACCAGATGCATGAAGAACTCCTTGTGGGCGACAAGATGCCGATCGAGGTTCATCGACATGAAGCCGGAGAGCTGCAGGAAGCCCGGATAGACCGGGCGCATGAAGCCCGGCTGCGGCCAGGGGACGTTCATGATCACGTTTTCGGCGAACCATTCCAGCGGCTTGTCCTTGGCCAGCTGGTTGACGGCGGTCGGATTGATGCGGGTATCGATCGGGCCGCCCATCAGCGTCATCGACGCCGGCGCCAGCGGATCGTTGGCCTCTTCCATGACGGCTGCGGCAGCGAGTACCGGCACGGAGGGCTGACAGACCGCGATCACGTGCGTGTCCGGCCCGAGGAAGTGCAGCATCTCGATGACGTAATCGACATAATCGTTGAAATCGAAGGTCCCGTCGGTCATCGGCACCATGCGGGCGTCGATCCAATCGGTGATGTAGATATCCGCGCTCGGCAGCAGTGCCTCGACCGTGCCGCGCAACAATGTCGCGTAGTGCCCGGACATGGGGGCGACGATCAGGATGCGCGGGTCCGGAGCGTGAGCGGCCGGCAGATTGCGCGAGAAATGCAGCAGATTGCAGAAGGGCCGTGCCCAGACGACTTCTTCTCGAACCGCGACCTTCTTGTCGCCGACAACGGTCTCCGGCAGATCGAAGGACGGCTTGCCGTAGCGGCGCGTCGTGCGCTCGAACATCTCGAGCGCTGCGGCCATTGTCCGGCCCCAGGGGGTTTGGGACAGCGGATTGAGCGGGTTGGCATAGGCAAGCCGCATGATATCGGCCACGGCGCGGTAAGGCGCCATCGCGGCATGGTTCATTTCATAAAGCTGGTAAAACATGAGATGCATCACCTTTCTTTCATCTGGAAGATGACGCCTGCTGAAAGGCATCGGACTCTTTCCAACGATGTGCTGGCATCTCAACGCACAGTAACAGGTTTTTGTTGCACAGCAACATGAGCGATCCGCACCGCAATAAAGAAATGCCGGGGATTCTCTCCCCGGCATGATGCTGCGCTCAAATGCTTAACACTCATCAAACGCCTAGAGATCGGCCTGAAATGTCTGCTTCTGCGTGCCGAGACCGTCGATGCCGAGCTCGACAACGTCGCCTGCGCGCAAGAAACGCGGCGGCTTCATGCCCATGCCAACGCCGGGAGGGGTGCCGGTAGAGATGACATCGCCGGGATGCAGCGACATGAACTGGCTAAGATAGGAAACGACGAAGGCGACGCCATAGACCATGGTCTTCGACGAGCCGTTCTGCATCGTCTCCCCATTGACCTTCAGCCACATGCCGAGGTTCTGCGGATCGGCGATCTCGTCCTTGGTCACCAGCCATGGGCCGATCGGGCCGAAGGTGTCGCAGGACTTGCCCTTCGTCCATTGTCCGGCGCGCTCCGTCTGGAAGGCGCGCTCGGAGACGTCATGCGAGACGCAATAGCCCGCCACATAGTCGAGCGCGTCGGCTTCACTGACATATTTCGCGGTCTTGCCGATGACGACGCCAAGCTCGACTTCCCAATCGGTCTTCTCGGAGCCGCGCGGGATGAGAACGTTGTCGTTCGGGCCGACGATGGCCGAGGTAGCCTTCATGAAGATGACGGGTTCCGGCGGCACAGCGGCGCCGGTTTCGGCGGCGTGGTCGGAGAAATTGAGGCCGATGCAGATGAACTTGCCGGTGCCGGCGACGCAGGCGCCGATGCGGCCGGGCTGAAGCTCGGGAAGGGTTTTCGGGTCGATCGCCGCCAGCTTGGCCAAGCCCTCAGGCGAGATCGACGCGCCCGCGATATCGGATACATGGCCGGACAGATCCCTGATCTTGCCGTCCGCATCCAGCATTGCCGGCTTTTCCTGGCCGATCTCTCCAACGCGCATGAGCTTCATCGAATATCCTCCTCAGCGTGAACCATGTTTCCATCACCTATGAACGAATTATTCACCGGTGTCATTACGGCTTTTCGTGCGAGCGGTACGCTCGTTTAAAAGTCCGGCAAAAATCCGGGCGATGGGCCACTGTCTTTCCGGCGCGTGGTGCCCACATATCTTGACGGACGCATAAGAGTGACAAGACTGCGTTTGCCGAGGAGACCCCGGCACCGCGCCACCAACCATCGGAAAGATCATGACAAAGAGCAACAGCCGCGAATCCCAATACCCGATCGAGCCGATCTTTCTCGACCGCTGGTCGCCCCGCGCCTTTACCGGCGAGATCATCGACGAAGCCGATCTCATGACCGTGCTGGACGCCGCGCATTGGGCGCCCTCCTCCGCCAACCAGCAGCCGTGGCGCTTCATCTACACGCTGAAGGGCTCCGACGACTGGGACGCATTCGTATCGCTGCTGGTCGAGTCCAATCAGGAATGGGCGAAGAATGCGTCAGCGCTGATCTTCGTCGTGTCAAAGGGCTTCAGCGGCGACTTTTCCGAGGGGCGCAAGAGCTATACGCACTCCTTCGACGCCGGCACCGCCTGGGGCTATCTCGCGCTGCAGGCCAAGCTCTCAGGCTTTTATGCCCATGGGATGGGCGGCATCAAGCATGATGAGATCCGCGACACATTCGCCATCCCGGAAGGCTACCGGGTGGAGGCGGGCATTGCCTTTGGGCGCCTTGCCGACAAGAGTGTGCTTTCTGAGCGCAACCAGGAGCGTGAATTCCCCAGCCAGCGCAAGCCGCTCGCCGAAGTCGCCTTCAAGGGTAAATTCGTAGCCGGATAATGGTGCAATAAAAAACGGCCCGGCAGCTGGAGCTGCAGGGCCGTTATTTCGATAAATGCCAGCGATCAGATGTCGAGATTGGCGACGTTGAGTGCGTTTTCCTGGATAAATTCGCGGCGCGGCTCGACCTCATCGCCCATCAGGCGGGCGAAGAGACCATCGGCGTCCGTGGCATCGCTGACTCGCACCTGCAGCAGCGAGCGGACGTTCGGATCGAGCGTGGTTTCCCAAAGCTGCTCGGCGTTCATTTCGCCAAGGCCCTTGTAGCGCTGCATGGTCAAGCCCTTGCGGCCGCTTGCGAAAACGGCTTCCAGCAGTTCGCGCGCACCCGACAGTTCCAGGTTTCCGTCGCGTCGCGTCAGCTTCGGCGGCGTCTGGTAGATTTCTTTCAGCCGAGCCGACATCTGGTCGATCAGGCGTGCATCCTGCGAACCGATCAACGCCATGTCGAGGATCACGACTTCCTTTACGCCGCGAACCATGCGCTCGAGACGCAGACCGCCTTCGCTCGTCAGGCCACCTTCCCAGCCACGCTCGGTTTCCTCGGCGATCACGTCGAGGCGACGTGCAACTTCGGCCACCAGTTCCTGGGCGCGGGCACCATCGCTGATCGCTTCGGCGTTGAGCGCGCCGGCGATGGCTGCCTGTTCAACGACCGCACGATTGTAGCGCGAATGCAGATTATCGAGCAGCGCGCGCAGGCGCAGCGCATCGACGATGACTTCGCGCAGATCCTGACCGACGCGGACTTCGCCGCTGCCGAGCGTCAGCGCAGCGTCATCGAGACCCTGAGCGATGAGGTATTCCTCGAGCGCCTTTTCGTCCTTCAGATACTGGATCGACTTGCCGCGCGACACCTTATAGAGCGGCGGCTGGGCGATGTAGATGTGGCCGCGCTCGATCAGTTCCGGCATCTGGCGGAAGAAGAAGGTCAAGAGCAGCGTTCTGATGTGCGCGCCGTCGACGTCAGCGTCCGTCATGATGATGATCTTGTGATAGCGCAGCTTGTCGGCGTTGAATTCGTCCTTACCGATACCGGCGCCGAGCGCGGTGATCAGCGTGCCTATTTCCTGGCTCGACAGCATTTTATCGAAGCGCGCGCGCTCGACGTTCAGGATCTTACCGCGCAGCGGCAGGATGGCCTGGTTTTCGCGCGAGCGACCCTGCTTGGCCGAACCGCCTGCGGAGTCACCCTCGACGAGGAAGACTTCGGACTTGGATGGATCGCGCTCGGAGCAATCAGCAAGCTTGCCGGGAAGCGAGGCGATATCGAGCGCGCCCTTGCGGCGCGTCAGTTCGCGCGCCTTGCGGGCGGCTTCGCGCGCGGCCGCGGCTTCGACAACCTTGCCGACGAGGATCTTGGCGTCAGCCGGATGTTCTTCCAGCCAGGTGCTCAGCGCTTCGCTGACGAGATTTTCGACAACTGGGCGAACTTCGGACGAGACGAGCTTGTCCTTGGTCTGCGACGAGAACTTGGGGTCCGGCACCTTGACCGAGAGAACAGCCGTCAGGCCTTCGCGGCAATCGTCACCCGTCAGAGAAACCTTCTCTTTCTTGGTGATGCCCGAGGTATCGGCATAAGAGGTGATCTGGCGGGTCAGCGCGGCGCGGAAGCCGGCCATATGGGTGCCGCCGTCACGCTGCGGGATGTTGTTGGTGAAGCAGAGCACGTTCTCGTGGTAGCTGTCGTTCCACCACATCGCGACTTCGACGGTGATCCCATCCTTGTCGCCGCGAATGGCGACCGGACGCTCGACCAGCGGCTTCTTGGCGCGATCGAGATAGGAGACGAAGGCTTCGAGACCGCCGTCATAAAGCAGCTCTTCCTGGCGCACGTCGGAATGGCGCTTGTCGGTCAGGAGGATGCGAACGCCGGAATTGAGGAAGGCAAGTTCGCGCAGGCGGTGTTCGAGCGTGTTGAAATCGAACTCGATCATCGTGAAGGTTTCGGAGCTCGGCATGAAGCTGACTTCGGTGCCGGTCAGGCCACCGGAATCGCCGGTCTCCTTGAGCGGGGCATCCGACACGCCATGCGTGAAGCTCATCTCGTGGATCTTGCCCTGGCGGCGGATCTTCAGCTTCAGCCAGACGGATAGCGCGTTGACGACGGAAACGCCGACGCCGTGCAGACCGCCGGAGACCTTGTAGGAATTCTGGTCGAACTTACCACCGGCATGCAGCTGGGTCATGATGACTTCGGCAGCCGAAATGCCTTCGCCGCTGTGAATGTCCGTCGGGATGCCACGGCCGTTGTCGGTCACGGTGACCGAACCATCGGCATTGAGCGTGACGGTGACGATGTCGGCATGACCGGCCAAGGCTTCGTCGATGGCGTTGTCGACGACTTCGTAGACCATGTGATGTAGGCCGGAGCCGTCATCGGTATCACCGATATACATTCCGGGGCGCTTGCGCACGGCGTCAAGACCTTTCAGGACCTTGATCGAGTCTGCGCCATACTCGGTGCTAACGCCGTTTTCCGTCGCGGGTGTATCGGTCATATTGTCGAGAATTCCCTGTTGTCGATGCCGTGGTGACACGCGGGCGAATCACCGGCCTTAATCACGTTGAATATAGGGTTTTTGCATGAAGTTCCCAATGCCAGCGGTCGCCAAGAGCGCATAAAACAGGGGATTATGACCGTTTTCCGTCAGCGTTTTCCGCATTTTCGAGAACCTCCGACAGTTTTGCCAGGGTCGCCTCATCCAGATGGCGAATAGACCCCGCCAAACGGTTGGCGAAGGTCGTGTATTCGGCCGCCAAACCTGACGTATCTATGACAATTCGCGGATCGGAAAAGCGCGCGATCAGGAACAGATCGTCAGCCTCATCCCAGATGATGTTGAAGTAGCCGGCGATGCGCTGCAGAAGATCGAACGTCGGGACGCCGCGCTTTCCATGTTCGAGTGCCGAGAGATAGGCGGGAGAGACGTTCAAGGCCTCGGCCATCTGCTTCTGCGACACCCCCTTGCGCTCTCTCAGCTTGCGGATCGCCTCCCCGAACGGCGTCATAGCCGATCGCCCACGCGACGAGACAAGCGGATGTAGAGCGCGCCCTCGCCGCCATGGTGCTGCGCCGCCGCCTCGTAAGACGAGATGAGATAGCGAAATTCGGGCTTGGAGAACCACATCGGCACGGCGCGCTTCAACGCGCCATCACTGCCGAGCGAACTGCCCTTGCCGGTGATGACGAGAACATGGCGCATGCCGCGATCATGGGCCCGCATCAGGAACTCAAGCAGCATGATGTGCGCTTCGCTCTGAACGAGGCCATGGAGATCGATGCGGGCCTCGAGCGCGAGGCGGCCCTTGGCGATCTTGCGCTTGACCGGGCGCTCCAGCGGGTGATGGATGCCGCCCGTGGGCTTCGGCGAGGCTGCAGGTTCCTGCTGGCCGCCGGCGCCGGCGACCGATTTCGGTGCGGTAGCGGTTTTCAGGTTGGCGGCGTCCGCTTCCTTTTCGGCCTCCACCAGGAAGGCATCGAACTCGTTCATTGCGCCGGCGTTGCCGGGCATGGGGCGCGTGCTGCGCGCGACCTTGCCCCAAAGGATGCGTTCATCGGAGCTGAGCTTGCGATCCTTCGCCATCACGCAAACCTCACGGCGGCATTATTCGGGATCAGGATGGTGAAATCGGCGTCATGGCGCACGGTGCCGGCAAGCTCGCCGGCCGCGTCGCCGGAGCCGGTGAAGATGTCGCCCCGCGCCGGGCCAACGATGGCCGAGCCGGTATCGAGCGCCAGCATCAGGCGCTGGAAGGGCTTCCCACCCTGCAGATGCAGCAGGCTTTGCGAGTGGATGTAGAACGGAAAGCCGAAGGTGTGGATCAGGCGATCGACGGCAAGCGACCGTCCTGCGATAAGCGGCACCTTGGCGGCCGCGATGGGACCGACAGACACGTTGTCGATCTCGACTTCGCGGAAGAAAATGTAGGAGCGATTGTGCGCGAGGATGTCATCGACACGGTCCGGATTGATCGCGAGCCAATGCCGGATCGATTGCATCGAGATGTTCGCCCGGTCGATCTCGCCGAGATCGATCAGCAGTTTGCCGATCGCTGAAAACGGATGGCCAGCCTTGGCGGCATAGGTGATGCGCCCCGTGCGCCCGTCGGGATAGCGCAGGCGTGCGGCGCCCTGGACATGCACGAAGAAGACGTCGACCTTGGATTTTGCCCAGCAAATTTCCAGCCCCTGCCCCTCCAGCGCGCCTTTGTCGATGGCGGCGCGGTCGAGATAGGGCTCAATCGTTCCTGCGCGCAGGCGGCCGAACATGTAGCTGGGGTCCAATTCGGCGGGGCGGTTGTGATCGTCGAGGTCGATCAGATCGTCGGGGCGGCGGTAAAATGGGAAGCGGTATTCGTCGTCGGGACTGGCTGAGACGGTTATCTCGGGCTCGTAAAAGGCGGTGACGAAACCGGGTCGGCCGTCGGTTCGCTTGATCCTGAAGGGTCGACAGTGCGCTTCGAAGAAGGCGCGCGCCTCGCTCGCCGATGTTGGTCGTACATCGCGCGCGGCCTGCAACAGATCCAGGAGATCGGCGCTGGTCAGGCCTAGCAATCCGGTGCGGTAAGGCTTGGTCTGTTCGATATGTTGACGACAGGCTTCCATAGCCTCGAAAAGGCTGGAGGGATCATCATCCCGCCAGCCCTCCAGATCGTCAAATGCTATCGCCTCGAGGGCAAAGCCTCGTTCATCATCACTCATGTTCCGATTCGGTGGCCACGAGTTTCCAGTTCGGATCGCGCGAGCGGGTGTCGCGCGCGAATGTCCAGAGGTCGTTGATCTCCGCAACGGTTTCGGCGTCACCGTCAACGAGTACGTCGGCCTTGTCGTAGGTCGCGGAAATCATCTGGCTGATTATGCGCAAGGTGATCTGCGCTTCGCTGCCATTGACCTCGACATTCTTGATTTCAGCCTTGTCGATGCCGACGAAGGTGGACTTGACCTTCTCGCCCTTGCTCTCACGATCTGCGATCGCCGCATCGAAGCCTTCGTAGACTTCCTTGGACAGCAGATTCTTGAGCGTCTTGCGATCGCCATCGGCAAAGGCCATCACGATCATTTCATAAGCCATGCGGGCGCCGTTGACGAATTCCTTCGGGTTGAAGGAAGGATCGGCCTTGTTCATCTCCCGCAGCGATTCATTGAGCGGCGTGCCGGCTGGCGCGAAGGCGTCGATGGCCGCGAAGCGGTCTTCTTCCTCGCCTGCCGCATCGCGGCGCGGCAGGGTTACGACCTTTCCGGCATCCGGCGTCTCGGGACCGGCGGCATCGCGCGGCGTATAGAGATCGCGTGGCGGCTTCTCATTTCCCGTGCGTCGGCCAAGGACATTGCGCAGCTGCAAAAATATCAGCACCGCCGCCACGAGAAAAAACAAAGTGATGAAGTCGTTTGAACCCATATCCCGCCGCAATCTGTTAACATCTAGAATTTGTATACCCATATAGTCTGCATATACAGATGATTCAAATGGGTCCGGTACGTTGGGCCGATTTCAATGGAGACCGGTGAGAGCCGGAGAGAAATAATGCGCCTTACAATGCTGCCTGGTTTTCTGCTGCTCATGCCTTTGGCCGAGATCGCGGGCTTCGTGATTGTCGGCAAGGCGATCGGCCTTTGGGCAACGCTCGGACTGGTCATGCTGAGTTTCGTGGCTGGCATGATGCTCTTGCGCCGGCAGGGTATCGGCATCCTGCAGCGCATGTCGATGGAAGGACGGGCCGGCGCTGTGCCCGGCCGCGAGCTGCTGCGGCCGGCAATGTTCGTCATCGCCGCGCTGCTCCTGATCATTCCAGGCTTCATCAGCGATATCGTTGCGCTGCTCATCTTCATCCCCGCGGTGCGGGATCTCGCGTGGAATTATGTGAGCCGCCGTTTCGTGGTGGTGGGTGCATCCGGACCGTCCCGCACGTCGGCGCACTCGCCTTATCGGGACAACAACGCAACCGTCGTCGATCTCGATGCGGACGATTATCAGCGCGACCCGAACGGCAAGTCGCCCTGGTCCGGTAAAAGCCTTGGCGAATGAGGCTCTTGCTAGATTAGCGCTGGCTGGCCTAGGGTTGTAACGACATCGTCGAAATGATAGATGCGGCGAAATCCAATGCCCTCGAGGAAAAGCCAATGGACAGCGAAAACAGCAATAACGGCGCAACGAGCCCGAGCCTTACCATTCTAGCACAGTACACCAAGGACCTTTCCTTCGAAAATCCTGGTGCACCGCGTTCGCTGCAGGCCCGCGACAAGGCACCGGCCATCAACATCAATGTCAACGTCAACGCTAACCCGCTTTCCGACACGGACTTCGACGTCGTTCTCTCGTTGAACGCCGAAGCCAAGGAAGGCGACAAGACGGTATTCCACACGGAGCTCGTCTATGGCGGCGTTTTCCGGATCGCTGGTTTCCCGCAGGAACACATGCTGCCGGTTCTCTTCATCGAGTGCCCGCGCATGCTCTTCCCGTTCGCACGCCAGATCATCGCGGACGTCACCCGCAACGGTGGCTTCCCGCCGCTGATGATCGATCCGATCGATTTCTCGCAGATGTTTGCCCAGCGCGTTGCCGAAGAGCAGGCCCGTGCAAAGGTTCAGGCGAACTAATTGCTGATAAAATGACCACCGAGATGCCCGGGCCAGCGCCCGGGCATTTTAGTTTGGGCGATCGTATTTGGCCCAGATGCCCTTCTGGCCGAGCTTGGCAATCAACGCATCATGCTGCTCGGCTTCGGTTACGCTGAGGCGCGGTGCAAGCGGCCGCGGCCGCTCTAGCGCGACCAGAACAATATCGTCATCGCTGTCATTGCGTTCCGAGGCGCCGTTGTTCTGCGCCACACCAAGACCAAGCGCCGTCTGGCGACCGCCGATCATCTCGATATAGACTTCAGCAAGCAGTTCGGAGTCGAGCAAGGCGCCGTGTTTGGCGCGATGTGAGTTATCAATCCCATAGCGACGGCAAAGCGCATCGAGCGAGTTCGGGCCCATCGGATTCTTGCGCCGGGCCATCGACAATGTATCGATCACATTTTCAGGAGAGATCGGCGGCAGCGAAAGCCGCGCCAACTCGGCATTGATGAAGCCCATGTCGAAGGTGGCGTTGTGGGCGATCCACTTTCCTTCGCCGAAGAAGTCCAGAATTTCCTGGACCACCGCCGCGAAGGGCTGCTTGTCCTTCAGGAACTCGTCGGTGATCCCGTGAACGGCGAGCGCGTCCGGATGGACCTTCTGGTCACCCGGATTGATATAGATGTGCAGCGTCTTTCCGGTCGGAAAGTGATTAAAGAGTTCGATGCCGCCGATTTCGATGATGCGATCGGTGCGGTTATCAAGCCCGGTGGTTTCCGTATCGAAAATGATTTCACGCATTCGGGAAATCTCCATTCGCTATCCGCTGTCTCAAGTCCGCGATGATGGCGCCAACCCGTTCGCGCGCCTCATCGATGCCGTGACCGGTGTCGATCACATAATCCGCGCGCCGGCGCTTTTCAGCATCGGGTGTCTGGCGCGAGAGAATCATATTGAATTTCTCTTCCGTCATGTTCGGACGCGCAAGTACCCGCTCACGCTGAATCTGTGGATCACAGCTGACGACGACGACGACATCGACGCGATCGGCGGCGCCAGTCTCGAAAAGCAGCGGTATGTCGAGAATGACCATCATTGTGCCCTGCCCGCGCTGCGCGTCGAGGAACATCGCCTCGCGCTCGCGGACAAGAGGATGGACGATCTGCTCCAGCTGCTTGAAGCCTTCTGGGCGCAACGCAAGCTGCCGGCCCAATTCCTGGCGATCGACCGTGCCAGTTTTCACGGAGCCTGGAAAAGCCGCATCGATGAGCGGTGCCGCGGCGCCGGCATAAAGATCATGGACGACGGCGTCGGCATCATTGACCGGCAGACCGGCATCGGCAAACAGCTTTGCCGTGGTCGACTTGCCCATCCCGATCGAGCCGGTCAGTCCGATTTTCAGCATCAATGCTTTTCCATATCCGCGATGATCAGGGCGCGAAGCGTTTCATCGACAACGGGCCGCTTGCCGAACCATTTCTCGAAACCGGGTACGGCCTGGTGCAGCAACATACCCAAACCATCGACGGTCGCGAAACCCTGTTCCTCAGCCTGCGCTAGAATGGGCGTCTTCAGCGGTACGTAGACAATGTCGGTGACAACGGCGTCCGGCTGCAACGGCGAGAAGTCGATTTCGGGCGCGGCCTCCCCTTCCATGCCGAGCGAGGTGGTGTTGATAAAGAGGCCTGCACCCTTCATTACTTCGGACAGAGCCGTCATCGGATGCGGATGCACGGCTTCTCCAAAACGATCGGCGAGCTCGACCGCGCGGGTGACGGTACGGTTGACGAGGTGGATCTCCTTGATCCCGCGATCGCGAACGGCCTGGATGACGGCACGGCTGGCGCCGCCGGCACCCAGGATGACCGCCGATCGTACCTTGTCCCAGCCGGGATGGCGTTCATCCAGATTTGCGGTGAAGCCACGGCCATCGGTGTTCGTGGCCTTCAGCTTGCCGTCCTCGAGCCAGAGCGTGTTGGAGGCGCCAAGCTCGCGCGAGAGATCGTCCGGCTCGTCAGCCAGCTTGAATGCGATTTCCTTATGCGGGATCGTTACGTTGCCGCCGACAAAACCCGAAGCGCCTGATTTCAAAGATTGGATGAAAGCCGGAAAGTCATCTGGTGCGACTTCATGGGTGCGGTAGTTTCCCTCGAGCGACAGCGACTTCAGCCAATATCCATGGATGATCGGCGAGCGCGAATGCTTGACGGGAAAGCCGGTGACGAAGGCGCGCGGGCCGATTGTTTCACGTGAATCATCCATCGATCGCACCCAATTCTCTCAGTTTTTCCAGAAGCGGCAGCATCGGCAGCCCCAAGATGGTGAAGTAGTCGCCATCGATTTTCGAGAAGAGCTGCAGGCCCTCCCCTTCGAGCTGGTAGGCGCCGACGCTGCTCAAGGCGCGCTCGCCGACCCGCTTCAGGTGCCGTTTGATGAAATCATCGGTGAGCGGACGCATCGTCAGTTCGGCACGCGAGACATGCTCCCAGATGATGTCGCCGTTATAGGCGAGCGCGACCCCACTGTTCAGCCGATGGGTCTGCGCGGATAGCGCGGTGAGATGGCTGACCGCATCTTGCATGCTCTTCGGCTTGTGAAATGTGCGCTGCCCCAGCGACATGGTCTGATCTGAACCGATCACAATCGCGCCCGGCGAGCGATCACTCACCTCCCTGGCTTTGGCCTTGGCGAGGACCAGCGCGATCGCGTCAGGCGTTGCGCCATCCCGTTCGAGCGGCGCTTCGATGGCGCGCTCATCAACCTTCGCGGGATGAGCCTCAAAGGACAAGCCGGCATTTTCCATCAGCATGCGACGGAAGGGGCTGGAGGAGGCGAGTATGAGTTTCGGTATCATCTTTGCTCTCGGCGCGGTTGGCTAGGGACAGCGCTTAGCGCAGCTTGGGACGCAGGGCAACGATTGCCGCCGCCGTCTCCTCGATGGAACGGCGGGTCACGTCGATGAGCGGCCAGTTGTGGCGGGCGCAAAGCGAGCGGGCATATTTCAGCTCTTCCGATATGGCGGCTCGATCAGTGTAGTCGCCACGATCAAAGCCGGGCGTCGCGCCGAGGTCGCGATTTTCGCGGACCTGGGAGATGCGATCGGTGGTGGCGATCAGGCAGACAATCAGGGGCTTGGTCGCTTCGAAGAGGCTTTCCGGCAGGGGCACGCCATAGACGATCGGAATGTTGGCGGTCTTGATGCCGCGATTGGCGAGATAGATGCTGGTCGGCGTTTTCGATGTACGGCTGATGCCGATAATGACGACGTCGGCGTCATTATAATCGTCCGGCATCTGGCCGTCGTCATGATCCATCGTGAAGTTCAGCGCTTCGATGCGCGCGAAGTATCCGGCGTTCATGACATGCTGGGCGCCGACCCGGCGGCGCGACGGTGCGCCGAGGTAGATCTGAAACGCATTGAGAACGGGCTCGAGCACATTGACCGAGGCGACGCCCATTTCGAGGCAACGCTCGTCGATCAACGTGGCGAGCTCGCGGTCCACGATCGTGTAGAGCACGATGCCCGGTTCACCATCGATCGCCTGCAGGACTGTCAGCAACTGCTTGCGATTGCGGATCAGCGGATAGACATGCTCGATCGGCTGCGCCGACTTGAATTGCGCCGATGCCGCGCGGCCGGCCGAAATCAGCGTTTCGCCCGTCGAGTCAGAAATGAGATGCAGATGGAAGAAGTTCGTACGGTTCTCCACGCTATTTTCCGCTGCCTGTTGAAAACACTGGATGACGGAGAGCTACGAGACGCGCCGGGGGTTAGGCAAGGGAAAACATGCCTGGTTTTCCACATTTCGGATTCTTTGGAGGCCGGGAAAGATGGGCTGTTGGTTTTGTGGAAAGTCTGCGGCTGTTCGTCGGATAGCCACAGCTTGTCCACAGCTTGGCGAATTTCATCTAAGCCTATATCTCATTGAAATTGTATCGGATTTCGTGCCAATCCTGTTTCTGACATCGAATTGCGCGATTTTCTTCCCGAGCAGCTCGCGAAACAGTGACAATTGGTATCGGACGTGGATGGATTTTAATCCTTGATAGTCACCGACTCTAAGAAATAGAAACCTTATAAATATCTTTGATTTTTTATAGGGAAGAAGCGCTTGAGTGAAATGCGCCGGAAGATCATGCGGGTTCTGGACGGGGAAACATTGAGCCCTCCCCCCATCTGGCTGATGCGGCAGGCAGGGCGATACCTGCCGGAGTATCGAGAGGTGCGAGCCAAGGCTGGAAGCTTCCTCGATCTCTGTTACACCCCGGATCACGCAGTCGAGGTCACGCTGCAGCCGATCCGGCGCTATGGCTTTGATGCTGCCATTCTATTCTCCGACATTCTCGTCATTCCCGATGCGATGAAGCGCAATGTGCGTTTCACCGAGGGGCATGGGCCGGAGATGGATCCGATTGACGTCGATGGTATCGATGGTCTGGATGGCAGCCGCATGCTGCAGCATCTGGAACCTGTGCTGGAGACTGTTCGACGTCTCAGGAGTGATCTGCCAACCGAAACGACGCTGCTCGGCTTCTGTGGCGCTCCCTGGACCGTTGCGACCTATATGATCGCCGGCCATGGTACCCCCGACCAGGCCCCTGCCCGTCTGTTCGCCTATCGGCATCCGAAGGCTTTCGAAAAGCTACTGATGTTGCTGGCGGATGTTTCGGCAGATTATCTCGTCGCGCAGATCGATGCCGGCGCCGATGCCGTGCAGATTTTCGATTCCTGGGCGAGCGTGCTCGGCGAGCGTGAGTTCGAAGCATTTGCCGTGAAACCCGTGGCGCGGATGATCGCCTTGATCAAGGCGCGTCGACCGAATGCCAAGATCATCGCTTTTGCTAAGGGCGCGGGCTATCTCTTGAAGACCTATCGCCAGAAGACGAAGGCGGATGCGATCGGCCTTGATTGGTCCGTCCCCCTCGACTTCGCGGCCGAGCTGCAGAAGGATGGTCCGGTGCAGGGTAACCTCGATCCGATGCGGATGGTTGCTGGCGGCGCCGCGCTTGAAGAGGGTATCGATGATATCCTGCAGCGGCTGGGGAACGGTCCGCTGATCTTCAACCTCGGGCATGGAATTACCCCGCAGGCCGATCCTGAAAATGTTCGGCTGCTTGTCGAGCGTGTTCGCGGCGGAAGGGTTTGACCATGGAACGCCAGATCGACGAGAGACCCGGTTCCTATGCGCGCCGGCGCGCCTTTATCGCCATCGCCTTCTTCGTGGCGCTGGCGGTCGGTCTCTTCGTCTGGAATCCGGATACGCTCTATCTCTGGATCAAGGCGCTTCACATCATCGCCGTGATCTCGTGGATGGCCGGGCTGTTCTACATGCCGCGATTGTTCATCTACCACACCGATGCCGAGCCCGGCTCGGTGCAGTCGGAAACCTTCAAGGTCATGGAACGCCGTCTGCTGAAGGTGATCATGAACCCGGCGATGATGCTGACCTGGATCTTCGGGCTGTATCTCTCGTGGTCGGTTTATGGGTTCCAGGGCGGATGGCTGCACGCGAAGATCGGGCTTGTCGTTCTCTTGACCGGCGTGCACGTGTTTTTCAGCCGTGCGGCAAAGGCATTCGAGCGTGACGAGAACCGGCGTTCGGCGCGCTACTGGCGATTCATGAACGAGGCGCCGACCGTTTTGATGATCGCTATCGTCATCCTTGTCGTCGTCAAGCCATTTTGACGCAGCCGGCTGATGGGTTAAATTTGCTTCATTTTAAGCAGCCCCCTTGCGGCGGGGGAACTGACTCGCTATTTTCCGTCCACCTCATCCTTGTGGCATGTATGTAAAGTTCGATCGTCTGCGGGCTCCTCGCAGGACCGGTTACTGTCTCGACATCGCCTTTCCCCTCAAAATTATAGAGTAATGGACACTTCATGTCTGAAATGAAGCTTCAGGAACTTAAGAGTAAATCCCCGACCGATCTTCTGGCATTCGCCGAATCGCTCGAGGTCGAGAATGCCAGCACGATGCGCAAGCAGGAGCTGATGTTCGCAATACTCAAGGTTCTTGCCAGCCAGGACGTCGAGATTATCGGCGAAGGCGTGGTCGAAGTTCTGCAGGACGGCTTCGGCTTCCTGCGGTCTGCCAACGCTAACTACCTCCCCGGTCCCGACGACATCTACATCTCCCCCTCCCAGATTCGCCGCTTCTCGCTGAAGACTGGCGATACGGTTGAAGGCCCGATCCGCGGACCGAAGGAAGGCGAGCGCTATTTCGCGCTGCTGAAGGTCAACACGATCAACTTCGACGATCCGGAAAAGATCCGTCACAAGGTTCACTTCGACAACCTGACGCCGCTCTATCCGAACGAGCGCTTCAAGATGGAACTTGAGATTCCCACCAACAAGGATCTCTCGTCGCGCGTGATCGATCTCGTCGCGCCGCTTGGTAAGGGCCAGCGTGGTCTGATCGTCGCACCGCCGCGTACGGGTAAGACGGTTCTCCTGCAGAACATCGCGCACTCGATCACTGCCAATCACCCGGAATGCTATCTCATCGTTCTCCTGATCGACGAGCGTCCCGAAGAAGTGACGGACATGCAGCGCTCGGTTAAGGGTGAAGTCGTTTCTTCGACATTCGACGAGCCGGCAACCCGCCACGTGCAAGTCGCCGAGATGGTCATCGAGAAGGCCAAGCGCCTTGTCGAACATGGTCGCGATGTCGTGATCCTTCTCGATTCGATCACGCGCCTCGGCCGCGCTTACAACACGGTTGTTCCTTCTTCCGGTAAGGTTCTGACCGGTGGTGTTGATGCCAACGCACTGCAGCGCCCGAAGCGCTTCTTTGGCGCGGCGCGTAACATCGAAGAAGGTGGTTCGCTGACCATTATCGCGACCGCGCTGATCGATACTGGCAGCCGTATGGACGAAGTCATCTTCGAAGAGTTCAAGGGTACCGGTAACTCGGAAATCGTTCTCGACCGCAAGGTCGCCGACAAGCGCATCTTCCCGTCGATGGACATTCTCAAGTCCGGCACGCGTAAGGAAGACCTGCTTGTTCCACGCCAGGATCTGCAGAAGATCTTCGTTCTCCGCCGCATCCTGGCGCCGATGGGCACGACCGATGCGATCGAGTTCCTCATCGACAAGCTGAAGCAGACGAAGAGTAATTCCGATTTCTTCGAATCGATGAACACCTGATTTATCCTTAGCCGGATTCAATCAACTAAAGCCGGCCGCTGTCTTGGCCGGCTTTTCTGTTTCTATGAGCCTGACTGAAGTAGACCGACGACACTCACTCAGGCGGATAAACGATCGATTCGGTATCGTATCAATTGGAGTGTGTCCGTGGCGGAATTCACAGAGACGATCTATGCGCTTTCCAGCGGCGCCGTTCCCGCCGGCTTGGCCGTCATCCGTATAAGCGGTCCACGGGCCGTGGATGTGATGGGTAGCATGGTCTCAGGTACCGTCCCTGCCCGTACCACCTCCCTGCGAACGATTCGAACCCGTAACGGTGAGGCACTCGACAATGGCCTTGTGCTGTTCTTCCCCGGACCTAACTCCTTTACCGGGGAAGACGTCGTCGAGTTTCACCTTCATGGCGGCCGCGCTGTCGTAAGTGCGGTTTATCGGGAGCTGAACTCGTTTGATGGGCTGCGACAAGCCTTGGCTGGCGAGTTCTCCCGACGTGCTTTCGAAAACGGGAAGCTTGACCTACTGGAGATCGAAGGTCTTGCGGATTTGATCTCCGCAGAGACAGAGATGCAGCGTCGCCTCGCTCTTGAACAGAGTTCCGGCGGACTCTCGGCCGTCTATGAAGCTTGGGCACAGCGATTGACGCGCGGCCGTGCGTTGATCGAGGCTGAACTTGATTTTCCTGACGAGGACGACGTTCCTGGCTCGGTGTCGGACCAGGTCTGGTCGGACATGACCGAGCTTGCCAACAAGATTCGTCAGCATCTTGGTATGGCGAAGACAGGCGAGATCATCAGAGACGGCTTCAAGGTTGTTATCGCCGGACTGCCCAATGCGGGAAAATCGAGCCTGATGAATGCACTTGTGAGGCGCGACATTGCGATCGTTACGGATATCGCCGGAACGACGCGCGATGTATTATCCACCGACCTCGATATCGATGGATTTCTCGTCAAGCTCTACGATACTGCGGGATTGCGTGAGACAGAAGAGGTCGTCGAACGGGAGGGCATTCGGCGCGCACGCACCGCAATGGAGGCCGCGGATCTCGTTATCTATATAGAGGACATGTCCGTTCTTTCAGACGACAGCACTGCCCCGTCGTCTGCGTTGCGCGTTGGAACGAAGGCGGACTTGCCCAGCATCTCATCGAATCCATACGATGTGAGGATCTCTGTGGAAACCGGCGCCGGCTTGGACCAACTGCGGCAGGCGATCGGAGATCGGTTGCGCGAGATGGTACCTCCGCATTTGTTTGCTATCCCTACCCGCACGCGCCACAACGATTCGTTAGCGGAATGTATCGCAGCTATCGAGCGAGCCATCGCTAACGAGCATGTTGACCTGGACATTAGAGCGGAGGAGCTCCGCATGGCCGGTGTCGCGCTTGGCCGCATCACCGGTCGGGTCGATGTGGAGAATTTGCTCGACGTGATCTTCGGCGAATTCTGTATTGGCAAATGATTCACGTGAAACACTGCGACGACGCTGAAAAACGTGGTTTCACGTGAAACGTCTTGACTCGCGGGACGGCTTGCCGCATCACCGAGCGATCTCAGGAGCATTGTTATGAATACCTCACGGTTCGATGTCATCGTCATTGGTGGCGGGCACGCTGGATGCGAAGCCGCTTCCGCGGCTGCGCGCGCTGGTGCCAAGACGGCGCTTGTGACGCATAAGCGTGAGACCATCGGCGTGATGTCGTGCAATCCTGCAATCGGTGGCCTCGGGAAGGGTCATCTGGTCCGCGAGATCGATGCGTTGGACGGGCTGATGGGACGCGTGGCTGATGCTGGGGGTATCCAGTTTCGTATGCTCAATCGCAAGAAGGGTCCGGCCGTGCGCGGCCCTCGCACGCAGGCAGATCGCAAGCTCTATCGCCAGGCGATGCATGCCGAGATATCTTCGATCCCCAACCTCACGATTGTCGAGGGCGATGCCTTCGATCTGTCGATCAAGGATGGCCGCGTCTCTGGCGTCATTATGAAAGATAGCCGGATTCTGTATTCCGGTGCGGTGGTGTTGACGACGGGGACCTTCCTGCGCGGCCTCATCCATATCGGCGACAAGAAGATTCCGGCTGGCCGCGCCGGTGAAGAGCCGTCGATGGGACTGTCGAAGACCTTGTTGGGTATGAGCTTACAGCTCGGTCGCTTGAAGACCGGCACCCCCGCTCGACTGGACGGAAAGACCATCGATTGGGCCGGCGTTGGCCGGCAGGGAGCGGATGACGATGCGGTCCCCTTCTCTTTCATGACCGATCACATCGCGAACCCGCAGATCGACTGCGGCGTTACGCGCACAACGGAAGCGACACATCGCATCATCGTCGATAATCTCAAGCGGTCGGCAATGTATTCCGGCCAGATTGAAGGCGTCGGCCCGCGCTATTGCCCCTCGATCGAGGATAAGCTGGTCAAGTTCGGCGAGAGAGATGGCCACCAGGTGTTTCTGGAGCCTGAAGGTCTTGATGATGACACCGTCTATCCCAACGGGATCTCGACATCGCTTCCAGCCGAGGTTCAAGACGCCTTTATTCGTACGATACCGGGCCTTGAGCAAGTCACCATTCTGCAACCAGGCTATGCGATTGAATACGACCACGTCGATCCACGAGAGCTCAAGCCTTCACTCGAAGTGAGGAAGCAGCCTGGATTGTTCTTGGCGGGGCAGATCAATGGCACGACCGGATACGAGGAAGCTGCGGCGCAGGGATTGGTTGCCGGACTCAATGCAGCGCGCCTGGCTGGTCAGCAAGACGCGGTGCGTTTCAGCCGGACCGATTCCTACATTGGCGTGATGATCGATGACCTCACATCACGCGGTGTGGCCGAGCCGTACCGTATGTTTACGTCGAGAGCTGAGTACCGTCTTTCGCTCCGCGCAGACAATGCGGATGTTCGCCTTACGCCGCTTGCGATCTCGCTGGGGATCTCATCTCACGCCCGCTCTGATCGGTTTGAGCAGTATGCGTCGGAGATCGAGGCGGGCCGGGCACTTTTGACGTCCCTGTCGGTCACGCCAACCGAGGCGCGTCGATTTGGGCTTAAGCTCAACCTCGATGGCCAACGCCGCACGGCTTATGAGTTGCTGGCGTTCCCTGATTTCGATCTTGAGACACTTCGACCGGTGTGGCCGGAGTTGGATGCGATCGACTCCAAGGCGGGTGCCGCGCTGGAGATCGAGGCAAACTATGCGGTCTATATGGACCGGCAGCAGGCTGACGTGGCCCATATCAAGCGAGATGAAGAGCGTCTTATCCCTGCCGATTTTGATTTTGATCGCTTGTCCGGCCTATCCAACGAGCTCAAGCAGAAGTTGGCGAAGGCTCGCCCCTATGACGTCGCGCAAGCTTCGCGAGTTGATGGGATGACGCCGGCGGCGATTTCGCTCTTGCTCGTGCATTTGCGACGTGGCGAAGTCGCGGCATAGACTGCAACCTACACTATTTGAGAGTCCTCATATGGAATTGAACGGCCGGCGTGTTTCACGTGAAACACAGGAACGACTTGAGCATTTTTTGGGTCTATTTCAGAAATGGAGCAAGGCTATCAACCTCTCCGCTCCCTCCACTCTCAAGGACGCGTGGGAAAGGCATATTGCTGATAGTGCACAGATCTTCCAGCTTCAGCCGCACGCGGGCAACTGGGTGGATCTCGGTAGCGGCGGCGGCTTTCCCGGCGTAGTAACAGCGATCTTCCTCGCGGAGCTCAAAGACGGCTGGGTGCATCTGGTTGAGAGCAACAACAAGAAGGCTGCCTTCTTGCGCACGGCGCTGAGGGAAACGGGCGCCCGTGGTTCCGTGCATCCCGTGCGGATTGAGGACGCGGTTGCGGACCTCCCCGTCTGCGATTTCGTGTCCGCCAGGGCGCTTGCGGACCTGGATAAACTTCTGGAGTTCGTCGATCCATTCGCGATCCGTAACGAAAAAATCCGCGCGTATTTCCATAAAGGCCGGGATTACCGATCAGAGGTGGCAAATGCACATGGTCGGTGGGCATTTGATCTGGTAGAACACAAGAGTGCCGTCGAGATGGACTCAGTCGTTCTCGAAATTTCCAATTTACGGCATTTGGTCTAACAAATCGGGCGTTGCGACAATGGTTGCTGGACGGAATCGGATTATCACGATCGCAAATCAGAAGGGTGGCGTCGGCAAGACGACGACGGCTATCAATCTGGCAACCGCACTAGCGGCGATCGGCGAGCGCGTTCTTATCGTAGATCTTGATCCTCAGGGTAACGCAAGCACGGGCTTAGGTATTGATCGCAAGAACCGCAGCCGATCCTCCTACGACCTCTTGATCGGCGATCATGGCATTCTTGATGTTGTTCAGGAAACCGCGGTGCCCAACCTTTATATTGTCCCCTCCACTATGGATCTTCTCGGGATCGAGATGGAGATCGCGCAGCAGAGCGATCGTGTCTTCAAGCTGAAGAAGGCGCTTGCCGAGCGCGATGCATTTCAGTTTTCCTATATCCTCGTCGACTGCCCGCCGTCCTTCAATCTGCTGACGATGAATGCAATGGCGGCCGCGCATTCGGTGCTGGTTCCCTTGCAGTGCGAGTTCTTCGCGCTTGAGGGGTTGAGCCAGTTGCTGGAGACTGTCGACCAGGTTCGCAGGAGCGTAAATCCGCAGCTCGATATCCAGGGTATCGTGCTGACGATGTTCGATTCGAGAAACAATCTTGCGCAGCAGGTCGTGAACGATGTGCGCACCCATCTCGGTGAAAAGGTTTACCATACGTTAATTCCGCGCAACGTGCGGGTGTCCGAGGCGCCTTCTTACGGCAAGCCTGCCATTCTCTACGATCTTAAATGTGCTGGAAGCCAGGCCTATCTGCAGTTGGCGTCCGAAGTCATTCAGCGCGAGCGCCAGCGTCTGGCTGCCTGAACAAGCTCTCGAATAAGTGGTGAGTACCGATATGAACGATGATGTCTCGAAGAGAAGACTGGGACGCGGCCTTGCTGCGCTGATTGGCGAAATGGACCAGCCTGCGCCCGTCGATGCAGGCCAGCGTGCGGTCAGCGCCGATCGTCTGGTGCCGATCGAGTTCATCACGCGTAATCCGCGCAACCCTCGCCGCTTCTTCGATGACGGCGAGCTTCATGATCTTGCAAGCTCAATCCGCCAGCATGGTATTGTGCAGCCGGTTGTTGTACGTACACTTTCAACAAGCCAATATGAAATCATAGCCGGCGAAAGACGTTGGCGGGCTGCGCAGTTGGCAGGCCTGGTTGAGATTCCTGTCATCGTGCGCGATGTCGATGACAAGACCGCGCTGGAGATCGCGATCGTCGAAAACGTTCAGCGATCTGATCTCAATGCGTTGGAAGAAGCGCTCGGCTACGAGCAGTTGATTGCGGACTACGGTTACACGCAGAACGATCTCGGCGAGATCATTGGCAAGAGCCGCAGCCACGTCGCGAACTCGCTGCGACTTCTGAAATTGCCGGAGCCTGTTCGCGACTTGCTCGCCGCTGGCAGTCTGTCTGCCGGCCATGCGCGCGCGCTGGTGTCCACGTCGGACCCAACGGTCCTGGCCCGAACGATCGTTTCCAAGGGCATGTCAGTGCGCGATGCGGAGCGGCTTGCGCAGAACGACATCAAGGCGCAATCTGAGCCGAAGCCAGCAGTCAATCCGCGGGATCAGAAGGATTCCGATACGATCGCGCTTGAGCGTACTCTCTCCGATACGCTTGGATTGGACGTCGTCATCAATCACAAGGCAAATGGCGGGCAGATCCGGATTTCTTATAAGTCATTGGATCAATTGGAAGAAATCTGCCGGCTTCTGGAACGGCGCTGATCCGGCCTTATTTTCGGCCGGACTGAAGTGTGGTCGATAGAAGTGTCTGCATGGCGATCGTGTCCTCCAGAGAGGCGCGACGCCTAGTCTGCAGGATGGCCGCCTGCAAACGGCTCGTTTCACGGGCCAGCGCGTCCGCCGACCATGTTCTCAAGGCCTGCTCGATGATCGGCTTGCGCTTGAAATGAAGATGCCGTCCGAGCGTCTGCATCACCTGAGACGCCGGCGTGCGCTTCTCGTCCATCTCGGCGCGCATGGCATCCATTAGCTGAAACTGCCGAAGGCATGCCTGTATGACCAGGAAGACGGACGTCTTCGACGCCGTGATCTTCTGCATGGCATGCAGGAAGTTTCCGGAATTTCCGGTCAGGATCGCGTCGACGGCGTCGTCGACGGAAATCGCGCTGGCGTCACCGATGATCTCCGTGACGTGATGCTCCTCGATAACCTCAAGATTGAGGCAGTAAAGCGCGAGTTTTCTCACCTCGTTGCGTGAAGCTATCCGGTCGCCCCCTATCAACTCCAACAGCGCCTGGCGCGCTCCAGTCGTGATGCGTAGGTCCGCGCCCGCGAGTTCGGCGTCTATCAGGCTATTAAGCGCACGCGCGTCGTCTGCGTAGCATGGTATGGTCGCGACGCTGCGAGCGGCTTCGCTTGTCTTGCGCAGCAGCGATCCCTTCTTGAGATCACCGGCCTCGATGATGATGAAGGTCGCCTCGGGAGGCTTCTGCGCCAGAACCTGAAGAGCGTCAACGAGGTACTTCTCGTTTGCCGCGCCGCGAATCCAGATCAGTTTTTGACCGCCGAAGAGGCCGATCGCGCCTGCCTCGTCCAGTAGACGTCCCTGGTCTTTTTGCAGGTCGCTAATGTCAAGTTTGATCAGGGAAAACGGGTCGGTCAGATCGACGCCGGTCTTGCCGGCGAGCAGGCTGGCGCGCTCAGACACCAGCCCGCGATCCGGGCCATAGATGACGAAGAGCTGGTAGTGGCGGGCGGATTTCTCCAGAAACCCCTCGAACTCATGCGACTTTATCTCCGCCACTTAGCCGCTCCTTAGCGGCCAAGCGCCGCAGCGATATCAGCGGCCACGAATTCAGCCACCTGGCGTGCTGCGCGATCCTCAGCGTCGCGAATGGCGCGCTGCTTGGCAAATTCCTGCGCCGGGAAGTCGACAAGTGCCGTTGCCGACTGATGGCCGGCACGGATCACATGGCCGTCCTTGTTCGATTTCAGCGTATAGTCGACGCTGACGGTGGCGCGGCCCGCGCGTGACTCATCCGAGGAAGCGACCAGCAGGGTATCGATGACGTTCGAACGAGCGTTCATCTCGACCTTGTAATCGGCTTTGTCCGGCTCACCGGCGCCACGGGAGGCAAGGAAGATCAGCCGGTTGCGAACTTCCTGCTCGACGCGCGATGTGGCCTCGGAGAAGGCGACGGATGACAGCTTGCCGGCAACGCCCGACGTTTCGGAATAGAGCGGCCGAACCTGGCACGAGGCGAGAAGAACCGTGGTTGCCAGCACCGCGGCAATCCCCGCGCGGCTGGCCAGCCTGGAAGCGATATTAAACGACAATGTTCACAATCCTTTGCGGAACCACGATAATCTTCTTCGGCGCCTGGCCGTTGAGCACGCGCTTGACATCCTCCAACGCAAGGGCGGCATCGCTGACCGTAGTTTGATCTGCGTCGCGCGAGATTGTCAATTCGGCGCGCTTCTTGCCGTTGATCTGCACCGGCAGGACGACGTCGTTTTCGACAACGAGGGCGTCGTCGTACTTCGGCCAAGCCGTCTGCGAGAGCAGCGTGTTGTGACCGAGTACCGACCAGCACTCTTCCGCCAGGTGCGGCGTCATCGGTGCCACTAGCTGCACGAGGATTTCGGCTGCATCGCGCACGGCGGCGCGATAGGCGGCATCGGCCTTGCCTGATGCAACGGTGGTCAGCGGCCCGGCAATGGCGTTCACAAGCTCATAGATGCGCGCGACGGCCTTGTTGAACCATAGCTTGTCGTAGTCGTTCTGAACGGCCTTCAGCGTCTTGTGTGCCAGCTGGGAGATGGCAAGGGCCTCTCCATCCTTAGCCGGAGTCGCAGTCACGTCACTCAGCGCTTCTGCCGCTTCCGAGATGAGGCGCCACAGGCGTTGGGTGAAGCGGTGGGCGCCTTCGACGCCTGCTTCCGACCAGATCACATCGCGCTCGGGCGGGGAGTCCGAGAGAACGAAGAAACGGGCCGTATCGGCGCCGTAGGAAGCGATGATGTCATCGGGATCGACGACGTTCTTCTTCGACTTCGACATCTTCTCGATCGAGCCGATGGCAATCTCTTCGTTGTTGGAGAGCAGGAAAGCACGGCGTTTGCCATCCAGTTCCTCGATCTTGATGTCGGCCGGTGCGACCCATTCGCGGGTCATACCGGAGCCGCGGCTATAGGTCTCGTGCACCACCATGCCCTGCGTGAACAGGCCCTTGAACGGCTCCTTTACATCGACATGGCCGGTTTCGCGCATGGCGCGGGTGAAGAAGCGCGAATAGAGCAGATGCAGGATCGCATGCTCGATACCGCCGATATACTGATCGACAGGCAGCCAGCGATTGGCGGCCGCGAAATCCGTCGGCTTGCTCTCCCAAGGCGCTGTGAAGCGCGTGAAATACCAGCTGGAATCGACGAAGGTGTCCATCGTGTCGGTTTCGCGACGAGCATCCTTGCCGCAATGCGGGCAGGCGACGTGGCGCCAGGTCGGGTGCCGGTCGAGCGGATTGCCCGGCTGATCGAAGGTAACATCCTCCGGCAGCTTGACCGGGAGATCCTTCTTCGGCACCGGCACGACACCGCAATCCTGGCAGTGAATGACCGGGATCGGGCAACCCCAGTAGCGCTGGCGGGAAATACCCCAGTCGCGCAGGCGGAAGTTGACCTTGCGTTCGCCCTGTGGCGCGTTGCCCAACGATGCGGACGACAGACGGTCGGCCACGATATTGAAGGCTTCGTCCGTCGACTTGCCGTCCAGGAAGCGTGAGTTGATCATGATGCCGTCGCCATCATAGGCGGTGTCGCCGACAGCGAAGGTCGCGACGTCACCATCACGCGGCATGACAACGGGTATGACCGGAAGGCCGTATTTGCGGGCGAAATCGAGGTCGCGCTGATCGCCTGCCGGGCAGCCGAAGATGGCGCCCGTGCCGTAGTCCATCAGCACGAAGTTGGCGATGTAGACCGGCAACTCCCAGGAAGGGTCCAGCGGGTGGCGGACACGGATGCCCGTGTCGATGCCCCGCTTTTCGGCGGTTTCGAGCGCTGCCAGCGACGTGCCGGCGCGGCGGACGTCTTCGCAGAAGGCGTCGATCTCGGCGTTCTTGGCCGCCGCATCCTTGGCCAGCGGGTGATCGGCGGAAATGGCGAGGAAGGAGGCGCCAAACAGCGTGTCCGGGCGCGTGGTGTAGACCGTAACCTCGGTCTCGCCGGCAGGCGCGGTTTCGCCGACGATTTCCCAGCGGATCGTCATGCCTTCGGAGCGGCCGATCCAGTTCTTCTGCATCAGGCGGACCTTCTCAGGCCACTGATCGAGGCCATCCAAGGCGTCCAGCAGATCCTGGCTGAAGTCGGTGATCTTGAAGAACCACTGAGTCAGCTCGCGCTGCTCGACAAGCGCGCCGGAGCGCCAGCCGCGACCGTCGATAACCTGCTCGTTGGCGAGAACGGTGTTATCAACCGGGTCCCAGTTGACCTTGGACTGCTTGCGGTAGACGAGACCCTTTTCCAGGAAGTCCACGAACATATGCTGCTGGTGCTGGTAGTATTCGACATCGCAGGTCGCGAATTCGCGGCTCCAGTCGAGCGACAGGCCCATGGCCTTCAGCTGCGACTTCATCGATGCGATATTCTGGTAGGTCCAGGCCGCGGGATGAACGTTGCGCTCCATGGCGGCGTTTTCAGCCGGCATGCCGAAAGCGTCCCAGCCCATCGGGTGCAGCACGTTGTAGCCACGGGCACGCTTGTAGCGCGCGACGACGTCGCCCATCGCATAGTTGCGGACATGGCCCATGTGGATGCGGCCGGACGGATACGGGAACATCTCCAGCACGTAGTATTTCTCGCGCGGATCAGCGTTGTCGGTCTCGAAGACCTTCGCTTCGTTCCATTTTTTCTGCCAGCGAGGCTCGGCATCGCGCGGATTATAACGTTCGGTAGCCATGGTATTCGTATTTCCGGAAAATCAAGGGAAGTTGGTGGTGACCTTCACCATGAAACCACCGTAGCGTCAAGTTTTGCCGACATGGTTTGGGGCCAATCGGCGCCTAGCTGCGATAATTTCGAGGCTTCGGACCTTGGCAAGCCAAGATCGGGTGTTTAGTGCATTTTCATTGTTTTCGATGATGGACCGAGGCGCAACATGGAACTTCAAGAGCGACTGGAAGAGGTTCGCGGCCGGATCGCGGCTGCGGCCCGCGAAACGGGAAGAGCGGATGGCACGGTGCAGCTCGTGGCCGTGTCCAAGACATTCGACGCGGATCAGATCCGCCCGGCCATCGAGGCTGGTCAGCGCGTGTTCGGTGAAAATCGCGTGCAGGAGAGCCAAGGCAAGTGGCCGGAGCTGAAGAGCGAGACGGCTGGCATCGAGCTTCATCTGATCGGACCGCTGCAGTCGAATAAGGCTGGCGAAGCGGTCGCGCTCTTCGATGTCATCGAGACGGTCGATCGCGAGAAGATCGCACGCGCGCTCGCCGATGAAATGAAGCGCCAGGGCAAGGCCCCTCGTCTCTACGTTCAGGTCAATACAGGCCTTGAGCCGCAGAAGGCCGGCATTGCGCCTGATGACACGGCGGCCTTCGTAGCGCTCTGCCGTGATGAGCTCGGTCTTTCCGTCGAAGGGTTGATGTGCATTCCGCCGGCGGATGAAAACCCGGGCCCGCATTTCGCCCTGTTGGCGAAACTGGCGAAGGCTTGCGGTGTCGAGAAGCTGTCGATGGGCATGTCGGGCGATTACGAGACTGCGGTCGCCTTTGGCGCCACTAGCGTCCGGGTGGGGTCCGCCATTTTCGGCACCCGCTAATCACCGTGTCTTGCTCTCGTGGTCGGCGTGAATGTTTCACGGGAAACATTTGCGATCCGCGTTACGGCGCAACTGCGAACCGGCAATAAAAAACCCCGCCGAAGCGAGGTTTTATCAATCTGTCCAACCGCTTAGTAGCGGTCGTCTTCGTCCTCATCCGGCGTCGAGGACTTCAGCGACTTCAGCTTCGCGAAGACGGCGTCGGCGTCGATTTCCTTCTCTTCCTCACGCTCGTAGCTCGGAGCCAGGCGTTCGGTTTCGTGCGCGGACTGCAGCGTTTCGCCGAGTTCGGCAGCGGTCGGCAGCGGACGGCCCTTGGCTGCCTTTTCGACTTCCATGTCGAGGTCGATTTGGCTGCAGAGGCCGAGCGTAACCGGATCCATCGGCGTCAGGTTGGCGGCGTTCCAGTGGGTGCGCTCGCGGATCTGTTCGATGGTCGACTTGGTCGTGCCGACGAGACGCGAGATCTGGGCGTCCTTCAGTTCCGGGTGATTGCGAACAAGCCACAGGATGGCGTTCGGGCGGTCCTGGCGCTTGGAGACCGGGGTGTAGCGCGGGCCACGACGCTTGGATTCAGGAACACGTACCTTCGGCTCGGAAAGCTTCAGCTTGTGGGCCGGGTTCTTCTCGGCGCGTTCGATTTCGTCGCGCGACAGCTGACCGGTGGAGATCGGATCCAGGCCCTTGATGCCCTGAGCAGCTTCGCCGTCAGCGATCGCCTTCACTTCCAGAGGGTGCAATTTGCAGAACTGAGCGATCTGGTCGAAAGACAGAGCTGTGTTGTCGACGAGCCAAATAGCGGTCGCCTTCGGCATAAGCAGTTGTTGAGCCATGGATATAGTCCTTCTGTCGTCCGCGCCGGTGTCGCGGTCCGTGGGTTGTCACCACTATGTCCGGGAAATTATGTCGCTATATAACCGGAGTGACGCATAATTGCAATTGATCACGAATGAAATGACCTTTGTCTAATTGCCGGGTCGATCTGACCTGTTATGAATGCACAAAACCGCCTGTGGCGTACTCCTGCCGCCGGCGTCCGAGTGAGGAGGAAATCGATGTCGGAGAAGATCTACCCGGTGCAAAAACCGGTTCAGAACCATGCGCTGATCGACAAGGCCAAGTACGAGAAATGGTACGAGGAGAGCGTCGAAAACCCGGATAAATTCTGGGGCAAGCATGGCAAGCGGATCGACTGGTTCAAGCCTTATACGAAGGTGAAGAACACCTCTTTCACCGGCAATGTGAAGATCAAGTGGTTCGAAGACGGCCAGACGAACGTCTCCTACAACTGTATCGACAGGCACCTGAAGACCAACGGCAATCAGGTTGCGATCATCTTCGAGGGCGACAACCCCTATATCGACAAGAAGATCACCTATAACGAGCTCTACGAGCATGTCTGCCGTATGGCGAACGTGTTGAAGAAGCATGGTGTCAAGAAGGGCGATCGCGTCACCATCTATATGCCGATGATCCCGGAGGCAGCCTATGCGATGCTCGCCTGCGCCCGCATCGGCGCCGTGCATTCGATCGTCTTTGGCGGCTTTTCGCCGGAAGCACTGGCGGGGCGGATTGTCGACTGCGAATCAACCTTCGTCATCACCTGCGATGAGGGCGTGCGCGGCGGCAAGCCGGTTCCGCTGAAAGAGAACACCGACACGGCGATCCATATCGCCGCGCGTCAGCATGTGATCGTGGAGAAGGTTCTGGTGGTTCGTCGCACCGGCGGCAAGACCGGCTGGGCGCCGGGTCGCGACCTCTGGTATCACCAGGAAATGGCGACGGTGAAGCCGGAGTGCCCGCCCGCCAAGATGAAGGCGGAAGATCCGCTCTTCATTCTCTACACGTCGGGTTCGACCGGCAAGCCGAAGGGGGTGCTTCATACCACCGGCGGCTACCTCGTCTACGCGGCGATGACGCACGAATATGTGTTCGACTATCATCCCGGCGATATCTACTGGTGCACGGCCGATGTCGGCTGGGTGACCGGCCATTCCTATATCGTCTATGGCCCGCTTGCGAACTGCGCGACGACGCTGATGTTCGAGGGCGTTCCCAACTTTCCGGATCAGGGCCGCTTCTGGGAGGTGATCGACAAGCACAAGGTCAACATCTTCTACACCGCGCCGACCGCCATCCGCTCGCTGATGGGCGCCGGCGATCATTTCGTGACACGTTCGTCGCGGTCCAGCCTGCGTCTGCTCGGCACGGTAGGCGAGCCCATCAATCCCGAAGCCTGGGAATGGTACTATAACGTCGTCGGCGACAAGCGTTGCCCTGTCATCGACACCTGGTGGCAAACGGAGACGGGCGGCCACATGATCACGCCGCTGCCTGGTGCGACCGACCTGAAGCCGGGATCGGCGACCAAACCGTTCTTCGGCGTGAAGCCGCAGCTGGTGGATAATGAAGGTAACGTGCTCGAGGGCGCGGCGGACGGAAATCTCTGCATCACCGATAGCTGGCCGGGGCAGATGCGCACGGTCTACGGCGACCACGAGCGTTTCATCCAGACCTACTTCTCGACCTACAAGGGCAAGTATTTCACCGGCGACGGCTGCCGGCGGGATGAGGACGGCTATTACTGGATTACCGGTCGCGTCGACGACGTGCTCAATGTCTCCGGCCATCGCCTTGGCACGGCCGAGGTCGAATCGGCGCTGGTGTCGCACAGCCTCGTCTCCGAGGCGGCGGTCGTCGGCTATCCGCATGCGATCAAGGGTCAGGGCATCTATTGCTATGTGACGCTGATGGCTGGCAATGAGGGTTCGGACGAGCTGCGCCAGCAGCTGATCAAGCATGTTCGCAACGAGATCGGCCCGATCGCAGCACCCGACAAGATCCAGTTCTCGCCCGGGCTGCCGAAGACCCGATCAGGCAAGATCATGCGCCGCATTCTGCGCAAGATTGCCGAAGATGATTTCGGCTCGTTGGGCGATACGTCGACGCTTGCCGATCCGGCTGTCGTCGATGACCTGATCGCCAACAGGCAGAACAAGGCAGCTGCTTAATACCGGCTGCCTGCTAACGAGAGGCCGCTTCGGGAAACCGAAGCGGCCTTAATCTTGATCGCGGCATGGCGTCTTCGGCTTCCGACCGCCGTCATAGGCAACGGCGATCCCCTCGCCCAGCATATACTGAGCCGGATTCCGTCCATCGGAGAGCGTGACGTCGGCCAGGATGCGGCCGAAATATTTGTCGCCGGAAATTCGGGTCAGCTGCACTTGAGGCGAACCATCGGTCAAGTTTTCCAACATTTGACGGGCATCCATTGCCGCGCGCCTGACTGCGTCGCATTTCGAGTGCATCTCAGGCGTATCGATGCCGCGAATGCGGACATAGACCTCCACGGTCTGCTGCGGCCATGGACGGGCCGCGACCAGCAAGGTGTCTCCATCGATCACACGCAGGATTTCAGCCGAGACGGGTCCGGCGATCTCATCGCGTGCGAAAGCAGGCATCGAAATTGCCGCAAGGATCGCTAGCGATATGAGGGCGCGCGTGAACATACAAGGAATAAATTCCGATATTCACGTGAAGTCAATAGGAATATTTACTTAGAAATCGATCGCGCGACCGTTGATTTCCCAATCGCCGAAGCGGGCCGGATCGGCACCCCCTCGCCCACCGATCTCGGTTGGCATGTCGCTCGGCTGTTCGTTGCGGCGGCGCTCCTCGGCTTCGGCAAGCGCACGCTTGGCGGCGGGCGAGAGCATCTTGCGCGGACGCTCGGTGCCTTCTTCGGCCAGAGCCTCGATATTGTCGTTGTCCGCTTCCTGCATCACGCACGCCCGCTTGAAAATATTGAAAATGGCCGATGAATAACCAGATTATAGGACGCCGACGCGGCGATTGAAACCCTTTGAGCGCAAACGGCGCTCGCCTGAAATGGAGATGATGATGAACCTTGTCCGTACTGCCATGTTGCTTGCCTTCATGACGGCACTGTTCATGGTCGTCGGGTTCATGATCGGTGGCCGCAGCGGCATGATGATCGCGTTCCTGGTTGCGGCCGGCATGAACTTCTTCTCCTACTGGAATTCCGATCGGATGGTGCTTTCGGCCTACCGTGCGCAGGAGATCGACGAGCGAAACGCGCCGGAGTTCTTCAACATCATCCGCGATCTCTCGCACAATGCGGGCCTGCCGATGCCGAAGGTCTATCTCTATGATAGCCCGCAGCCGAACGCTTTCGCGACGGGCCGCAATCCGGAGAATGCCGCGGTGGCGGCATCGACGGGTCTGTTGAGCGCGCTATCGCCGGAAGAGGTCGCCGGCGTCATGGCGCATGAGCTCGCGCACGTCCAAAACCGCGACACGCTGACGATGACGATCACGGCGACGCTTGCCGGCGCCATCTCGATGCTCGGCAATTTTGCCTTCTTCTTCGGCGGCAACCGCGAGAACAACAACAATCCACTCGGTTTCGTTGGCGTTCTGCTGGCGATGATCGTCGCGCCGATGGCCGCCATGCTGGTGCAAATGGCAATCAGCCGGACGCGCGAGTATTCCGCCGACCGGCGCGGCGCCGAGATCTGCGGCAACCCGCTTTGGCTGGCTTCCGCACTCGGCAAGATCGCCCGTGGCGCCTCGAACATTCCGAACTACGATGCGGAGCGCAATCCGGCGACAGCGCACATGTTCATCATCAATCCGTTGACGGGTGCGGGCATGGACAACCTGTTTTCGACCCACCCGAATACGGAAAACCGTATCGCGGCGCTGCAGGAAATGGCACGGGGCGGCATGAATAACTCGACGCCGTCGGCTCGTGCTGCTAATCCCGTGCGCAAATCGCGCTCAGTTCCGGATGCCGGCCTTGGCCGCGGTGGCTCGCAACCGCCAAAGGGTCCCTGGTCTTGAGTTCAGACGGTAAGAAAAAGCCATTTCGCAAACAGAAGTCGTCGGCGTCGGCGGAATCGTACGCTTCCGCGAAGCCGGGTCTTCAGGCGCGTGCTGCGGCCTCCAAGATTTTGGCTGCCGTTATCGACCGCAAGCTCTCGCTTGATGGCGCGCTTGACCACGAACATGGAAATCCGGCTTACAAGGCGTTGGCCGACGACGATCGTGGTCTCGTCCGCGCTATCCTGAACACGACGCTGCGTCACTTGCCCCGCATCGAGGCGGCCGTCTCCTCCCTGCTGGAATCGCCCTTGCCCGAGGGCGCTCGCTCGCTGCAGCACGTGCTTTCGATCGCCGCGGCGCAGATCCTCTATCTCGATGTTCCCGATCATGCCGCCGTCGACATTGCCGTCGAGCAGGCCAATCTCGACCCGAGAAACCGGCGCTTCGCCAAGCTGGTGAATGCTGTGCTGCGTCGCCTTGGGCGCGAGAAGGAAGAGATTCTTCGAGAGATCGACGACATTCCTTCGATGCCCGCTTGGTTTCTCGAGCGGTTGGAAAAAGCCTACGGCCGTGAAGCGGCGCGGGCGATTTCGGATTCCCAGCTGCAGCCCGCTGCCATCGACCTGACGGTAAAATCGGATCCACAGGCTTGGGCGGAAAAGCTCAATGGCGTAGTGCTGCCGACCGGCGGCGTCAGGCTTGCCGCATTCGATGGCTCCATTCCGTCTCTGGAAGGTTTCGACGAGGGATTATGGTGGGTACAGGACGCGGCGGCGAGCATTCCGGCGCAGCTCTTCGGCGATCTGTCTGGTAAGCGCGTCGCCGATCTCTGCGCCGCTCCCGGTGGCAAGACTGCGCAGCTGATCCTGGCGGGCGGCAACGTGACCGCCGTCGAGCAGTCCGAAAACCGCATCAAACGCCTGCGTTCGAACCTTGATCGTCTCCAGCTGTCGGCGGAAACGATAGCGCAGGATCTGACCAAGTTCACCCCTGATGAGCTCTTCGACGCTATCCTGCTCGACGCGCCCTGCTCTTCCACCGGCACGACGCGCCGGCATCCCGACGTGCTCTGGACCAAGGGGCCGGAAGACATTGCAAAGCTCGCCGCGCTGCAGGAGCGCCTGTTACGCCATGCGCTGCGGCTGTTGAAGCCTGAAGGCACGATCGTGTTTTCCAACTGCTCGCTTGATCCGAGCGAGGGTGAAGAGGTCGTGGCGCGGGTGCTCAATGATACAGCAGGGCTTGAGCGCGTGGCGATCGAGCCGAGCCGTTGGCCTGGGCTGGAAGAGGCGATCAGCCCACTCGGAGAATTCCGCACCACACCCGACATGCTGAAGCTACCATCAGGTTTCGCGCCGGGTCTTGACGGTTTTTATGCGGCCGTGTTGCGCCGTGTTGCCTGATCGAAGAGCAACTGGCATAGTTAAGCATTGTTGCAGAATCATCGACGGTCAGTGCCGTTTCCGGACTTGTCCATCCAATCCTAACGATATGGGTCAATAGACAATCGAAATGCGGTCCGGACGGTTTTCAGGTCTTTACCTGCGGGAGGCTTGGCGGCGGGTACTTTGCCGTGCTGAGCTTCTGCGCCTCAAGTTGTTTCGCCACACGGTCTATGTGCCCGAGCGGCTGATCGTGGCGCCGACGGATCTGAGGCCCGTCGATTCGCATGTCGCCGAGGAAATCATCAACGGTCGCTTCCCGCTTGCCGGCCGCATGCTGGAGACGGGCGGAAAATCCCCGTTCACGCTGAGCCTCCCCTCGCGCTCCTTCGCCATCAGGCTGCACGGCTTCGGCTGGCTGCGCCACATGCGCTCCAAGAAGAACGATCTGCATTCCAACGTCGCCCGCGCGATCGTCAATAGCTGGCTTTCCATTCACGGTGGACGGATGGAAGGCATTGCCTGGGAGATCGATGTCACGGCGACGCGCGTCATTGCCTGGCTCTCGCATTCGCCCGTGGTGCTGCAGAATGCCGATCGCGGCTTTTATCGCCGCTTCGTGCGCTCGCTTGCGTTTCAGGTCCGCTTTCTGCGCCGCATGGCACGCTATGCGCCGCCCGGCGAGGTCCGTTTTCGGGTGCGCCTTGCGCTCGCCATGGCGTCGATCTCGATGCCGGTGCGCGCCAGCGTGATCCGCAAATCCTCCGAAGCACTCGATGTCGAGTTCGATAGCCAGATTCTGCCGGATGGCGGGCACGTGTCGCGCAATCCGCGCGTCGCGCTCGAGCTTCTGCTCGATCTGTTGCCCTTACGGCAGACCTATATCAATCTCGGCCACGATCTGCCGCAGAAGTTGATATCCGGCATCGATCGCATGTATCCGGCGCTGCGCTTCTTCCGCCACCAGGACGGCGATCTCGCTCTGTTCAACGGCGCGACCTCGACCTCGGCGAATGAAATCGTTTCGCTACTGCGCTACGACGAGACTGCGGGCGAGCCGTTCAAGGCGATGCCGCATTCGCGTTACCAACGTCTGGCGGCCGGGCGCACCGTCGTTATCGCCGATACCGGCCTTCCGCCTGCTGGTAACCTTTCGCGTACTGTTCATGCCGGATGCCTGTCCTTCGAGATGTCATCAGGCCGGCACCGCTTTATCGTGAATTCGGGATCGCCGAAATTCGCCGGCAACCGTTATGTGCAGGTCGCGCGCACCACGGCGGCGCATACGACCGTGACGCTCAACGACACGTCCTCCAGCCGTTTCGCGTCTTCCGATTTCCTTGCCCATCTGATCACCGACCCGGTGAAAACGGTGCAGGTCGATCGTGTGGTGGCGGATGATGGCCGCGATGTCGTCAAGGCCAGCCACGACGGCTATCTGAAAGAGTTCGGCGTCCTGCACGAGCGTGAGCTCACGTTGAACGCCACGGGGTCGATCATGACCGGGCTCGATCGCCTTGCCGTTTCCGAGGAGCGCAAGGGCGAGGGCGAACTGCGGGCTGTCGCGCGTTTTCACGCCCATCCGTCTATCAATCTGAAGCAGATGGACCGGGAGTCCATCCTGATGACGGCGCCGGATGGCGAGAGTTGGCTGTTCTCCTCGCCGGGCAATACGGTCGAAATCGCCGAGGACGTGTTCTTTGCCGATGCCTCCGGCATCTGCGCGTCCGATCAGATGGAAATCAGCTTCGCATATCCGGAAAAGCCGGAAATACGGTGGTTTTTGTCTCGTAGAAGCTAGCGGCTGTTTTCGCCGGCGCAAAGCTGTGCTAACGCGGCGCCATATTCCGCGCACCTCGCCGGATGTCTCCCGAAGATCGAACGGAGAAGCCACATGGCCGTTGTTTCCAAGAAAATCCCCGCCCCCGACAAGGTTGCCGTCAAGACCGCCTTGCTCTCCGTGTCCGACAAGACCGGGATCGTAGACCTCGCGCGTGCGCTTGCCGAAAAGGGCGTCCGGCTGCTGTCGACCGGCGGCACTCATAAGGCGATCGCCGCCGCCGGCCTCGATGTCACCGACGTTTCAGACGTCACGGGCTTTCCGGAGATCATGGACGGCCGCGTGAAGACGCTGCATCCGAGGGTTCACGGCGGTCTGCTGGCGATCCGCGACGACGCCGAGCATCAGGAAGCGATGAAGGCGCATGGCATCGATGGCATCGATCTCGCGGTCATCAATCTTTATCCCTTTGAGGATGTGCGCGCGGCGGGTGGCGATTATCCGACGACCGTTGAGAATATCGATATCGGCGGCCCGGCGATGATCCGCGCATCGGCCAAGAACCACGCCTATGTAGCCATCCTGACCGATCCGGCTGACTATCCGGAACTTCTTGAGCAGCTTTCGGCCGATGCCGGCCAGACCAGCTATGACTTCCGCCAGCGCCTCGCCGCCAAGGCCTATGCGCGCACGGCCGCCTACGACGCGATGATCTCCAACTGGTTCGCCGAGGCGCTGTCGATCGACACGCCGCGTCACCGGGTCATCGGCGGCGTGTTGAAGGAAGAGATGCGCTACGGCGAAAACCCGCACCAGACGGCCGGCTTCTACGTGACCGGCGAGAACCGCCCGGGTGTTGCCACGGCTACGCTTCTGCAGGGCAAGCAGCTCTCCTACAACAATATTAACGACACGGACGGCGCCTTCGAGTTGATCGGCGAGTTTTCGCCCGAGAAGACCGGCCCGGCCTGCGCGATCATCAAGCATGCCAATCCGTGCGGCGTCGCCACCGGCCCAACGCTGAAGGACGCCTATCTTCGGGCGCTCGCCTGCGACAGCACATCCGCTTTCGGCGGCATCATCGCGCTAAACCAACTGCTCGATGCCGAGACGGCGGAAGAGATCGTCAAGCTGTTCACCGAAGTCATCATCGCGCCTGAGGTGACGGAAGAGGCCAAGGCGGTTATCGCCGCCAAGAAGAACCTGCGCCTGCTCGTGACCGGCGGCCTGCCCGACCCGCGCTCGCGTGGCATCACGGCGAAGACCGTTGCCGGTGGCCTGCTGGTGCAGAGCCGCGACAACGGCATGATTGATGATATCGAGCTCAAGGTCGTCACCAATCGCCAGCCGACGGCGCAGGAACTGGTGGATCTGAAGTTCGCCTATACGGTTGCCAAGCACGTCAAGTCGAACGCCATCGTCTATGCCAAGGACGGCCAGACGGCGGGTATAGGCGCCGGCCAGATGAGCCGCATCGATTCCGCCCGCATCGCCGCGCTGAAGGCCGAGGATGCCGCCAAGGCGATGGGCTGGGCCCAGCCGATGACCAATGGATCCGCCGTTGCGTCGGAAGCCTTCTTCCCGTTCGCGGACGGGCTGCTATCGGCGATTGCCGCCGGTGCCACGGCTGTTGTTCAGCCGGGCGGCTCGATGCGCGACCAGGAAGTGATCGACGCGGCGAACGAGCACAATGTGGCGATGGTCTTCACCGGCATGCGCCACTTCCGCCACTAAACATCGATGAAAACGGCTACGCCCTATCCGCCGGATAGGGCGTCCGGACCAACAGGACCAGCCCGCCGGCCAGAAACAGGACGAGCGTGGCCATGCCGAGATGCGACGAGCCTGTCGCATAAGTTACGATCGAAAAGAGAAGCGTCGCCATGAAGCTGGTTGCCCGGCCTGACAGAGCGTAGATGCCGAAATAGCGGCCGGCCTCATCAAGGCTGACGCTGCGCGCCAGATAAGAGCGCGACGAGGCCTGCACAGGGCCGAAGGCAAGGCCGATTAACAGGCCGTAGCCGATATAGGCTTTCTCCGCAGCCGTGCCGAACAGACCGCCAGAATCCACTGTCGGAAGTGGCACGAGCCCGAAGAGCGTATAGCCGGGTTCGGTGGATACGATGCCGAAGGTCGCGAGAAGCAGCATGGTCAGGCTGATGACAATCGTCGCCTTTGAGCCGATGCGGGCATCGATCCGCCCGGCGATGATGCAGCCGAAAATCGCCACCACATTGAGAATGATACCGTAGATGCCGATCTCGATGGTTGCCCAGCCGAACATGCCGGCCGCAAAGGCGCCGCCGAGGATCAGCAGGCCGTTGACGCCGTCCTGGTAGATCATGCGGGCGACGAGGAAGCGCAGTAGCGGCCGGCGCTCCTTCAGTTCCGCTAGCGTGTGCCTGACTTCACGCAGCCCGGACCGCACGGCGGCGGCGAAGGGAAGGCCGCCTTTTACATCTGGCGTGAACAGAAACATCGGCAAGACAAAAATCAGATACCAGACGGCCGAGATCGGGCCGGTGATGCGCGCATCCTCGCCGGTGTGCGGATCAAGGCCGAAGAGCGGGTCGAGGCCCAGGATGGTCTTGCCTGTCTCGGGACTTCCGGCAAGAAGTGCCACCACCGCGATCAGCACGATCATCCCGCCAAGATAGCCGAGGCCCCAGGCGGTGTTGGACAGCCGGCCGACTTCATCCTTTCCGACGAGGCGCGGCATCATGGAATCGTTGAAGACGATCGAGAATTCCGCGGCGATCGACGCCAGGATCATGAAGATCACGGGGTATATCACTGGCGAACCGGGCGCCGCGAACCAGAGGCAGCAGAGGCTGGCGATCTTGATGACGGCGAAGAAGCCGATCCATGGCTTTCGTCCGCCGGACTGGTCGGCGATCGAGCCGAGAATCGGCGAGAGAATGGCGATGATCACCGAGGAGATCGTCGCCATGTTGCTCCAGAGCGTTTGCGCGGAGACCGGATCGGCCGTCAGCCTGGCCACGAAGTAGGGGCCGAAGATGAAGGTGGTGACGACGGTGAAGAACGGTTGCGCCGCCCAGTCGAAGAACATCCAGCCCCAGATGCCCCTGCGTGACGCCCGCTGGGGCTGTGTTCCCGTCCAGTCAATGCGATTCACCGGCCTGCTCCTGATTTGGGAGCGGACTGTCTCACCTCGTCCCGTCTCTGGCAAGATCGGTCAGCAGGCCGGCGGCGACGGTGATGCGGGCGAGATTCGGATCGCCACCCTCGCTGAGACCCGCCAGTTCCTCGGCGATGCGGTTGATCCGGATCCGGTCGCTCGCATGCCATGCCTGCACCGGCAGCTTTTCCTTGCCGTTGTTTGATAGCGCGGAGCTGACGATATCGCGGCGCGCGGTCGCGATCTGGTCGAGGCTTCGCGCCAGGGCCAGGTTTTCGTAGTGATCCGAAGTGGTGATGCGGCTACCGGCTGCCAACAGCCGGCCGATGCGGAAGGTCTGGCTCACCGCGAAATAGCTCTCGGCGGCGCGGATCAGCGGCTCGCCCGTGCGTTCCGCGATCTGCATGATCTCAGGCACGAGCGCGAAGCCGATCAGATGCGCGATCTCGGCTGCAAGCTTGTCCGGCACGCCGGCGGCTTGATATTCAGCTTGGCGCGCCTCGAGTTCGGGAACGACCTGGTTGGCGAAGACCGGCTGCAGCTTCTTGAAGGCCGCACGAAGCCTGTCGATAGTCTCGGCGATGTCACCCTTGGCCATCTGCATCTTCAACAGGAGACGCGTCAGCACGGTGAAGATATGGCTGATCTCCTCGTAGATGCGGTTCTGCATCTGGCCGGAAATCCGGCCGTCAAGCGCATCGGTCTCGCCCCAGAGCCGGCTCAGATCGAAGCCGTCGCGGGCGATGATGGCGGCGCGCACCACTTCGGGCGCCGATGCGGCCGTCGCGTCCATCATGCTGACGGCAAAGCTCGGGCCGCCGCGGTTGATGGCCTCGTTGGCCAACACGGTCGCCACGATCTCGCGCTTCAGGCGGTGGTTGGCTATATCCGACGCGTTGGACTTGCGCATCTTGGCCGGGAAGTATTGCGAAAGCGTCGCCTCGAAATAGGGATCATCCGGCAGGTCGCTGGCCGCGAGCGCGTCGAAGAGAACGATCTTGGCGTAGGACAGCAGAACCCCGATCTCCGGCCGCGTCAGCGGTCTGTTGGCGGCGTAGCGTTCGGCCATGGCGGTATCGTCGGGGAGCGTCTCGACCTTGCGGTTGAGCTGCTTGGCGGTCTCCAGCACGCCCATGAAGCGGGTGAGCTCGAGGCCGTTCGCGGTGCCCTTGCGCTCGGTCAGCGAGATGGCGAGCGACTGCAGGTAGTTGTTGCGCAGCACCAGCTTGCTGACTTCATCGGTCATCGAGGACAGCAGCTGGTCGCGCTTCTGTCGCGTCAGACGGTCGTCATGCATGGCCGCCGCAAGCGCGATCTTGATGTTTACTTCGACGTCGGAGGTGTTGACGCCGGCGGAGTTGTCGATCGCGTCGGAATTGCAGCGACCGCCCTTCAGGCCGTAGGCGATGCGGCCGCGCTGTGTGACGCCGAGGTTCGCGCCCTCGCCGATCACCTTGGCGCGTACCTCGTCGGCGCTGACGCGGATCGGATCGTTGGCGCGGTCGCCGACATCGGTATCGGTTTCCGATGTCGCCTTCACATAGGTGCCGATGCCGCCGAACCAGAGCAGGTCGACAGGGCTTTTCAGGATCGCGGTTATGACTTCGAACGGTGTCGCGACCGTCTTGTCCATGCCGATCGCGGCTGCGGCTTGCGCGGTCAGCGTCACCGATTTCGCCGAGCGCGAGATGATCATGCCGCCCTTCGAAAGCAGATTCTTGTCGAAGTCCTGCCAGCTTGAGCGCGGCAGATTGAACAGCCGCTGACGTTCCGCCAGGGTCTTGGCCATGTCAGGGTCGGGATCGATGAAGATGTCGCGGTGGTCGAAGGCGGCCAAAAGCCGGATCTTCGGTGACAAGAGCATGCCATTGCCGAAGACGTCGCCCGACATATCGCCAACGCCCGCGACCGTGAACGGTGTCGTCTGGATGTCGATGTCCATTTCGCGGAAATGGCGCTTCACCGTCTCCCAGGCGCCGCGTGCGGTGATGCCCATCTTCTTGTGATCGTAGCCGGCGGAGCCGCCCGATGCGAAGGCGTCGTCGAGCCAGAAGCCGGCTTCCTGCGCCAGCGCATTTGCGGTGTCGGAGAAGGTTGCCGTCCCCTTGTCGGCGGCGACAACGAAATAGGGGTCGTCGCCATCAAGCCGCACGGTGTTTTCAGGGGGAATGATTTCGGTGCCGGAAATGTTGTCGGTGATCGAGAGCAGCGTGCGGATGTAGGTCTTGTAGGCTTCGCGTCCGGCATTGAAGATCTCGTCGCGATTGCCGCCGACAGGAAGCTTCTTCGGATAGAAGCCGCCCTTGGCGCCGACGGGTACGATCACGGCGTTCTTGACCTGTTGTGCCTTCACCAGACCCAGCACCTCGGTGCGATAATCCTCGGCGCGATCCGACCAGCGAAGCCCGCCGCGCGCCACCCGGCCGAAGCGCAGGTGGACGCCCTCGACCTCGACGCCATAGACGAACATCTCGCGGAACGGCTTCGGCGCCGGCAGGCCGTCGATCAGATGCGGATCGAGCTTGAAGGCCAGCATCGCCTTTGCGGAACCATCGGGATTGCGCTGGAAGTAGTTGGTGCGCAGCGTCGAGTCGACCACGTTGACGTAACGGCGCAGGATACGGTCGTCATCAAGGCTTGGAACGTCCGACAGCGCGGTCTCGATCTTGGCGTGAAGATCGGTCGCCTTCTTGATCCTGTTCTTCTCCGTCAGCTTCGGGTCGAGGCCATCGTGGAACAGGCGGAAGATGAGCGACGAGATAGCCGGGTATTTATCCAGCGTCGTCGCGATGTAATCCTGCGAATAGGCGATGCCGGCTTGGCGCAGATAGCGCGAGTAGGCGCGCAACACGCTCGTCTCGCGGGCCGACAGCCCGGCCGAAATGATCAGGCGGTTGAAGTTGTCGTTGTCGATGACACCGGCAAAGGCGAAAAGGAAAGCTTCTTCAAGTGCGGCTCCATGCTGCTGCAGATCGATCTCGGCGCCGCTTTGGGCTTCGAGTTCCATGTCATGCAGTACCACCAGCTTCTCGCTGCCGTCAGCCAGCGTCACGTTGATGTCGAAGGTACCTTCGCTGATGACGCTGAAGCCGAGATTCTCTAGCAGAGGCACGCGGCGGGAGAGCGCGAGCTGGCCATTGAAGTGGAAGATTTTCAGGCAGAGCAGCGACACGCCATCCTTAATGCGTGTGTAGAATTCGATGCGGATCTGCTCGCCCGTCGCGCAGGCGACGATGTCGGCGAAGTCGGCGAAGGTTTCTTCCGGCGGGAAGAGATCCTGGTAGGCGTTGCTGACCTTGATCTTGGGCGCCTTCGGACCGGCAAGCATTTCGAAGCGGTCGTCCCAGCGGGCCGTGATCGCTCGGATTGCTTCTTCGAGCTTTGCCTGAGGGATACGCGGGGTCTTTCCGCCGGAGCGGCCGATGATGAAATGGACGCGGGCGACGCCGCCTTCGGGGAAAGCCGGGTAATAGGCCGAGACGCGGCCATCATAGATGGTCTTGAGATAGGTGCCGATCTTCTCGCGGACGATCGAATCATATTCCTCGCGCGGCACATAGACGATAACGGAGACGAAACGATCGAAGTGATCGATGCGCGGCAGCACCCGTACGCGGGGCCTGTCGGTCAGATCGTTGATCTGCTCGGCGAAGGTGGCAAGCAGGGCGGTGTCGATCTGGAAGAGATCGTCGCGCGGGTAGGATTCAAGCGTATTGTCGAGCATGCGGCCGGAATGGCTCATCGGATCGAAGCCGAAATGCTCCTTCACCTTCTCCACCTTCGAACGCAGCAGCGGAATATCCGTTGCGAGCGACGTGTAGGCGGTCGAGGTGAAGAGGCCGACGATGCGCAGCTCGCCGGTGACATTGCCGTTCTCGTCGAAGCGTTTCACGCCGACATAGTCCATGTAGGCGCGGCGGTGGACGACCGATTTGACGTTGGCCTTGGTGACGATCAGGAACTCCGGGCCGTCGAGGAAGGCGAGGATTTCCGGCGTCGTGGTGACGGCATCGCGGCCGGTCCGGAGCACCAGGACATCCGGGTTGGAAAGGATGCCGAGCCCCGTGCCCTTGTCGCGCTCGACCTTCGCATCCGAGCCCTTGCCGGAATAGACATATTCGCGCATCCCCAGAAGGGTGAAATTGGCATCGCGCAGCCATGTGAGGAACGCGACCGCTTCGTCGCGATCCGCCTTGCGGCGGCCGACATTGCGCGACGACAGTTCGTCGATGGCGGTGCCGAGCTTGTCCAGCATCGGCTTCCAGTCGGAGACTGACAGGCGCACCTGTTCGAGGACGATCTCGATCCGCTCGATCAGGTCTGCGGACTGCGCCGGGGTGAGCGGCGCGAGGTGAAGCTGAATGTGGCTGACGCGGTTTGCCGGCTCGCCCGGCATATCCGGCGAATAGAGTTCCGGCGGGCGACCTGGCTGCATGACGAGAATGGGATGAACCGCCATGAAGAGATCGCGGTAGCTGCTCGTCACCTCTCCCATGACCGATTCGTAGAGGAAAGGCATGTTGTGATCGGTCACCGACAGGACCGATACCGCCACGCCATCCGGCTCGACGTTGTCGAGCGAGGTGATGGTGACGCGCGGCGCGTTGCCGGTCCAGGCGGCGAGCTCGGCCGCGCAGTGGACGGCGGAAATCGCCAGCATTTCAGGCGTGTAGGATTCGAGGTCGTCGCCGCTGGCGCGTCCGAAGAGGATATCCGGCGCGAGATAGTGCTCGCCCATCGCCGTCGCGATCTTGTTCGCGCTCTCGATCTGCTTTTCCCGTTTCGGATTGTTTCGAGCAGCCATTGACTGTGTCCCCCATTTTCTCGATTGCGCGCAGGTTAGCAGAAGGTTTGACAGAAAAATTGCTAAAATAGGGACGTCGATCGCAGTTTTCGTGCGAATTTAGCCGGCATGTCGTCAATTCTGTAAAAAGTGATCCGAATATGATTTTCTTCGCCAGAACTTTGATCACGTCCGAATGAAGAGTTGTTGACAGTCGCGCAGCAAAAAGACGATCAACTGAGGATCGGAACCCGGATCGGATAAACATGTCGCAGAATGCAGCAGGCACGGTCATCGTCATATCGAGCCACGTCGTTCGTGGATCGGTCGGCAATCGGGCGGCGGTTTTCGCGCTCGAGACGCTCGGCCACCAGGTATGGGCGCTGCCGACCATCGTTCTGCCCTGGCATCCGGGCCACGGTCGTTCGACGCGGCTGACCTTCGCGGAGGCCGATTTCGACGCGGCGATCGACGATCTCATTCGCGCGCCGTGGATCGGCGAGGTCAAGGCGGTGCTTTCGGGCTATTTCGGCAATGCAGCGCAGGCCCGCTCCGTCGGCCGGCTGATCACCGCGCTCAGGGAGCAGAATCCCGATCTGTTTTACGTTTGCGATCCCGTCATGGGTGATCTCGGTGGGCTCTATGTTCCCGAGGCGACCGCTGAAGCTATCCGGGACAATCTGATCCCGCTGGCATCGTTGGCAACCCCAAATCGTTATGAACTTGCCTGGCTCTCCGGCGCGCCGCTGGAGAGCAACACCGAGATCATGGAGGCGGCGCTCGCGCTCGGTCCCGCGCGCATGCTGGTGACCTCGGCGGTGCCGATGATGGCTGGTGGAACGGGCAACCTCTATCTCTCCGGGCGCCACGCGCTGCTTGCCGAGCACCGGCTGATCGACAATCCGCCAAACGGGTTGGGCGATCTTCTTGCCGCGCTTTTCCTGTCGCGACTACAGTCCGACATGGAAGATGAGAAGGCGCTGCAGCTGGCGACGGCCAGCGTCTACGAGGTGCTGGCACGGGCGGTGAAGCGCGGCAGCGACGAGCTGACGCTCGCAAACGACGCCTCCAGCCTGTCGACGCCGATGGCGATGGTGCAGATGCGGCATCTGATGCACCCGGCGCAGCGGCGAAAGAGCTAGCGGCCGCGCCGTTAACGCATTTGGCGCTGCGATATTGATCTTGCATCGCTCACGCTGTAATCGAAGATCATGCAGCGTTTTCCAGATACACTTCTCGACGGCTATCGCAACTTCATGAGCGGGCGTTATGCCGACGCACGTGACCGGTACAGGACGTTGGCGGAGCACGGGCAGAGCCCGAGCACGCTGGTCATCGCCTGTTCGGACTCTCGCGCAGCGCCGGAACTCATCTTCGATTCCGGGCCCGGCGAGCTCTTCGTCGTCCGCAACGTCGCCAACATGGTGCCGCCCTACGAGCCTGACAGCAATTTCCATGCGACCTCGGCTGCGCTCGAGTTCGCGGTTCTGGCCCTGAAGGTTACCGATATCGTCGTCATGGGGCATGGTCGCTGCGGCGGTATCCGCGCGGCGCTCGATCCCGATGCCGAGCCATTGTCGCCCGGTGACTTCATCGGTCGCTGGATGTCGCTGGTGCGGCCGGCGGCAGAGCAGATCCAGAGCAACGACGTGATGACACCCGGCGAACGCCAGACGGCGCTGGAGCGCGTGTCGATCCGCAACTCGATCGACAATCTCCGCACATTTCCGGAGATCAAGGCGCGCGAAGAGGCTGGTGACATACAGCTTCATGGCGCCTGGTTCGATATTTCGACCGGCGAGCTCTGGGTTATGGACGCAGAGACACGCGACTTCATTCGCCCTGACGTCTGACACCATAATCCGAGACAAGAAAAAGGCGCCGCGGTTTCCCGCGGCGCCTTTTTCGTTTCATCATCAGGTCTGAATCAGTTCGCGTCGATCTGCTGACCGATGTAGGCGATTGCCTGCTGGTAGACCGTTGCCGCGTTCCAGCCGGAGATGGCTGCGAAGTTCGGCTCTCCGGGCTGGTAGCCGGCGCCCGGACGCCAGCCGTGGCCCTTCAGGAAGTTTGCGGTCGAGGCCAGCGCATCGGCGCGTGAGCCGACCATGTCGACCCGGCCGTCACCATCGCCATCCGCACCGTAGAGCACGACGTTGCGCGGGAGAAACTGTGTCTGACCGATTTCGCCGTGGGCGGCGCCGCGCGCCTGCGGGCTGAGGAAACCTTCGCCGACGAGCTGAAGCGCGGCGTAGAGCTGGTCAGTAAAATAGGCGGTGCGGCGGCAATCGAAGGCGAGCGTGGAGACGGCGGACATGGTGTGCTGGGTGCCCATGTAGCTGCCGAAGCCTGTTTCCATACCCCAGATCGCGATCAGCGGGCCGGCCGGAACGCCGTACTTGCGTTCGATGTTGGCAAAGAGCGCTGCGTTGGAGCGCTTCATGCCCTTGCCGCGCGAGATGATGGCCTGGCCGCCGCGCTTCTGCATGAAGGCGTCGAAGGAGAGCTTGAAGCTCTTCTGGCCACGGTCGGCGGAGATGGTGGGTCTGTTGTAGACGACGTTGGCGAATGCCTTGTCGAGAACGGAACGGCTGACGCCGTTGGCCGCTGCTTCCTGCTTGAAGGCAACTACCCACTGGTCGAAGCCCGCGCTGGTGTTGCTGCACTGTGGTGCCGCTTCAGCCGTTGCCGGAAGTGCCTGGAACATGGCGAACACTGCCGCCGCTGCCAGCAAAAGTCTTGTCTTGCGCATCGAATACCCCGATCCCGATCAGCCTAGCCTTCAGCCGGGCTGCAGCCCGCTATCGGCGATATTGTCCCGACCATCCGTTGATTAAGCGCGGGAAGCCTTTCGGCACCCCGCGCCTTTGAGAATAAGCCTTAACTTAAGTAACGGGCTTAACAAGACATGGTTAAGAAAATATTCAAGCGGCCTGCTTGCGCGGCTTCACAAGTCCGCGATTGACCAGCAGCTCGGCGATCTGGATCGCGTTCAGTGCTGCGCCCTTGCGCAGGTTGTCGGAAACCACCCACATGTTGAGGCCGTTCTCGACGGTTGCGTCCTCGCGGATGCGCGAGATGAAGGTCGCGTCTTCACCAGCGGATTCGTAAGGCGTGATGTAGCCGCCGTTCTCGTGCTTGTCGATCACCTGGCAGCCCGGCGCATCGCGCAGGATATCGCGAGCCTGATCGGCAGTGATTTCCTTCTCGAACTCGATGTTGACCGATTCCGAGTGGCCGATGAAGACCGGAACGCGCACGGCCGTGCAGGTCACCTTGATCTTCGGGTCGAGCATCTTCTTGGTTTCAGCCAGAACCTTCCACTCTTCCTTCGTGTAGCCATCTTCCATGAAGCTATCGATGTGCGGAATGACGTTGAAGGCGATGCGCTTGGTGAACTTCTTGTTCTCGATCGGATCGGCGACGAAGACCGCGCGCGTCTGATTGAAGAGTTCGTCCATGCCGTCCTTGCCGGCGCCGGAAACGGACTGGTAGGTCGAGACGACGACGCGCTTGATGGTGGCGGCTTCGTGAAGCGGCTTCAGAGCCACGACGAGCTGGGCGGTCGAGCAATTCGGGTTGGCGATGATGTTGCGCTTGGTGAACTGCTCGATGGCGTCAGGGTTCACTTCCGGCACGATCAGCGGAACGTCCTGGTCGTAGCGCCATGCCGACGAGTTGTCGATGACGACGCAGCCCTGCGCGCCGATCTTCGGCGACCACTTCTTCGAGACGTCGCCGCCGGCAGACATCAGGCAGATATCGGTGTCGGAAAAATCGTAGTTTTCGAGGTTCATGACCTTCAGCGTCTTGTCGCCGTAAGACACTTCAAGACCCTGCGAGCGCGCGGAGGCGAGCGCTACGACTTCGTCAGCGGGAAAACCGCGTTCGGAAAGGATGTTGAGCATCTCCCGGCCGACATTTCCGGTGGCTCCCGCAACTGCAACTTTAAAACCCATTTTCAAGCTCTCTTTCTCATCTCTCCTCTTGTTCGGTGAGGGGGAAAGCGCGCAACGATTGCGGCTTTCTGTCCCCAGCCGAGCCGGGGAGAGAGCGGCAGGCCAGAGACGTCAGACGGTTTTCGTCGTCGTTTTGGCCTTGGTTTTGGAAGAAACCGGAAAAATCATAACCATCCCGGCAACTCGTGCCCGGTCACTGCGTGCAGCAATGGCGTGTTCTTGGCGAACCATGGATATTCCTTTTCCACCGCTGCTCTTAAAAGGTTTTCCACAGGAGTCAAGGTTTTTGCTAGGGGCCGCGCTGTGCTGATAGCGCTGGCGCGGCCCTTGCGGTGTCACTTCCGATTGATGCCACGGCCGTTATCGGAGCGTACGGAGACTGTCTGGAGTGACCGGCCCTGGGGCGCCTTCAGCTTGGCGGAAGCGGCGCGACCCAGCTTTCTCTTGCGCTCCAGATGATAGGCGTAGACGAACTGGATCACGATACCGAGAACCACGAAGATCGGGCCGACGACCTGGTCACCGTTGTTGATGTAAAGCAGTACCTGGCCGATCATCGCCAGGATCGTGCCGGCGACGAAGATGTTCAGCGAATGGCGGCCGAAGATGACCAGCGGATTGTCCTCGGGGCGGCGCAGCAGGTTGGAGAGTGCGCTAATGTTGAGCACCAGATAGGTGAGCGCGAGAACGTGCAGCAGGCGCGGCAGGGACAGGAAGGTCTTGTCGAAGCCGGTGATGACTGGCGGCAGGCCAAGCGAGGCCAGCGCGTTGCCGATGCCCCAGAGCTGGCCGACGACCCACACGAAGGACAAGGCGACATAGCCGGCGGCCAGGGCCATCAGCATCGGGTGGTGCGGTAGCTTGCCACCACGGCGCACGTGCATCATGCCGACGATGCCGATCGTGAACAGGAACTGCCAGGACAGCGGATTGAGGAACCAGTAGCCCTCAAGCAGCGTGTTGTGCGGCGCTATTTCGTAAATCCCGGAGAAAAGCCAGACCGAACCAGAAACCGTCAACGCGAGCAGGGGGCTCTTGCTTTCCAGCAGGAGGATGAGGGGGATCATCAACATCAGCGCGCCATACATCGGCAGGATGTTGTTGTAGCCGATCTGGTGGCCAAGCCCCATCAGCGACGGAATGCCGGCCTGCGGATTGGTGAGCACGGGAAGGATATTGATTTCGCAAAGAAGGCCCGGACGGTGGAATAGCCAGGCGCCCGCGATGAACAGCGCGAGTGTCATGAATGTCGTGATCATGTGGGCGAGGTAAAGCGTGAAGGCGCGCTTCGTCGACTTCTTGGCCGTTTCGAACCAGGCACCCACCTTGAAGCGTGAGCCGTAGGCAATGCCCACGGCGATGCCCGAGATCAGCACGAATGCTTCGGCGGCATCCGAGAAGCCGTAATTCTTGGTGGTCAGATGTTCGAAGATCTGGCCGGGCACGTGATTGATAAAGATCGTGATCAGCGCGAGGCCGCGCAGAACGTCCAAGCGCGTGTCTCGTTTCGATGGCGCCGCGGTCGCGATTCTGCGTCCTGCACCGAACGTGTTTTCGGGCGTCGTTACCATTGACCTCTCCATGCTTCCATTTTGCAAACGCGGTTGAGGCCAAAAGGTTTCCCTTTTGGCCTCAACGAATCGCCGGATGGTTTGCATGAAAAGTGCGGTTATCCGACCGGATATCCCTCATCGGGATCGGTGACTTGACGTCCGTTGATGGTCAAATCGTAGCCCCTTGGATGGGACGATTTTGAGACCGAAATGAGGTATTTAGCTCCTGCGTGCTCGATTTCCGCAGAGAAGCCTTCCCACGTTGTCGGCAGCGACGGCTTCACATGGATACGGCCGTTCTTAAGCCGGATTCCGAGGATGCCCTCGACGGCAGCGCGGTAGAGCCAACCGGCGGAACCGGTGTACCAGGTCCAGCCACCACGACCGGTCAAGGCGCCGTCGCCATAGACGTCGGCGGCAATGACATAGGGTTCCACTCGGTAGTGCTCAGCGGAGGCTGGGTCCTTGGTGTGGCTGATCGGGTTCAGGAGGTCGAAGCAACGCAGTGCGTCGTCGCCGCGATTGAGTTCGGCCAGCGCCATGACGACCCAGGTAGCCGCGTGGGTGTACTGGCCGCCGTTTTCGCGAACGCCGGGCGGATAGGCCTTGATGTAACCGGGATCCTTGGCCGAGTTGGCAAAGGGCGGCGTGAACAGGCGGATGATGCGCGCGTCCATGTCGACGAGCTTGGCGAGTACCGAATCCATGGCCTTGGCGGCATGGGCCGGATCGCCCTCACCTGACAGAACGCTCCAGGACTGCGCGATCGAATCGATCTGGCATTCCAGGCTTTCCTTCGAACCAAGCAGGCTGCCGTCATCGAAAGTGCCTCGGCGGTAGTGGGCGCCATCCCAGGCGGCGGTTTCAAGCGCTGCCTTGAGTTCGGTGAGATGCTTGCCCCAGCGTTCGACGCGGGCGGTGTCGCCACGTTCGGCTGCGAAGGCGCTGAAGGAGCGCAGCGCGCCTGCGAGGAACCAGCCGAGCCATACGCTCGTGCCCTTGCCGCCGATGCCGACGCGGTTCATGCCGTCGTTCCAGTCGCCGCCGAGGAAGAGCGGCAGGCCGTTGGCTCCCTTGCGGGCAATGGCGAGATCGAGCGCGATGGCGGCATGCTCGTAGACGCTCACCTTGTCCTCGGATTTTTCCGGGCGGTAGAACGAATCGTGCTGTCCCTGCAGAAGCGCCGGGCCTTCGATGAAGGCAAGCTCGTCGTCGAGAACGCTCTTGTCGCCAGTCACCGTGCAATAGTGGTGAATTGCATAGGCCAGCCAGACCACGTCGTCGGAGATCAGCGTACGAACGCCTGCACCCGTTCCAGGCAACCACCAATGCTGGACGTCGCCCTCGCGGAACTGGCGCGAGGCGGCGTTGACGATCTGCTTGCGGGCGATCGATGGCTCGTGCAGCACGAAGGCCAGCGTATCCTGCAGCTGGTCGCGGAAGCCGAAGGCGCCGCTGGCCTGATAGAAGGCCGTGCGTGCCATGATGCGGCAGCCGAGGCTCTGGTAGGGGAGCCATGTGTTGATCAGGGTGTTCATGCCCTGATCGGGGGTCGAGATCTGCAGCTTGCCAGTGAAGGCGTGCCAGAAGTCCCGATTTGCCTGAACCGCGCCGTCGAAGGATGCCTTGCGGATATCGGCGATCAGTGCGCGGGCTTCTTCCTTCGTCGCGGTATCGCCGAGATAAAGGATGACGTCACGCTCTTCGCCGGCGGCGAGATCGATGTCGATTGCGAGAGCCGCTGCCGGATCACCATCCAGATCGATGTTGCTCGACAAAACGGTAGCCGGATTCAAGGCTGCTGGAGCCTTGATGGTGCCCGCCTTGCCGATGAACTCGCGGCGGCTTGCCGTGTAGCCCGACAGTTGCTCGCTGGCGGCAAAGAAGGCCACACGTGAGGAGTAGTCGATGCTGTAGTTGTTGCTCGCAAACAGGGCGCCGGTCTCGGCGTCGTGTTCGGAGAGAATGAACGGTGCCGTCTTCTGTGGATTGTTGCCGAGCACCCACTCGACATAGCCGTAGAGACGCAGCTTGCGCTGGCTGCTGCCGTTGTTGCGCAGGCGCAAGCGCTGCAGCTTCACCGGCCGCTCGCGATCGACCGTCTGCGTCAGCTCCAAAGAAACGTCGTTCTGGACGCTGGAGAAGACCGAGTAGCCGAGGCCATGACGGGCTTCGAACTGGATATCCTGACGGTCGGACAAGGCGGCAAACGGTGTCATCACGGTTCCGCTGTCCCGATCCATCACATAGATCGCTTCGCCCGGACGGTTGATGACCGCGTCGTTGGTCCAAGGGGTCAGCTGGTAGTCACGCGAATTGGTGCTCCAGGTGAAACCAGCGCCTTCGGCCGCGACGTGGAAACCGAACTTCTCGTTCGAGATCACGTTGATCCACGGCTGAGGGGTGGCATGGCCGCCCGGGATGCGGACGACATATTCGCGTCCGTCGCCGGAGAAGCCGCCGATACCGTTCCAGAAGTTCAGATCGCCATGCTCTTCGACAACCAGCGCCGGGACCTGTGCCTTGGCGGCCGGTGCCGTGCGCTTGGCGCGCGACTTCGTGGCGTTGACCTTCTCGAGTTCCTGCTGCTCTTCCTTGGTCGGCGCAAACAGCGCCACGGCACGATTGATCTGATCGATGATCTTGCCGTTCTTGGCATGGAAGGTGACGCGGGATGCCGAGATCAGCGCGTGGTAGGTCGCCTCCTCCATCAGATCCTTGCGGACCGTGAAGATGTGCTGGCGCAGGCCGTCTGCCTGGCCGAGACGACGAACGTTCTCGGCCATCTGGTCGACGGCGTGCTGCATGTCCTGCGCATACGAAGAGGCACGCTCGTTCATGATCACCAGATCTGCGGTGACGCCGCGCGAGCGCAGGTATTCCTGTGCCAGCAGGGCTTCCCTTGCGATATCCAGATCCATGTCGTCGTTGATGCGCAGGGTGAAGATCGGGAAATCGCCCGAAATCGCCAGCGGCCATAGCGAGGACTGCGACTGCATGCCCGCCTGCACCGCTGCGGTATCCGCACGCAGATACATGTCGGGGTAGACGAGGTGGCGGCCGAGATGCTGGAAGGCGGATGCCTGCTGCGAGGTGACGCCGACATGGCGCATCTGCACCTGCGTGCGCGTCCATGCCTGTACGAGCTCGTGGTTGAAGGCATCGGCGTGGCGGTAGCGATCGACTGCCTGGTCCACTTCGTTGCGCGATGGCGCCGCGATGGTCCAGAAAATGACGCTGACCTTCTTGCCGGCAGGAACACGGACTGTGCGGCGCAGCGAGAGCACCGGATCGAGCGTGAAACCGTCGGTACCCGAGAGCGTCGCACCCTGGTCGAAGGCGGCAGCGTTTGCGAGGCTGCGGCCGCGGCCGAGGAACTTGCGGCGGTCGGTTTCGAACTCGGTGTGGCGCGTCGCGCCGGCGTTATCGACGATCAGATGCGCGACCGCGATATTCGGCTCGTTGCCGTCGCGCTTGTTGCGCTCGACGCGAATGACGTCGCCGCGCTTGCCGATCTCCGTCTTCACGAACATGCGGGCGAAGGCCGGATGAGCGTTGTCGGTGTCGTCGTTGGTCAAGACCGGTTCGAGATAGGATGTCACTTCGATGAAGCGATCTTCCGTGCTGGTGTTGAGCAGCGTAAGGCGGCGGCCTTCGGCATCGTGCTCGGTGGCAACGATCACCTCGACTTCGCTGGTGAGCTCGCCGACGGTTTTGGTGAACTCGGCCTTTTCATCCGCGAAGAGAACCTTGACCTGTTCGCCTTCGATGCTCTTCGGTTCCGCGGTCGCCGACCACCATTCGTTGGTAGCGGTGTCGCGCAGGAAGATGAAGGTGCCCCAGCGATCCTCGGTCGGATCGGGCTTCCAGCGGGATACGGACTGGCCGTTCCAGCGCGAGTAGCCGGCGCCAGTGGCGGTCAGCATCATCGAGTAGTGGCCGTTGGAGAGGAAGACCAGTTCGCGATCACGGGCCGCAGGATCGTAGATCTTGCGGATTTCCGGACGCAGCAGGTCGTCCTGGATGCTGGCGGGGGTGTCGGACTCGTGCTTGCCGCTCATGACGGGAATGTCGCGCGGCGCCTTTTCCTGCAGCATCAGCTCAGCCGCTTCGATGACGGGATCGGAGTGGAAGAGTTCGCGCAGATGGCCGTTGAAGGCGACGTTGGCGACGGCCGCGATCGACATGCCATGGTGGTGGGCATAGTAGTTGTAGACGACAGCGCAGGTCTTGCCCTCAGGTACGCGGGTCGGCGTGAAGTCCACGGCATCGTGGAAGCCGTATTTGCCGAGCGCGCCGAGCTTGCGCAGGCGTTCGAGGTTCTCGATGGCCGCCGGCGGATTGTACTGGCTGGCGAGGATCGAGGCGTAAGGGGCGATGACCGCGTTGTGGCCGAGACCACGCTTCAGGCCGAGCGTCGGCACGCCGAAGTTCGTGTACTGGTAGTTGAGGTTATGGTCGCGGGCGTTGAAGGCCGCTTCCGAGATGCCCCACGGAATGCCCAGCTTGCGGGCGTAATTCATCTGCTCGACCACGACCAGATTGTTGGTCTGGTTGAGGATACCGCCGCCACGCTCCTGCATGACGAGAGGCGGCATCAGATATTCGAACATAGAGCCGGACCAGGAGACCAGCGCGCCGCGCGAGCCGACCGGCACGACCTGGCGGCCGAGGCGGTACCAGTGTTCGGTTGGCAGGTCGCCCTTGGCGATGCCGAAGAGACTGGTGAGGCGGCATTCCGATGCCAGAAGGTCGTAGCAGGCCTGATCGAGCTCGCCGCTTTCGACGCGGTAACCGATAGACAGAAGACGACGCTCCGGACGGAAGAGGAAGCCGAAGTCCATCGAGAATGCCAGATCGCGGGCCTTGTCGCGCAGCGCAATCAGGCGCGGACGCAGAGCGTCGATGTTGGCGAGGTCGAAGGTGCTGTCGGAGATATGGGCTTCGCAGACCTTTACCAGCGCCTCGGCCCACTGGGTGACCTCGGCGCTCAGCGCCGACTTCACTTCGTGATCGAGGTTGGCCGCGAGCTTCTGGATGTCGCGGGCAAGAACCGAGAGGTTGATGATGCGGATCGACGCGAATTCGTGCTCGCGCTTGACGGCGGCGAGCGCGTTCTGGAAGCCGATGATACGTTCCTCCAGACGGCGGCGCAGCGGACGCACGGTCTTGCGGTCATCCGGCAGGTCGGCCAGCACTTCGGCCAGGATGCCCGCCGTGTCGCCGACGCCATCGAGGCTGCCCTGCATGTGCGCGGACGGGGCTTCGGCCCAGTTGCGGCAGGCGGACGAGATCGCGATCAGGTGACCGGCGAGGTTGCCGCTGTCGACGGCCGAGACGTAGCGCGGTCCAAGCGTTTCCAGCGTATCGGTGTGGTACCAGTTGAACAGGTGGCCGCGGAATTTCTCCATCCTGTCGATGGTGGCGATCGTCTGCTCGAGGCGCTCGATCGTTTCCTCGAAGGAGAACCAGCCGAACTGGCGGCCGGAGACCACGGACAGGAGGTAGACGCCGATGTTGGTCGGAGACGTGCGGGTCGCGACGATGACGTGCGGCGTCTCCTGGACGTTGTCCGGCGGCAGGTAGTTCTGTTCTGCCGTCGTGAAGGTGTCGAAATAGCGCCAGGTGCGGCGTGCGATCTTGCGCAGATCGTTGGAGACAGATTCGGCGACTTCGAGGCGATCTTCGGTTTCCGCCGACTGGCTGACGTAATAGGCGACCAGCGGGGAGAGAATCCAGAGCGCAACGAAGGGGATACCGACGAGGTAGGCCTTGTCGCCGGAGACGACGGCGAAGGCGAGGCCGAGCAGTGCAAGCACCGGTGCATGCCACATGGCCTTGTAATAGGACCAGATCGTGCCCTGCTTGCCAGCCTGGACGCTTGCCGCGGTTTTCCATTGCAGCATCAGCTTGTGGCTGACGAAGAGGCGGTAGAGCGAGCGGCCGATGGCGTCAGCCATCATGCAGGCGCCGTCTGCGATGAATACGATGCGGAGCGCCACCTGCGCGTTGGCGGCGCGGATATCGGACCAGACGGTATAGAGGTGGGCGCGCGCGACGATATCGCTGGTGCGCGGAATGATGCCGTTGATAAGCGACAGCGTCGGAGCGACGAACAGGCAGAAGATCAGGACGATCTGCCAGATCAGGGCGCCGAGCGGATCCATGAAGTACCAGCCGAGCACGGAGGCGAAGAACCAGGCGATCGGGGTCAGCGAGCGACGCAGGTTGTCGAACATTTTCCAGCGGCCGAGCGCGGTGACGCCGTGCTTGGTGCTGAACATGTAAGGCAGCAGCTGCCAGTCGCCACGCGCCCAGCGATGCTGGCGCGACGTCTCGACTTCGTAACGGGTCGGGAAGTCCTCGACGAGTTCGAGGTCGGTCACGAGCGCGCAACGCGCCATCGAGCCCTCGAGCAGGTCGTGGCTGAGAACCGAGTTTTCCTCGATGCGTCCCTTCAGGGCAGCTTCGAAGGCATCGACGTGGTAGAGGCCCTTGCCGGTGAAGGTGCCCTCGCCCGCGAGGTCCTGATAGACGTCGGAGACGGTGAAGACATAGGGGTCCAGACCGCGGTTGATCGAGAAGACGCGCTGGAAGACGGATGCGTCCTTGCCAGTCGTCAGAGACGGCGTCACGCGCGGCTGCAGGACGCCATAGCCGCTCTCGACGCGGCCGGTTTCCGGGTTGATCACTGGGCGGTTGGTCGGGTGATACAGCTTGCCGACGAGCTTGGTGACGGCGTCGCGCATCAGACGCGTATCGGCGTCGAGCGTCATCACGTACTGTACGTTTTCAGGGACGATATTGGCGCCCGGCAGATAGGTCGTGTCACGGTCACCGCGCAGGAGCAGGTTCAGCTCATGCAGCTTGCCACGCTTGCGCTCCCAGCCCATCCACGCGCCTTCCGACGGATTGTAGAGGCGGCGGCGGTGCAGGAGATAGAAGCGGGTCTTGCCGTCATAGGCATAGCGTGCAGAGAGGTTTGCGACTTCGCGGCGAGCGTAGTCGAGAACTTCGAGATCGGCGGCCGTCTCCTCGACCTGGCTGTCTGGCCAGTCGCTCAGCAGTGCGAAGTAGATTTCGCCACGCGGGTTGGCGAGATAGTGAACCTCGATGTTGCGGACGAGTTCGTCGACGCTGTCGCGGTTGGAGATCAGGCAGGGCACGACCAGAAGCGTGCGTGCGTCTTCCGGAATGCCTTCCTTGAACTCATAGCCGACGAGGCGCGCCGGCGTGACGAAGAAGGAGAGCACGGTGTTGAAGAGACCCGTTGCGCCTTCCGATGCCGGCAGCGAGAACATGATCAGGAGCAGGATGATGGCCACCGGCGCCATGCCGGCGCTTGCCATGAAATGGCCGACGATGACCATCGCAAGAATGGTCAGGAGCAGCACCGGTACCGCGATCGACAGCCAGTTGAACCGGCGTACTGCGCGAACGAAATGCTGCACCAGCGTCGGGCTGTAGGTCGCTCTCGCTTCCAGCTTCGGACGCTGCGCGCCGGCGAGGAAGCTGCCGACATTGGGCTCGTGCGGATCGTCTTCGCCCGATTCCTTCGCCTCCGTCGTCATGTCGAGCGCGAGTTGCGCGATCTCCATTTCGGTCATGGTGGAGCGCTTGGCGAGCTTTTCGATCTGCTTGCGGTACTTGTTGCGCGAGCCGGAATCGAGAAGGCCGTAGTCGGAGTTGTCCCAGAGCAGCTTGTCGACGTGGCTGACCTGCTCGACCCAGACGGACCATTCGGTGTCGTCGATCTCGCGCAGGCTGCGAATGATGTTGCCCATGGTGACGTTGCCGGAGGAGAGACGGCTGTGTTCGGCCATCGTCGTCGCTTCGGTGTCGCGGCCGAGTGCCTCGAGGCGCTCATCCAGCCAGGTGATGGCAAGGCTCGAGGTCTGCGAGCCGTCGCGCATGCGGTAGAGGAACTGCGTCGAGAACGTATTGTCCTCGGCAAGCGGCTCAAGCGTCTTCAGATACTCGGCTGCCTTTGCCGGATCGGTCAGGCGCACCAATTCGTCGGCGGCCTCATTGGCGCGGCGGCGCATGCGGCGGCTGCGCTCAACGCGGATCGAGATGCGGCGCAGGTTTTCGACCAGAACGTAGCGCACCAGCGAAGGCAGCGCCCAGAGCTCGCCGATCCGCAGTGTTTCATGTTCCTGGAAGCCATCGACCAGAGCGGTGAGGCTTTCCTGCGAAATGGTGCTGTGCGTGTGCGCTACATAGAGCCAGGCCAGCGCCAGTGTGCGCGGGATCTTGGTGCCATTCACATCGATCGTCGGCAGTTCGCGGTAGAAGCGCTTGGGGAAGTCGCGGCGGACTTCCTGGATTGCTTCCTCGACGATGTAGTGGTTGTCCAGAAGCCACTCTGCGGCCGGGGTAATCGTCTCGCCGGCCTCCACATCCGCTGCCGTCGTGCGGTAGACGCGCAGGATTTCCTTCTCGTTCTCCTTATGCCGGGCGAAGAAGTCGAAGGGTGCGAAAGCGACCAGCGAATTGACACCTGAGGTGGCTGCGGATGCACCCATCGCCCTGATGTCTTCGATCGACATATAGGTCGCGCGGATCGAGTCGTTGTGATCGATCTGCTTGGTTTCGGACTCGCGGGACGGGCTCGGAGACGTGGGGGAAATAGACATGGGTTCGGTTCTGGATCCAAACAAAGTTATGGTCGGTAGGGTTTGCCTTGTGCACTGCCAAATATGACTGCCGCATGAACAATACCGGTCTTTTGCGGCCACACTGAAAACATTGGCAGGTGCAATCGAACGGCAATGCGAATCGATTTAGATTTGATCTTGCGACCAGCCGGGCAAAGAGGTGGGTGAGATTGAACGACGCCTCCCCGCCAAGCCAATCGGGAAAGTTGGACACTATTGCGACAATTCAAGTCAAGAGGTTTCGGCAAGTGGCGAACGCACGAAAAATCCGGCGCCTTTTGGACGCCGGATTTCGTTGATTATGCTGGATTTAGACGCGGCGCATGAGCCGCGCGACAAGCGATACAACAAACAGCACCAGGAATATGAAGAACAGTACCTGGGCAATCGATGCTGACGCGCCTGCGATGCCGCCGAACCCCAGAACGCCGGCGATCAGGGCTACAACAAGAAATACGAGTGCGTAGTAAAGCATTGCCATCTCCATTTAGTCGTTGCTGACCAGATAACGATGGTGTGCCTTTTTGGTTCCCTGCTTGGTGAAAAAGGGTTTGTTTTCGGTGCTCTAACCGATAACGCCGCAGACCACGGCTGCGAGAAAGGTGAATGCGGCCACGACCAGCGCCGCATTGGCTGCCAGATGCAAACGACCACGCGCCGTTGCCGGCTTCTTGGAGCGTCCGGAACGATAGTGGTCCGCGTGAGTATGCGACATACCCAAGTTTGCCATGTGTTGCCTCCGCCTGTTTCTAGCTCTTATTGAGAGCTCAGTTTCTTATATAGTCTATCTGAATGGTAGAGATAAAATTCCACCAGATGTCGCTTGCTGAGAAAATCCGTCTTGTCTTGGACGGCCTAAAAGGGACGGTCTAACAGATGGTGTGCCAGGCCCAGATCAGGGAGCGCTCCACCGCGCTGTCCTTGTAGGAGCTCTTCTTCTTCGCAACAATCTTTCGATCCCGCTTTGCCGTCTTGAACAGCGGAGCCGCCCGCTTGGCAGCCTTGGCTGGAGGTGCGAAGTAACCCATGGTCATGCCGCCGAGAAAGAACATCTTTATCTCCATGATCACGAAAGCTAACAGCCGTTAACGCAATCATGACAGAAGCAAGGCAGCTGTCAATAGTCTAGTCGATTGGTCGTGTTTTAACGGACCGTTATTCTTAACGGTCCGCCGATTGTTAAAAATTTCAATTACTTGAAAAGATTGGGCTTCAGACTTTCACGAAGCCCTTGCTCGCGACCATCAAACTTTTCGTGTAGTCTTCGTGAACTTCGGCCTTGGCGAGCTGATCGGCCGTCAGACGTTCGACCACGGTGCCACCGCGCATCACGGCGAGGTTTTCGCACATGTGGGTGATGACGCCGAGATCGTGGCTGACCATGACGAAGGTCAGTTTCCGGTCGCGCCTGACCTGCTCCAGAAGGTTCAGCACTTCGGCCTGCACGGAGGCGTCCAGCGCCGAAGTCGGCTCGTCGAGCAGCAGGATCGACGGTTCGACGATCAGGGCGCGGGCGATGGCGACGCGCTGGCGTTGGCCGCCGGAGAGCTGATGCGGATAGCGGAACCGGAAGCCGTTGCCGAGGCCGACTTCATCGAGCGCGCGAGCGATGCGCATATCGCTGTCCGAGATGCCATGGATCGCCAGCGGCTCGAGCAGCAGCCGATCGATCGTCTGGCGCGGATGCAGCGAACCGTAGGGGTCCTGGAACACCATCTGGACCTTGCGATAGAAGGCCTTGCTGCGCTTGGAACCCGAGAGCTGCTCGCCGTGGATCCTGATCGTTCCGTTCTTGACGGGAGCAAGGCCCGCGACGGCGCGTAGCAGGGTGGATTTTCCAGAGCCGGATTCACCGACGAGACCGAAGGACTGACCTTCGGCGATCTCGACGCTGACATCCTTCAGCGCATGGAAATGGTCGTAGATGACGGTGACATTGTCGACGGAAAGGGCTGCTGTCATGCGGCCCACTCCGGCTTGCGGTCCAGCACCGGCAGAGGATGCCTGTTTTCGCCGATCTGGGGCATGCAGTTCAAAAGTCCTTGCGTATAGGGATGGTGGGCGTTCTTGAGCTCGGAGGCCTTCAGCTCCTCGACCACCTTGCCGGCGTACATGACGATGACGCGGTCGCAGAAGGAGGAGACGAGGCGCAGGTCGTGGGACACGAAGATCAGACCCATACCGCGCTCGGACACCAGGCGGTCCATGATCCTGAGGACATCGAGCTGCACGGTTACGTCGAGCGCCGACGTCGGCTCGTCGGCGATCAGCAGTTCGGGGTCGGCGATCAGCATCATGGCGATCATGGCGCGCTGGCCCATGCCGCCGGATACTTCATGCGGATAGAGATTGAAGACGCGCTGCGGTTCGCGGATCTGCACGGCTTCCAGCATGGCAATTGCGCGATCGCGTGCTTCGCCCTTGCCAATCTTCTCGTGTGTTCTCAGCGTCTCGCAGATCTGCTTGCCTATCGTCATGACCGGATCGAGCGAATATTTCGGATCCTGCAGCACCATGGCGATACGCTTGCCGCGCAGTTGCCGACGCTCCTTGGCTGAGGCCGACAGAAGGTCGATGCCGTTGAAGTCGAGCGTATCGGCCGTGACGATACCATGCGGCGGCGTCAGCCCCATGATGGCGCGGCCCGTCTGCGACTTGCCAGAGCCGGATTCGCCGACGATGCCCAGGCGTTCCTTGCCGAGTGTGAAGGAGACGCCGCGCACGGCCTCGATGACGCCGGTGCGCGTGGGGTAGCTGACCTTGAGGTTCTTGACGGTGAGGAGCGTACTCATTGGCCGCTCTCCTTCGGATCCAGCGCGTCGCGCAGGCCGTCTCCAAGCAGGTTGAAGCCGAGGCTGACAACGAGGATGGCGATCCCCGGCATGGCGGCGACCCACCATTGGTCGAGGATGAAGCGGCGGCCCGAGGCGATCATCGCGCCCCACTCCGGCAGCGGCGGCTGGGCGCCGAGGCCGAGGAAGCCGAGGCCGGCTGCCGTAAGGATGATGCCCGCCATATCGAGCGTGACGCGCACGATCAGCGAGGAGATGCAGAGCGGCATCACATGGCGCACGACGATACGCAGCGGCGACGCGCCCATGAGGCGGACAGCCGAGATGTAATCGGAGCGCCGTACCGTCAGGGTCTCCGCGCGCGCGATACGGGCGTACGGCGGCCAGGAGGTGATGGCGATGGCGATGATGGCGTTCTGGATGCCCGGACCGAGCGCTGCGACGAAGGCGAGCGCCAAGACAAGCTTCGGGAAGGCAAGGAAGATGTCGGTGATGCGCATCAGGATGGCATCGACCCAGCCGCCGGCATAGCCGGACACGGTGCCGACCAGGAGGCCGATCGGCGCCGAGATGATGGCGACGAGGACGACGACCATCAGCGTCAGGCGGGAACCGTAGATCAGGCGCGAATAGATATCGCGACCCTGGTCGTCGGTACCGAGAAGATAGCCCTCGGCGCCGGGCGGCAGAAGGCGAGCGTTGCGGAGATCGCCGACGACGGGCGAGTGCGTGGCCAGCACATCGGCAAAGGCGGCCATCACGAGCAGCGCGATGATGATGAAGAGGCCAACAACCGCCAGGCGGTTGGCGGTAAACTGCCGCCAGGTGACGTAAGCGCGGCCGAGACGGGCCTGGGTGCGCGATTGCGGCCGGTCGGAGAGCAGCCACTCGCGGCGGGTCATCGGTCTGACATTGGTTGCGGTGTTGTTTGCTTGCATGCTCATCGGGTTCGGGTCCTGGGATCGAGGGTCCGATAAAGAAGATCAGACAAGAGGTTGATGCCGATGAAGACGGTGCCGATGACGATGGTGCCGCCAAGCACGGCGTTCATGTCGGCATTCTGCAGCGAATTGGTGATGTAGAGGCCGATGCCGGGCCAGGAGAAGACCGTCTCGGTCAGGACCGAACCTTCGAGCAGTCCGGCATAGGAGAGCGCGATGACGGTGACGAGCGGCACCGCGGCGTTCCGCAACGCGTGGCCCCAGATCACCCGGGTTTCCGACAGGCCCTTGGCGCGCGCGGCAACGACATATTCCTGGCTGAGTTCGTTCAGCATGAAGCTTCGGGTCATGCGGCTGATATAGGCGAGCGAGAAATAGCCGAGCAGCGAGGCTGGCAGGATGATGTGGCGGAAGACGTCGTAGAAGACATCCCACTGTCCCTGCATGGCGCTGTCGAGCAGATAGAAGCCGGTGACCGGCGTGAAGCTGTATTCGAAGACGATATCGATGCGGCCGGGGAAAGCGACCCAGCGCAGCTTGGCGTAGAAGATCACCAGCGAGATCAGCGACAGCCAGAAGATCGGCACGGAATAGCCGATCAGGCCGATGACGCGAACGATCTGGTCGGCGAAGCTGCCGCGCTTGACGGCGGCGAGGACGCCGAGCGGGACGCCGATCACCGAGCCGATGATGGTGCCGAGCGTGGCGAGTTCGATCGTCGCCGGGAAAACGCGCTTGATATCGACCATGACGGGATTGGTCGTCAGCACCGAAGTGCCGAAATCGCCGGCCAGGATCCCTTTGAGGTAGATATAGAACTGCTGGTAGAGCGGCAGGTCGAAGCCCATTTCGCGCCGTACGCGCTCAACCACATGGGCGGGCGCGCGGTCGCCGAGAATGGCGAGCACCGGATCGATGGGCACGACGCGGCCGATGAAGAAGGTCACGGCCAGAAGGCCGAGATAGGTGGTGACGGCGGCGACCAGAAAACGGCCCACAGCCTTCGCAAAAGGAAGAGCACGGCCGGGTTTCGGCCGTGCTTCCGTCTTTGTTTCGACGATGCTCAATCTATCAATCCTGCCGGATCATTCCTTGCCGATCATGCCGACATAGTTGGTGTCGAAGCTCGGGCCGAGTTTGAAGTTCGTCACGCCCCTGCGGTAACCCGCGACTTCGGTCTGCTGGAAGATGAAGACGAACGGGCTGTTGGCCAGGTACTTCTTCTGGATGTCCTGATACATCGCCGCGCGCTTGTCGTTGTCGCGTTCGAGCAGGGCAGCCTTGGCTTCCTTGTCCAGTTCAGGCGCTTCAAACGTGTTGCGCCAAGCGAGCGTCTTCACGGTGCCGGCGTCGGAGTTATCCGGGTTGCTGGTGAAGGTATCGGCGTTGGAGTTCGGGTCGAAGTAATCCGAGCCCCACTGGCCGATGTAGATGTCGTGCGTGCGGGCGCGGAACTTGGTCAGCGTCTGCTTGCCGTCACCCGGGATGATTTCCATCTTGATGCCGGCCTGGGCGACCGACTGCTGGATGGATTCGGCGATACCGGTTACCGGCTGCGTATTGCGCACGTCGATGGTGACCGAGAAGCCGTCCTTCAGGCCTGCCTTGGCGAGCAGTTCCTTGGCCTTGGCGACGTCGAACTTGTATGGGTTCTCGTCAAGCGCGCCGAGCTGGCCCTTCGGCAGGAAGGTCTGGTGGATTTCGCCGATGCCCTTGATCAGGGTGGCGCCAATCGCGTCGTAGTCGACCAGGTACTTGAAGGCTTCCTGGACTTCCGGCTTCTTCAGGTTCTCGTTCTTGGAGTTGAGGCTGATGAAGTAGACGGTGCCCTTGGGCGCGCTTTCGCTGGCGAGATCGGTGTTCTTTGCAACAGCGTCGAGGTCGCCGGGCTCCAGGTTGCGGGCGATGTCGATGTCACCGGCCTCGAGCGCCAGGCGCTGCGCCGAGCTTTCCTTCATGAAGCGATAGATGACGCGGGCGAGCTTGGCCTTTTCGCCATAGTAGTTGTCGTTGCGCTCGAGCACGACCACTTCGTTGGCGCGCCATTCGCGCAGCTTGAAGGCGCCGGAGCCAGCATAGCCGGTCTTCAGCCACTCATTGCCGAAGTCGTTGTCGTACTTGTAGTCGGCCGACGGGGTAACCGGCTTGACGTGGTCGAGAACCAGCTTCTTGTCGACGACGGAAGCAACCGTTGCCGTGAGGCAGTTCAGGACGAAGCTCGGCGCGTAGGGCTTGTCGACCGTGAAGGTGAAGGTGTTTTCGTCGGTCGCCTTGGCTTTCTCGGTGACGTTGTCACCCGTGATGCCGAACTGGGTGATGATGAAGGCGGGGCTCTTGTCGAGCTTGACGGCGCGCTCGAAGGACCATGCAACGTCTTCGGCGGTGATCGGGTTGCCGGAGGCGAACTTCATGCCGGGCTTCAGCTTGAACGTATAGGTCAGGCCGTCATCCGAAACGGTCCAGCTCTCGGCGAGGTCGCCCTTGACCTTGGACGTGTCGGCCATGTCGAGGCGCACGAGCAGGCTGTAGGTGTTGCTGGTCATCTCGGCGGTCGAAAGCTCGAATGCTTCGCCCGGATCCATGGTGATGATGTCGTCGATCGCGAAGCCCTCGACGAGGGTATCCTTCGGGGTCTCAGCGAAGGCGGCGGGCGCGGCCATCATCAGGATAGAGAGGGCGGCGCCGGCGGAAAGCACACGGAAGCTGCGGTTCAATCTGGTCATCATCATAATTTTCGTCCCCTGTTCATTTTTGAATTTAGTCAAAGCACGTTAGCAGTCTCAGGCAGCCTCTTCTCCCCATGCCGAAGACAAAATCCGAAGCCAGTTTTCGCTGGCCATTTTCTTCAAATCCTCGCCACCATATCCAGCACGCTGAAGCGCATCAATCAGCTTCTGGTTGCCCGAGGCGTCGCCGATTTCATCCGGTATGGTTGCGCCGTCGAAGTCCGATCCGAGCGCAACGCAATCGATGCCGATACGCTCGACGAGGTAGTCGATATGGCGAACCATGTCGCTGAGCGGCGTATCACCGTCCGAGCGGGCGTCGTCGCGCAGCATGGCGGTTGCATAGTTGAGGCCGACGAGGCCGCGGCTTTCCTTGATCGCGTCAAGCTGCCTGTCCGTCAGGTTGCGGGCGACCGGTGTAAGCGCATGGACGTTCGAGTGGCTGGCAACGAGCGGCTGGTCCGTCGTCTTCGCGACATCCCAGAAGCCCTTTTCTGTAATGTGGGCGAGATCGATCATGATGCCCAGGCGGTTGCACTCGCGAACCAGTTCGAAGCCGGCGTCGGTCAGGCCGAGGCCGGTATCCGGCGACATCGGGAAGGCAAACGGAACGCCGTGGCCGAAGATGTTGTGCCGGCTCCAGACGGGACCCAGCGAGCGAAGGCCCGCGGCGTAGAAGACTTCCAGCGCGGCCAGATCCGACCCGATCGCCTCACAGCCTTCCATGTGCATGACAGCGGCGAAAACACCGTCGTCGATGGATTTGCGGATATCCTTGACCGTGCGGCACAGACGCCAGGCGCCGGCGCGATCGAGGCGCAGGGCGATCGCGGCCATTTCATTGGCGATCCGCAGCGATGGCAATGGATCGAGAGGCGCTGCGAGCGGGGTGACGTAGTGGCCGTCCTTGTCGGGATCGGCGAAGACCAGATCGCCCGAGGGAATGTAGATGGCGCAAAGGCCACCGGCCAGGCCGCCTGCCTTGGCGCGCGGCGCGTCGATGTGGCCGGTGTCCGTTCCGTTCGCAAACTCGGCGACGGGGTCGCCGCCCTCCCGCTCATGCGTCCAAAGGCGGAGGAGAACGTCGTTGTGGCCGTCGAATACGAATTGCATGTCAGTTCCTGTAAGCCCTGCTCCCCTGAGGCAGGGTGGGCGATGCGAAGCGCGCAGAATAGAAAAGCTGGCGGAATACGCCACCCCTTTTTTGAGATTATTTTGGAGCGACAACCCATGGTTAGGTGCAGCATTGCCGTCGCGAGAGGACACTGCAAAAACGCGGAGAATGCTGCACCGGCCGATGAAAATCAGATGCCGCCTGACTATATCCTATCGCGGAAACGGTGGCCGGTCGTCGGCCCCGGTGGAGAGCGCAATGTCTATTTCAATCTATCGCCTGACAGTGCCTGTATTTCAGCGCGGCCTGACAACCTTGACCAACTATCTCGACAAGGCGGAGGCCTTCGCCAGCGAGAAGGGCATCGATCCCGTGGAGCTGGTCGCGACGCGGCTGGCGCCGGACATGCTGCCGTTTTCTGGTCAGTACCAGCGGGCCACCGATAGCGCCAAGCTTGCGATTGCACGGCTAACGGGTACGGACGCGCCGAAATTCGAGGACAACGAGACGACGATCGCCGAGCTCAGGGCGCGTGTTGCGAAAACGGAAGCCTATCTCGCGACCGTTTCGCCGGATACGCTCGATGGTGCTGAAACCCGCGAGGTGGTCATTTCTCCGGGTGGCCACAGAACGGTTTTCCGCGGCGACGACTACGTCTTGAGCTTCGCGCTGCCGAACTTCTATTTCCACATCTCGATGGCGCACGCGATCCTGCGCAACAAGGGCGCTCAGGTCGGCAAGCTCGATTATCTCGGACGCTTTTCTTGACGATCAATCAGGGCCGGTGTCGAACCGGCCCTTTCTCCGTCAGCTCGGTGTAGGCCAGGGTCTGGTCGAGGTGGCGGGCGCGCAGCGACAGCAGTTTTTCCGCGTAGGCGAGCCGTGTCGAAGCGTGCGCCGGATCGGCCGCGATATTTCGCAGCTCCATCGGGTCGTTCCTGAGATCGAAGAGCAACGGCGCCAGGCCGGCGAAATGCACATATTTGAAGTTCTCGTCCCTGACGACGGCGAGATTGCATTCGTTCGATCGCAGGCCGAAGTGCCGCTCGGCATGTTGGTGGGCGATGTCGCGGAAATCGAACTCCCAGAAGGCCGCATCCCGCCAGTTCGCGACGCCCTTCCCTTCGGTAAAGGGTAGCAGCGACTGCCCGTCCAGTCCGTTTTCCGGCTCGACGTCCAGGCGCTCGCAAAGCGTCGGAAAGATATCGGCGGCGCTGGTGAAGTGCTCGACCGTTCCGCTGCGATTGGTCGATCGCGGATCGCGAATGACCAAAGGGATGTGATAGCTCCCGTCAAAGAAGCCGCCCTTGCCGAAGGTCCAGTGATCGCCGGCCATCTCCGCATGATCCGACGTGAAGACGATCACCGTGTTTTCCCAGGCGCCGACATCCTTGAGCGCGGCCCAGATACGGCCCAGCTGCGCGTCCACCTCGGCAATCATGCCATAGTAGATGGCGCGAATGGCCGCGATGTCCTCGGCGTTCCAGTCATCGACCGGGCCGGTCGCGCCGTGGATGAAGCTGCCCTTGTCGCTCCGCGGCATCGCGTAGGTGAGATAGGGGTGGGACGCCTGCTCGCTTTTTAGATCGGCCGCGCGGGAAAAGGCGGGCCCGTCCCCAGGCGAAAACATGTCGTTGTAAGGCGCCGGTGCGGAAAATGGCGGATGCGGGCGCAGGAAGGATATGTGCGCGAACCACGGACTATCCTGTTCGCCCAGCCAGCGAATGAACTCACCGGTTAGGAAGGCCGTCTGCGTCTCGTCTTTCGAATAGGCAGTCGGCGCGTTGGAGATTTCGCCGGGGTGGGCCCCCAAGGGGATATGAATATCGCGGCTCGTCGCCTCCGCATGCCCGCGCGATCGCAGCCAGGATAGCCATTGTCTCTCATGTTCCGGGAGCAGTTGCCGCGCGGTGAAGCCGGGCAGCAGTCCTTCATACGTCGTCAGGTGCGGGTCGTTGGCATCGACGCCGCGAGGGTCGGGTGCCGTATCCGTGTAGCCGAACAAGGTCGGCTCATAGCCGGCGCGCCGGGCTGCCAGCGCCAGATTGTCGAACCTGCCATCGAGCGGCGAGCCGTTTCGGCAAACCCGATGGTTCATCTGGTAGAGGCCGGTATAGAGCGTGGCGCGCGCCGGCGAACACGGCGCGGCACCAGCAAAATGACGGGCAAACAGCGTGCCTTCGGCCGCCAGCGCATCGACATTCGGTGTCCTGATGCAGGCGTGATTGCGTGCCGAGAGGCAATCACCGCGCCACTGGTCCGCGGTGATCAGCAGAATGTTCGGTTTGCCCGTCATTGATGCGGCCATTCAGTGATGGTTGGATTTCGAATGCCAGTTCCAGGCCGAGCGAATGATCTGGGATAGATCATGCTGCGGCACCCAGCCGAGCACTTCGCGCGCCTTGTCGTTGTTGGCGACCAGCGTATGCGAATCGCCTTCGCGGCGGCCGACATATTCGACGGGGAACGGCTTGGCGGAGACGTCTTCGATCGCGCCGAGCAGTTCCTTGACCGTCGTGCCGGTGCCGGTGCCGAGATTGAGCGCAACCGATTCACCACCGCGCAGCAGATGCTCGACGGCGCGGACATGCGCATCGGCAAGATCGAGCACGTGGATGTAGTCTCGCACGCAGGTGCCGTCGCGGGTCTCGTAATCGCTGCCGAACACCTTGAAGCCGTCGCGCCGTCCGAGTGCTGCGTCAATCGCGAGCGGGATCGCGTGGGTTTCCGGCTGATGCCATTCGCCGATACGGCCTTCGAAATCGGCGCCGGCGGCGTTGAAGTAACGCAGCACGACCGAGCGGAAGCCGGTGTACCTGTCGTAATCGGCAAGCGCCTGCTCGACGATGTATTTCGTCTGGCCGTAGGGATTGATCGGCACCTGGCGGTGGGTTTCATCCAGCGGCACGCTCTGCGGCAGGCCATAGGTCGCGCAGGTGGAGGAGAAAACGAAAGCCTTGATGCCGGCCGCCTGGGCCGCCGCCAGCAAGGTCAGCGTGCCGATTACGTTGTTTTCGTAGAAGGCGACCGGGTCCTTGACGGATTCGCCGACCTCGATCAGGGCCGCGAAGTGCAGGATGGCTGCGGGCTTGTGCTTGGCCAGAACCTCGTCGAGGCGCGCGCGATCCCTGATATCGCCCTCTTCGGCCGGGCCCCATTTGACGAACTCGCGGTGCCCGTTGGAGAAGTTGTCGTAAACGACGGGCTTGAAACCCTTGTTGGCGAGATCGAGACATGTGTGGGAGCCGATATAGCCTGCACCACCAACGACCAGAACTGTTTCACCTGCCATGCACCACCTTCTGTGATTTGGAATCGGACAGCACCAGAGTTAGGCCAACGACATGGCGATAAAAAGAACGAAGTGGGCTGCACGCCGCTTTCGCCGCATCTTATGGCCAACGCGATTAGCGAATTTCGTTAGCCGAGATCCAAGACCGGTCGAATGAGGATTATTCGCCTGCGATGCATGATCAACGCATGCCTGACCGACAATATCACTGGAATTACTGGTAGCGACAGAAAATACTGCTACCTATGATACTGCCTTATTTTAGCTTTCATGCATGGTCTATGTTTTGTGTCTTGTTATGTCTGTTTCACTAGACTTCAAAGATATCTGGAAAAACATCGCGCATGGATTCAGCTATTCGCAAGTTTATCTTTCATGATCTTCAAACGATCGAGGGTTACATCGATCCTCCGGATGCGCTGGTGTTTCTGGCGATCCTCCAGCATCAGGCTCTGGCCGGTTTTGAAGGGGCGATTGCGGAGATTGGCGTCTATTACGGCCGATCTTATTTCCTCTTTCGGCGCATATGCGGTGACGAGCAGCGAATCGTCGCCATCGATCTTTTCGATCTCGACAGTACAACGAAGGGCAGCGCGCAATATCTGCAGTTTGTCGAGAACGGCCGACGGCTCGGCCTTCCTGTCCTGGAAGATTTGGTGATCAAGGGTGACAGCACGCTTCTAAAGCCTGCCGATATCTTCGCGAAAGTGGGGCCGGTCCGCTTCTTCAGCATCGATGGCGGGCACATGCTGCATCACGTGATGTCCGACACGCATCTGGCGGCGGATACGCTGGCCGATCATGGCATCATCGCCTTCGACGACACGTTCAACCCGACATGGCCCGAGGTGACGGTTGGCGTCGCCGATTTCCTGCGCGAGCAGCAGGGCGAGTTCGCGGTCTTCTGCATCACCAAATACAAGACCTATGTGTGCCGCCGGGCATTTCACGCCGAGTATTCGAGAGCGATCGCCGCCTCTCCCGATCTCGCGGCGTTCGAACATGTCGAAACCGAGTTTCTTGGCTCCAAGGCGGCGCGGCTTGAAAACCCTATGCGCCGGCGTCTCGTGCACCAGCTTTTGGTGCGCAGCGGCATGAGCGTGTTTTCGGAGCGAGCCTATCGATAGCCGGCTTTGCGGCAGTGGGCGATAGAAAGAAAAATGCCTCGCCGAAGCGAGGCTAGTCCAAGGTCGCTTCGGGGAAAACAGAAGCGACGCGGCTGTTTTATTGCTGCGCTAACTTTCCGCAAGCGCAGTTTCGCGAATTTCGGTACGCCCGGCGAAATGGTCGCGGGGGAGTGTCAGGACCGGCTGCTGCCGCTCTTCAAACCCGTGACAAGCCGGCGGCCGCGACGGAAAGCGGTGAATGCGGCGCCGACTGCGATCAGCCATAGCGCGGCAAGCAAGATTTCATTGGTGCCACCCCAGAGCGGCTGAAACACCGATAGAATAGCGGCGCCCGTTATCGTTGCCATGCGATGCTGCTTGGCCATGGGGCCGGAGAAATCGCTCGGCTGGCCAGTGGCGCGGCCGAGCTCGCGGACATAGGCAGTGAGCACCGCAAACGCCGCCGCCGCCCAGCCCAGCCCCGGCGCCCCGATGCCCGTCCCTGCGCCAACAAGGATCAGGATGTCGGCAACCCGGTCCGGGAACTCGTTCCAGAACGGCCCATCGGCCGCCCCCTTCCCGCCTTCGACCGCGACCATTCCATCGAAGAGATTGCAGAGCAGCCGCAGCTGGCAAAAGAGCGCGGCGGCGACAAAAAAGGGAGCCTGTGCCCAGCCCGCCTGCCGTCCCGACAAAAAGAAGGCGCCGCCGGCGAGTGCGGCTGCGATCATGCTTGCCTGCGAGATCTGGTTGGGCGTGACGGATTTCGACGCCAGCCATTGCGCCGTCGAGCGCGCCCAGTGTGTGTCGCGGCTCGCCAGCGGCCTGCGGTCACCTGTTTCGGTCATGCCCGCTCTCCCTTCCGGTACAGTGAATAGTTGTAGATCGCCGCATAGCTGGTCGAGACCGCCAGCGGCAGCGCGATCGTTTTCAGAATTTCGGGCGTGCCGCTCAACGCGTGGATGGTTGCCAGAATGGCGCTGGATGCTAGGCAGGCGATCAGCGGCGGCGCCCAGAGGGCCTGCGTTCCATTCATCCGGCGTGACAGCTGCTCGACCGCGGTCTTGAGAAACAGCGTCAGGCAGGCGGACAATGCGCCCTGGACGAGGCCGGCAAGCAGAAAGCGGCCGGGCTGGTAATCCCGGTTTGCAAACATCGCCCATCCGCCCATGGCGCAGAAGGCGAACGCAACATGGGTGATGCTGTTGCCCGCGATGCGCCGCAGTCGGGTCGTCATGTGGCCGACCACCAGTAGCGGACGAGATGGAAGAAGATCGGTGCGGAAAAGACGACGGAATCAAGTCGGTCGATCAGGCCGCCATGGCCTTCGATCAGGTTGCCCCAATCCTTGACGCCGCGGTCTCGCTTGATCGCCGACATCACCAATCCGCCGAAGAAGCCCATCATGGTGATGACGAAAGCCAGCAGCCCGGCCTGGAAGGGCGTGAACGGCGTGATCCACCAGAGACCGGCGCCGATCAACGTGGCGCTGGCAACGCCGCCGACAAAGCCCTCGACGGTCTTGGAGGGTGAGAGCTTGGGGGCGATCTTGGTGCGGCCGAAGAGCTTGCCCCAGACATATTGGAGCACATCGCTCAGCTGCACGATGATGACGAGAAAGGCGATGAGCAGCACATTGCGGCCCTCATAGCCCGGAATGTCGAGCGTCAGCAGCGCCGGCACGTGAGAGGCGCAGAACACACAGATCATCAGCGCCCATTGCACCTCCGCGATCCGGTCGAGAAAGCGCTCGGTATCGCCACGCAGCACCGAGATGATCGGCATCAGCAGGAAGGCATAGACGGGAATGAAGATCGCGAAGATGCCGTATTGCTTGGTCCAGAGCAGGAAATACTGCAGCGGCAGCACGACGAAGAAGGCGGTCGCCAGCGCCCAGTGATCGGCACGCTTGGTGTGCGTCAGCGTGATGAACTCGCGGAGCGCCGCAAACGAGCAGAAGCCGAAGAGGATGAGTATGCCGACCCGGCCGATCATGAAGGCGATGCCGATCAGGATCGCCATCACCCACCAGGCCTTGATGCGCGCGTTGAGGTTCTCGATTGAGGCATTTGCGCCATCGGGCGAGAGGCGGCGCTGCAGCACATAGCCGACAGCGGATGCGACGACGAGCACCGCGAGGATGCCGAGCACGAGCGTGAGGAGGTCGGAATTGGCCGTGTTCATTCGCTACCGCCTGGCTGTTTTGGAGAGAGATCGAGAAGGGCTGTCCGCGCCCGATCAAGAAAGGCCTGCTTGTCTTCGCCTGCAAGCATCTGCATCGGCTCTCCGAAGGTCACGGTGCAGATCAGCGGGATCGGTACGATCTCGCCCTTCGGCATGACGCGGTTGAGATTGTTGATCCAGACGGGAACGAGGCGGATATCCGGACGCGCTGAAGCGAGATGGAAAAGCCCGCTCTTGAACGGCAGCAGCGATGCGTCCGTCAGATTGCGGGTTCCCTCGGGAAAGAGAATGAGCGACGAGCCGGCATCCAGCGCATTAGCCATCACCTCGATCGGATCGCTTGTCCGCTTGTCGCGCTCGCGCTCGATCAGCACGGCGTCGAACACATCGCTGCCGATGAAGCGCGTGATCGCTGATTTCAGCCAGTATTCGGCGCCCGCCACCGGGCGCGTGGACCGGCGCATGCGGGGCGGCAGAATGGCCCAGACCAGAATGAAGTCGCCATGGCTCGAATGATTGGCGAAATAGATGCACGTGTCCGTTGTCGGGCCGTCGCTTGTCCAAATGGCGCGCACGGCTGTTATGGCGCGCGCAAACAGAACGATGGCCGTCGCCACCGGCCTCGCGATCATCTTCCGTACCAAATCGATCCCCCATCCACCTGACACATATAAGATGTGTAGCCGTGTTTAAGGCGGATCAAAAGCCCCCGGTTTCGCGCAACCGCTAGCAAGTCGCGACCATCCCGGCACAACGCGCCAGATGGTGGAGGAAAGCGTTAACCATGCTTCGGTAGGAATGGTGTCGAACACAACGGAACGAATCGATGTCGGTAAACACAAGCAAGAGTTTGAAGGCCATGACCACAAGTGAAATCGTCCTTTTTCCTGTGGCCTCGCGCGCCGGCGACATCGATCGCAGCGCCGCCGAACTCGAGCGCCTGCATGGTGCCGATGCCGTTCAATACTGGAAGACCGAGTGCCGGCGCCTGGCGAGCGAACTCGAATCGCTCGGCCTGCCAGAGGCGGAAGTTCGCCATCAGGTGATGGTTTTCCAGGCCGAGGTGCAGCAGGCCCTCGTGCAGCGCTCGCAGTCGCGGGCGATCTCGCAAAGCCGCAGCGGACGCGCGCTGAAGCGTTAAGCGGGCGGGGCATGGGCCTCTCCGAGGGCATGGCGGCATGGAACCGAAGCTGCTAGACGCAAGGCCAATCCGCCACGCGAAAAGGAATACGCGATGATCCAGCCCACGGCTTCGTTCAAGGACAATCTGCAACTGCTGCCGTCAGTCGAAGGCCTTGCTCGCATAGACCTGACCGACCCGGCCGGCGCCATTGTCGCAACGATCGAAAACCAGCCGGGCAAACAGGGATCGCTCGCAGTCTATCAATATCTGCAGCAATCTTTCGGCATGCTCGACAAGCAAGCCGCAACCTACGCCCTCGATCTCTTCGCCGAGCACACCGCCGACGCCAAAACCCGCCCCGGCGCCCATCCCAACATCGACCGCTTGCTTGATATCATCGGCGGCGCTGCGCCGCTGGGCATCGAGCTTGTTGCTCGGTGACAAGCGCCGCACAGCGTAGGCTGGAAGTTTGACGAGGGTCTCGACGAGCTGATGAAGCACGCGGGGTCGATGACGTCGACTTTGGATCGCCAGCTTCCTGTGATTTGATTCTGGAAATATTGACCTCGAACAGAGGGCATTGCGAACAACGGACAACCCGTTCGGCGCGAGGGTGTCACCTATGTCTTAGGTACGGATTGTTACCTTTGTGTCCGGGTCGGACAAAAGAGAATATGGCGGAGAGGGTGGGATTCGAACCCACGATACGGTTGCCCGTATGCCGCATTTCGAGTGCGGTGCTTTCGACCACTCAGCCACCTCTCCGCTTCGTTGGTCGGCGCTTGTTCGGCGCGGGCTGTCTCATAGCGAGAGTTTGGCGGGCTGGCAAGTCGTAATCTCAAGCCATTTCATCCTTTTGTCATCCTTTTACCTTGACAGTTTTTTTATGCTCGCGTATCTGCGCAACCCAATAGGTGTGGATAAGTCCGCGCCTTGTCCGCCCCGCGCCCGCGTGGGGCATCACCGGCAGCCAGAGTTCCTGGGCAAAAGCCCTGAAATCCCTGCTTAACATCGACTGATAAAAAGACGGCCACCTGTTTGATGCGGGTCGAGCCGGAACGAACATGAAAGGATAAAAAATGTTCGCAGTCATCAAGACCGGCGGTAAGCAGTACCGTGTGGCAGCAAACGACGTGCTGACCATCGAGAAGCTTGAAGTCACCGCTGGCGAATCGATCGAATTCACCGAAGTCCTCGTAATCGGCGAAGGCGCCGATGCCGCGATCGGTGCTCCCTTCGTCAAGGGCGCGTCCGTCAAGGCCGAAGTCGTCGAGCACAACCGCGGCAAGAAGGTCATCGCCTTCAAGAAGCGCCGTCGTCAGAACTCGAAGCGCTCGCGCGGCCATCGCCAGCACCACACTGTTGTCCGTATCACGGACATCGTGGCTGCTAAGTAAGATCACGGGACTTAAGGTTTAAAGGAGAACTCCAATGGCACACAAAAAAGCTGGCGGTTCGTCGCGCAACGGTCGCGATTCTGAATCCAAGCGCCTTGGCGTGAAGAAGTTCGGCGGCGAAGCCGTCATCGCAGGCAACATTATCGTGCGTCAGCGCGGTACGCAGTGGCACCCGGGTTCCAACGTCGGCCTCGGCAAGGATCACACGATCTTTGCTCTCACCGCCGGCAATGTGAACTACCGTACGAAGGCCAACGGCCGCGTATACGTATCCGTGATGCCGAAAGCGGAAGCAGCGGAATAAGCCGGTAGCGCTTTATAGCAGCCGGTGTCTCATCGACCCGGCTGAGCGTATCAGGTTCAGTCAAGAAAAAAGGGGAGATGGGGCACCACCCATCTCCCCTTTTTCTTTACCCTCAAGGAGGACTGAACCATGCAAGGCGAATTATTACGGAGAGACCAAAGGTCTCCCGAAGAGCGGCTGCGGCCGGAGCGGTTAAGGACCGATTGCCCTGTCTTACTGTCGGAAAGGCTCGTCATGCGCGCGCCCCACGAAGAAGACATCGACGCCCTTGCCCATCTCGCCAACAACGCCAAAGTCGCCACAATGGTGTCGCGCATGCCGCACCCGTATACGGCCAATGATGCCGCCGACTTCGTGCGACGCACGAAAAATGGCGAGATTGGCAAGTGCGTCTATGCGATTACCAAAGCCGAAAATGGCGCCTTTATCGGTTGCTGCGGTGTCGAACCGCATCTTGACGGTCGCACCGTCGAGATCGGTTACTGGCTGGGCGAGCCTTACTGGAACCAGGGCTTCATGACCGAGGCCTGCCATGCGCTCGTGGACATGGTGTTCCGCACCCGTGAGGATGTCGACCAGATCGACGCCCGTTGCCGGGTGATGAACGTCGCTTCGCGGCGGGTCATCCAGAAGTGCGGTTTCCAGTTCCAGGGATCGGGGCTTGCCGCCTCGCTGGCGCTTGGAAGCAACGTGCCGGTCGAATGGTACAGGCTCGACCGCAAGACCTGGATGTCGCTGAGAAGCTGGGGGAGCGTATTATGAGCGCGCTCAGCCTCGAAAGGCCAAGACCGCAGGTTGCCACCGCCGGCTCGCAGCCCGACATCAAGACCGAGCGGCTTTTGCTGCGGGCGCACCGGCTGAGCGATGCCGATGCGATCGCGGAATCGCTATCCGATTTCGCGGTAACGCGGATGCTGGCACGAGTGCCCGCGCCCTATGACCGGCAGGATGCGCTCGACTGGCTGGTGCCGGTCACGGCGGGCCGGTTGCCGGACTGGCAGATGGCGATCACCAATGGCGACGACGCGCATATCGGCGTGGTGTCGATCGAGCTCCGGCACGGCCGCTGGCATCTCGGCTACTGGCTGAACCGCTACTACTGGCGGCGCGGCTATATGAGCGAGGCGGTTTACGCCACGCTCGAGCGTTTCTCGCGGCGCATGCCCGAGACCGTCGTGCATTCCGGTGTCTTCGCCGACAATCCGGCGTCGCTGAGGCTGCAGGAAAAGATTGGCTTCCGCATGACCGGTTGCAGCGAGGTCTTCAGCTTCGCCCGCAACACGATGGTCACGTATGTCGAAACCATGCTGAAGCCCGGCGCGTTGCAGCAGAGCAAGAGCGCCTGATGAAACATGGAGGCGCCCCACACTCGTCGGGGCGCCTTCTTCAATTGTCGATCTCGACCCAGACGGGGAAGTGATCGGACCCCATGGCCGAGGTGTCGATCCGTGCGGATCTTAGCCGGCTTTCGAGGCCAGAACTGACGAAGACGTAATCGAGATGCATGCGCTTGCCATGATTTGCAGGATCCATCCAGCTGTAGCTGTCGGGCTGATAGGCGCGGAGCGCTTCGAAGGCGTCAACAGGCGTGCCGATGCGCGCCGTACGTCCGTAATATCCGTCCTTTCGGCCCGCGAAAGCGCAGTATTCGGGCGATTCCGGCAGCATGTTGAAGTCGCCCATGACGAGGTAGTCTTCAGGCAGCGGCAGGTCCTCGATCTCGAACTCGCGGGCGCCTGTCAGCGATCCGCCTTCGTGGGTGAAGGTGTTGATGCGCTCATTGAGGTGAGCGAGTTGGCGGATGCGCTCGTCGCTGGAGACGTGATCGAGATGGACGGAATAGACGCGCACCGCGCCGCCGGGAAGGTCGATGACGGCCTCGGTGGCGCCGCGTTGCAGGTTGAGCTTGGTCAGCGTCCTGCTGCGTGGCAGAAGCAGCGTGCGAGTCGACAGGATCGGCCAGCGCGACAAGACCATGTTGCCGAACTGCATGCGCATGCCGCGCGGCGCCGGACGGCCGTCAATTTCGGCGACATGCAGGTCGCAGCCCGGTCCGTAGACCCAGAAATGGTCGGGAAACAGGGCACTGAGATCAGCCACCATGTCGGCATATCGGTTTCGCGCGAAGCCGCGGGTGACTTCCTGGAGCGCGATGATGTCGGCGCCGGCAAGGCTGTCGGCGATTCGTTTCAGATCGTACGTGCCGTCGAGACCGAAGCCGTACTGTATGTTATAGCTCGCAAACCTAACGATAATCTTTGACCTCCGGCTGAACGGCCTATATCGATCAGGCCAAGACGGGCGTCCAATGACACCGAATGATGGAAGTAAAATGAAATTTCTCGACGAAGCAAAGGTCTATATCAAATCCGGTAGCGGCGGCGCGGGTGCCGTATCATTCCGGCGCGAGAAGTTCATCGAGTTCGGCGGGCCTGACGGCGGTGACGGCGGACGCGGTGGTGACGTGTGGGTGGAGACCGTCAACGGTCTTAACACGCTGATCGATTTCCGCTTCCAGCAGCACTTCAAGGCGACGATCGGCACGCACGGCATGGGCCGCAACCGTACCGGCGCCAATGGCGAGCACGTGACGCTGAAGGTGCCCGTCGGCACCCAGATCTTCGAGGAAGACCAGGAAACGCTGATCTGCGACCTGACGGAAGAGGGGCAGCGCTATTGCCTCGCCCGCGGTGGCAATGGCGGCTTCGGCAATGCGCACTTCAAGACCTCGGTCAACCAAGCGCCGGATTGGGCCAATCCTGGCCTTGAGGGCGAGGAAAAGACGATCTGGCTACGCCTGAAGCTGATCGCCGATGCCGGTCTGGTCGGTCTGCCGAATGCCGGCAAGTCGACGTTCCTCGCGGCGGTTACCCGCGCACGCCCGAAGATCGCCAATTATCCGTTCACGACGCTGCACCCCAATCTCGGTGTTGCGACGATCGATGAGCGCGAATTCATTCTCGCCGACATTCCCGGCCTGATCGAAGGCGCGCATGAGGGCGTCGGCATCGGCGACCGGTTCCTCGGCCATGTCGAGCGTACGCGCGTTCTCCTGCATCTCGTTTCCGCGCAGGAAGAGAATGTCGGCAAGGCCTACAAGACGGTCAAGCACGAGCTCAGGGCCTATAGCGACGAGATCGGCGACAAGCCGGAGATCGTGGCGCTGTCGCAGATTGATGTTCTCGACAAGGCGACGCTGACGAAGAAGACCAAGGAACTGGCCAAGGCCTGCGGCAGCACGCCCTACCAGATCTCGGCGGCAACAGGCATGGGCATGACCGAGGTGTTGCGTGCGCTGCGCGACATCATCGTCGAGGCCAATGCAGAGGCCAACATTGCCGAGAAGCCGGCCAAAGCTTTGAAGGTGCGTCATCGCGATGTGATCGCCGACGAGGACGAGGCCAATGACTAGGCAGAAGGCGCTTGGTAGCTACCGGCGCATCGTTATCAAGATCGGCTCCGCGCTGCTCGTCGATCGGAAAACCGGCTTGAAGAAGAGCTGGCTGGACGCGATGTGCGCCGATATCGCGAAGTTGAAAAACAAGGGCGTCGATGTGCTCGTGGTGTCTTCGGGCGCCATCGCGCTTGGACGCTCGGTTCTCGATCTGCCCTCGGGCGCGTTGAAGCTCGAGGAGAGCCAGGCGGCGGCCGCTGTTGGCCAGATCGCGCTTGCGCGCGATTGGTCCGAGAGCCTCTCGCGGGACAAGATTGTTGCAGGCCAGATCCTGCTGACGCTTGGCGATACGGAAGAGCGCCGGCGCTATCTCAATGCGCGCGCGACGATCAACCAGCTCCTGAAGATAGGCGCTGTTCCCATCATCAACGAGAACGACACGGTTGCTACCAGCGAAATCCGATATGGGGACAATGACCGTCTGGCAGCGCGCGTCGCGACGATGGCGGGCGCGGATCTTTTGATCCTATTGTCGGATATCGACGGCCTCTACACCGCTCCGCCGCATCTCGATCCAGATGCACAGTTCCTGGAGACGATCGCAGAGATAACGCCTGAGATCGAGGCGATGGCCGGCGGCGCTGCGTCCGAGCTGTCGCGTGGCGGCATGCGCACCAAGATCGATGCCGGCAAGATCGCGACGACTTCTGGCTGCGCGATGATCATCGCATCCGGCAAGACCGACAGCCCGCTGTCTGCGATCGAAAACGGCGCGCGGTCTTCCTGGTTTGCGCCTTCGGGTACGCCCGTGACTGCGCGCAAGACCTGGATTGCCGGTCAGCTGCAGCCGGCCGGTGAGCTTCATGTCGATGACGGCGCAGTGATGGCGCTCGGCGGTGGCAAGAGCCTGCTGCCCGCCGGTGTGCGCAAGGTTGTCGGCGTGTTCAGCCGTGGTGATACGGTGGCGATCATCGGGCCCAATGGCCGGGAAATCGCGCGCGGATTGGCGGGCTATGACGCCGAGGAAGCGCGCCAGATCACCGGCCGCAAGTCGAGCGAGATCGAGGCCATTCTCGGCTATGCCGGGCGTGCGGCGATGATCCATCGCGACGACATGGTCATGACCTCGCAAATCAATTCGAAATCGGAAAGGCAGAAGAAGGACGCCGCCCATGCTTGATACAGTCGTGCAAAGCCCTGACATTGACGCGCTGATGAATGACATCGGCCGCAAGGCCAAGGCAGCCGCGCGACCGTTGGGCTTCGCCTCGACCGACGCCAAGAACGCCGCCCTGAATGCCATGGCTGATGCGATCCTGGCGGACAAGGACCATATCCTCGCTGAGAACGCGCGGGATCTCGAGGATGCCGCGGGCTCGGACATGCTGCCCTCCTTCATCGACCGGCTGACGCTCACAGACAAGCGCGTCGCGGAGATGGCCGATGGCATCCGCGCGATCGCTGCCTTGAAAGATCCTGTCGGCGAGGTGGTCAGCGCCTGGGATCGGCCCAACGGCCTGAAGATCGAGCGCGTGCGCACGCCGCTTGGTGTGATCGGCGTGATCTTCGAAAGCCGACCGAATGTGACGGCGGATGCCGGGGCACTTTGCGTCAAGGCGGGCAATGCCGTCATCCTGCGCTGCGGTTCGGATTCGCGCCGTTCATCGCAGGCTATCTATGAATGCATGATACGCGGCCTGAAGGCGGCCGGGCTCCCAGAGCATGCTATCCAGCTCGTTCCGACCACGGATCGCGCGGCCGTCGGCGCCATGTTGCGCGGCTTGGATGGAGCGATCGACGTGATCATCCCGCGCGGCGGCAAAAGCCTTGTCGCGCGAGTGCAGAACGAGGCCAGGGTGCCCGTCTTCGCGCATCTGGAAGGGCTCTGCCATATCTATGTCGATGCATCCGCCGATCTCGACATGGCGAAGGAGATCGTCGTCAACGCGAAGATGCGCCGGACGGGCATTTGCGGTGCGGTCGAGACCATCCTGGTCGATAGTGCTGTCAGCGACACGCATCTCGTGCCGTTGCTCGGGGTTCTCTCGGATGCTGGTTGCGAAGTTCGCGGCTCCTCGAGCGTCGTGAAGGCGGCGCCGGGAACGAAGGCGGCGACCGAGGAAGACTGGTCGACGGAATATCTCGACGCGATCGTTTCGGTCGCTGTCGTCGATGGCATCGATGGTGCGATCAAGCATATCCAGACCTATTCGTCGAACCATACCGAAGCCGTGATCGCCGAAGACCCAGCTGTCGTGGAGCGCTTCTTCACCGAGGTCGATTCCGCCATTCTGCTCCACAACGCATCGACGCAGTTTGCCGACGGTGGTGAATTCGGCATGGGTGCGGAGATCGGCATCGCGACCGGCAAGATGCATGCGCGAGGCCCCGTTGGCGTCGAGCAGTTGACCTCGTTCAAATACCGCGTGCATGGCACCGGCCAAGTCCGGACCTGATGTGATCAACGACGAATTGGACCGACGCTATCTTCGCGTGCCGCATGCCGAGCGGGGCATGGTGGTCGGTCTGTTCGGCGGTTCCTTCAATCCGCCGCACCAGGGGCATGCCCTTGTGGCGGAGATCGCCATCAAGCGGCTTGGTCTCGATCAGCTGTGGTGGATGGTCACTCCCGGCAATCCCTTGAAGGATCCGAGCCAGCTTTTGCCTCTGGCGGAGCGGGTGCGGCTCAGCGAAAAGCTTGCCAAGCATCCGGCGATCAAGGTCACCGCATTCGAAAAGAAATTCGGTACGACCTTCACCGCAGAAACACTGGCGCGAATCAAGATCAGCAATCCCCATGTGCATTTCATCTGGATCATGGGCGCCGATAGTCTGAAGACGTTTCATCGCTGGCAGCGGTGGCAGGATATCGCGCGCATGTTCCCGATCGCGGTCATCGACCGGCCGGGCGCGACGCTGTCATTCCTGTCGTCGAAGATGGCCAAGACCTTCGATTTCGCACGTGTCGATGAGGACGATTCGAGGTCGCTCTGGAAGAAGCCGGCGCCGGCCTGGACATTCATCCATGGTCCGAGATCGCGACTGAGCTCGACGGCGATCCGCGCGCAAAACGGCGCCTAGCTCATTTCTCTCAAGAATACGCTGGAAAATGAAAAGCCCGACGGGGGAGGATCCGTCGGGCTTAAAACTCGACCGGCAACTGGGAGGAGGAGTGTTGCCGATCCGTTATCGAACAGCTTTGGGAGGAGGAGATCGCTGTTCGATGGGTAGGTTGTATGATGAGTATCACAGAAAGGAAAGAGGAATTGGTGCATCGCAGCAATGCATTTTCAGCATGTGTTTAAGTGTCGCACCCTCGCTGATGCTCAATTTCTTGGCAACGACCCGGAGATTCACTTGCCTCGTCCATCACTTAGCCGATCGTTACCAGCGGGTGTCGTTGACCTATGCTGTGCCGTAACGGCATCCATGTGGTCATTCACCAACACGTGAAGTCGCTTTGGCCGGGCGCCATGTCGCGCGATGCGTTCCAACGAATATAGCGCTGGCCAATGAGCAGCTTTCCGTTATATCTCTCCAAACATCTCGAAGTGTTGGGGAAGCAATATGCAGAATCGTCGTCAATGGGTGAAATTCGCAGCCGTCGCGGTCTCCGCTATCTGGCTTGGCGCGACCGCCGGCACTGCCGTCGCCGCTGAAAAGGTTACGGTGTTCGCAGCCGCGAGCATGAAGAACGCGCTGGATGCGGCCAATGCCGAATGGGCCAAGGAAAGCGGCAAGGAAGCCGTTGTCTCCTATGCGGCGAGCTCCGCGCTTGCGAAGCAGATCGAAGGCGGCGCGCCGGCGGATGTGTTCATCTCGGCCGACCTCGACTGGATGGATTATCTCGCCAAGAAGAACCTGATCAAGGCGGACACCCGCTCCAACCTGCTCGGCAACAGCATCGTGCTCGTCGCCGCCAAGGACAAGGTTAAGCCTGTCGACATCAAGCAGGGCTTCGATCTGGCCGGCCTGCTCGGCGACGGGAAGCTCGCGATGGGCGAAGTCAAGTCGGTACCGGCAGGCAAGTACGGCAAGGCGGCGCTTGAAAAGCTCGGCGTCTGGTCGTCGGTCGAAGGCAAGGTCGCAGGCGCAGAAAGCGTACGTGCGGCGCTGGCGCTGGTCTCGCGCGGCGAAGCGCCGTTCGGCATCGTCTACCAGACCGACGTGAACGCGGATCCAGGCGTTGCCGTTGCCGGCACCTTCCCCGCTGACTCGCACCCGGCGATCACCTACCCGATCGCGATCCTCTCCGGGAGCAAGAATGCCGATACGGCCGCTTATCTCGACTTCCTGAAGTCGGAGAAGGCCGCGCACTTCTTTACCGAACAGGGCTTCACCATCCTGAAATAATTGCGGTTTTATACGCAGCTGCCTAGTCTGAAGGCCCGCCACGGTGGGCCTTCGTTTTTTCAGGAGCATCGCATTTGGAAGCACTTGGTCTGAGCAGTGACGAATGGACGGCGATCATGCTCAGCCTGCGGGTGTCTGTCGTCGCGATGCTGGCAAGCCTGCCCTTCGGCATCGGTGTCGCGCTGCTTCTGGCGCGGGGACGCTTCTGGGGCAAATCCATTCTCAACGGCATCGTGCATTTGCCGCTCATCCTGCCGCCCGTCGTTACCGGTTTCATCCTGCTGGTGCTCTTTGGTCGGCGCGGGGTGATTGGCGCTTTTCTCGATGAATACTTCGGCATCGTCTTCTCCTTCCGGTGGACGGGCGCGGCTCTTGCCTGCGCCGTGATGGCATTTCCGTTGATGGTGCGTAGCATCAGGCTCTCGATTGAGGCGATCGACCGAAAGCTTGAAGAGGCTGCCGGCACGCTCGGCGCCAGTCCATTCTGGGTTTTCCTGACGGTGACGCTTCCCCTCACCCTACCCGGCATCATCGCCGGCATGATCCTGGCCTTCGCCAAGGCGATGGGCGAGTTCGGTGCGACGATCACCTTCGTTTCCAATATTCCCGGCGAGACGCAGACGCTGTCGGCTGCGATTTATTCCTTTACACAGGTTCCGGGCGGGGATGCGGGTGCGTTGCGGCTGACCTTGGTGGCCGTGGTTATTTCCATGGCTGCGTTGCTGGCATCAGAGTTTCTGTCACGTCTCATCGGGCGGAGGATCGATCCACAATGACGCTCGTTGTTCAGGCAAAGCATCGGTTTGACGCCTTCTCGCTTGAGGCGGGGTTCACGTCGGAGCGTGGGATTACCGCGCTGTTCGGCCGTTCGGGCTCGGGAAAGACCTCGATGATCCGGATGATCGCCGGGCTGACGCGGCCCGACGAGGGACGGATCAGTCTCGATGGCGAGATACTGACGGATACCGCCAAGCGCATTTTCGTCGCCAAGCATCGGCGGCGGTTCGGCTATGTGTTTCAGGAAGCACGGCTCTTCCCGCATATGACCGTTCGGCAGAACCTGACCTATGGTCGCTGGTTCGCGCCGAAGGGGGCGCCACGGGAGAGCTTTGAGCGGATCGTCGGCCTGCTCGATATAGAGAGGCTGCTCGGCCGCAGCCCCGAGCATCTATCCGGCGGTGAAAAGCAGCGGGTGGCGATCGGCCGCGCGCTCTTGTCGTCGCCGCGTCTGCTTTTGATGGATGAGCCGCTTGCCGCGCTCGACGAAGCGCGCAAGGCGGAGGTGATGCCGTTCCTCGAGCGTCTGCGCGACGAGATGGATATTCCGATCGTCTATGTCAGCCATTCGGTGGCCGAAGTGGCGCGGCTTGCCGATCAGGTCGTCGTCATGCAGGACGGCCGGGTGAAGGCCGTGGGCGCGGCAACCGAGGTGCTCAGCCTGCCCGCTGCGTCGCTTGATCGGCGCGAGGCGGGTGCCTTGCTGCAGGGGCGTGTGGAGGCCGTGGACGAGCGGCATCGCCTGGCCACCGTTGCGATGACGACCGTGCGACTGCATGTGCCAGATGCCGGTCTTGCGCCGGGAAAGGCAGTGCGTGTCCGTATTCCCTCGCGCGACGTGATGCTTGCCACTGAACGGCCAAACGGTCTCAGCGCGCTCAACGTGCTTGAAGGTACGATCCTGGCAGTGACGCCTTCCGACGATGCGACCGTAGACGTCACGGTCGATTGCGCTGGTGACGCGATCCTGTCGCGGATCACCAGTTTCTCGGCGGAACGCATGGCGCTGCGCGAGGGCATGCCGGTGTTCGCAATCATCAAGACGGTTGCTTTGGAGCCCTAAGCGGTTGGCTCGGTGCCATCGAGCAAGCGGTTGCTCTCCAGCCAGGCGAGGTCGTCAGCCAGGGTCACCCGGATCGTTTGCTCCATCTGCCGAAAACGCGCGAGCAGTTCCTCGCCGAACGCCGTGAGCGCCGCGCCGCCGCCCTTTTGGCCGCCGCGCTGGGATTCGACGACGGGATGCTTGAACATCCGGTTCATTTCGCTGACTAGCAGCCAGGCGCGCCGGTAGGACATGTCCATCGCGCGGCCGCCGGCGGAGATCGAGCCGGTCTCTCTGATATGCTCCAGCAGTTCCATCTTGCCGTGCCCAAGGCGATCCTCATGCGGAAAGCTGATGCGAAGGACCGGGACAAGCGTGTTTTCTAAGGTGTTTTTCATTTGCAATCTTCGCACTGGGACGAAGCATCACTTTACTGAGGGCAACGGCAACTGTACACAGCCCGGCAGGATGCACTTGAGGCTGAGCCATCCGTTGCTGCCGCGCCAAATCCGGCATTCATGCTTTGTGATCGCGGGCGTCTTGAAACATTTATGGTTCGGTGCCTATCTTAACCGTGATTTGGTTCGCCAAATCAGTGATGTGCATGCTTTGTCATTCCGAGAAAGGGAAAGCACTGACAACAGTACACGCAAAGGGAAGCACGAAAGTCGTTGTCCCGAAGAGCCCGGAACGTGGCGTTGATGCCGCTGCCCGCGCCCTGCACACCGTCCTCGTCAGCCTCGAGGACTCCAAAGCTGAAGATATCGTTTCCATCGACATTGCCGGAAAATCGGCGCTCGGCGACTTCATGGTCGTGGTATCGGGCCGCTCGAGCCGCCATGTCATGGCAATTGCCGACCACCTGCTCAGCGACCTCAAGGACGAGGGCTTCGGCTCCGCCCGGGTCGAAGGCCAGGATGCCGGCGATTGGATCCTGATCGATACCGGCGATGTTATCGTGCATGTCTTCCGTCCCGAAATTCGTGAGTTCTACAACATCGAAAAGATGTGGCAGGCTCCCGATCTGGACGAGACGCTGCACTGATACTCCAGCTGGCAGGCTGTCTGGACGCTGCGTCCGACGCCTGATAGATGGCTGTGATTGGGCCGGCGGTGCTTTAGCCCCGGCCTGCGGCACCTTTGGGCCGCGAAAAGCCTGATAGCAGGAGCGGACACATGCGCGTTGGTCTTTTTGCCGTGGGGCGGCTCAAATCCGGCCCGGAGAAGGATCTTGCGGCGCGTTATTTCGACCGCTTTGCAAAGGCCGGTCCCGCCATCGGCCTCGAATTCTCCCGCGTTGTCGAAGTCGCCGAAAGTCGCGCGTCCAATGCCGATACGCGCAAGCGCGAGGAAGCGGGCATGCTTCAGAAGTCGCTGGCGGACGGCAGTATCCTCATTCTCCTCGACGAGCGCGGCAAGGCGCTCGATAGCGAAGGCTTCGCCACTCTTCTCGGCAGTTACCGCGATCAGGGAAAGCGCGACATGTTGATCGCGATCGGTGGCGCCGACGGACTTGATCCGGCGCTCTACGATCGGGCCGACGCAACGCTGTGCCTGGGCAAGATGACCTGGCCGCATCAACTCGTTCGCACGCTGATCGCCGAGCAGCTTTATCGCGCGGTGACGATCCTCTCCGGCCATCCCTACCATCGCGTCTGAACGGTCACAATCATTCACGCAGGTGTGTCTTGCGCGATCGGGCGGCAGGCCTCAATCTTTCTGGCAAAGATGGTCAAATCAGCTTAATCTTCGCGCGGTTTAAGAGGATTTACCGATCGGCATGCCGACACCTGCATCCAAGCGAAACTATGTGATCTTGTCGGTTGCCGTGGCGGGCCTTGCCGCGTCGGTTCTCGGCGTGTCCGGGTGGGTTTCGGCCCTGGCGCAGGAGCAGCCGGCCGCTGCACAGCCGGACCCGCAGGCGGCGAACGCGCCCGTTTTGGCTGCGGCACCTGATCCGGCCGTCGAATTGGAAAAGAAGCGCGACCAGACGCGTAGCGAACTGGATGCGCTGTCAAAGACCATCAATCTTTCTTCGAGCAAGGTCGCGGAGCTGCAGAAGAGCATCGAGGATCTGGACAAGAGCACCAGCAGTGTTCGCCAGGCGCTGATCGATTCAGCCGCCCGGCGCAAGTCGCTGGAAAAGCAGATACTGGAAAGCGAGAAGAAGCTTGCCGATCTCGGCGTGAAGGAAGATGCGGTTCGCCACTCGCTGCATGAGCGGCGTGGATTGCTGGCCGAAGTGCTTGCGGCACTCCAGCGGATGGGACGCAACCCGCCGCCGGCGCTTCTGGTGACGCCTGATGATGCGCTTGCCTCGGTGCGCAGCGCCATCCTGCTCGGTGCCGTCGTTCCCGGCATCCGCAAGGAGACGGATAAACTCGCCGCCGATCTCGGCAACCTAGCCTCTCTGCAGGCCGCAAGTGCCGCCGAGAAGACCGGCTTGACGACGACGATGACCAACAGCCTCGAGGAAGAGCGACGCATGGATTTGCTTCTCGCCGAGAACGAGAAATTGAGCCGCAGCAATACGGCTGAGCTCAATGCCGAGCGGCAGCGCTCCGAGGAACTCGCGGGCAAGGCCACGAGCCTGGAGAGCCTTGTGGCATCGATGGAAAGCGAGATTTCATCCGTTCGCCAGGCGACTGCCGCGGCGCGCCAGGCGGAGGAAAATCGCAGGCTGCTGACTGATGAGCAGCGCGCACAGGCCAAGGCTTTGGCCGACAGCGGGGTGCCCGATAAAAACCGCATTGCGCCCGCATATCCGTTCGGAGAATTGAAGGCCAAGCTGGAGTTGCCCGTTGCCGGCGATATCCTGCGCCAGTTCGGCGATGCCGATGGAACAGGCCATGAGGCGATGGGTATGACGCTGGCGACCAACCCGGAAACGGTGGTTACCGCACCGGCTGATGGTCTGATCGTTTATGCCGGCGCGTTTCGCAGCTACGGGCAGATGATCATTCTCGATGCCGGCGACGGATATCACCTAGTTCTCTCCGGAATGGAGACCATGAACGCGCGGCAGGGCAAGTTTGTTTTCGCCGGCGAACCACTTGCGGTGATGGGTGCGAAAAGAGTGGCCAGTGCGACTGCATTGGCGCTGGAAACAAACCGACCAACGCTTTACATTGAATTTCGAAAAGACGGAAAGCCGGTCGATTCCCGACCATGGTGGACCGCCAAAGACACCGGAAAGGCACGCAATGATTCGTAGGGCTTCTCTTGTTCTGGTTGGCGCATTGATGGGTGCGACGGCCATGAGCGTCATCTATTCCGCCGGTGTGCCCGCGGAAGCGGCGGGGGCGTCCACCTACAAGGAACTGTCCGTTTTCGGTGACGTATTCGAGCGCGTTCGCGCCCAGTACGTAACGCCGCCGGCCGAGGACAAGCTGATCGAAAATGCCATCAACGGCATGCTTTCGTCGCTTGACCCGCATTCGAGCTACATGAACGCCAAGGACGCGGCGGACATGCAGACCCAGACCAAGGGCGAGTTCGGCGGTCTCGGTATCGAAGTCACGATGGAAGACGAGCTGGTCAAGGTCATCACGCCGATCGACGATACGCCGGCCGCCAAGGCAGGTGTTCTCGCGGGCGATTATATCTCGGAAATCGACGGACAGTCCGTTCGTGGCTTGAAGCTCGAAGACGCTGTCGAGAAGATGCGCGGTGCCATCAACACCCCGATCAAGCTGACGCTGATCCGCAAGGGCGCCGACAAGCCGATCGAACTGACGATCGTTCGCGATGTCGTGGCCGTGCAGGCGGTCAAGTCGCGTGTCGAGGATGATGTCGGGTATCTCCGCATCATCTCGTTCACCGAAAAGACCTACCCGGACATGGAAAAGGCGATCGAGAAGATCAAGAAGACCGTTCCGGCCGATAAGCTCAAGGGCTACGTGCTTGACCTGCGCCTCAACCCGGGCGGTCTGCTCGACCAGGCGATCCAGGTATCGGATGCGCTTCTGCAGCGCGGCGAGGTGGTTTCCACGCGTGGCCGCAATCCGGACGAAACCCGCCGCTTCAATGCCGGCCCTGGCGATCTGACGGATGGCAAGCCTGTGATCGTTCTGATCAACGGCGGCTCGGCTTCGGCATCGGAAATCGTCGCCGGCGCCCTGCAGGATCTGCGTCGCGCCACGGTTCTCGGCACGCGCTCCTTCGGCAAGGGGTCGGTCCAGACCATCATCCCGCTTGGCGAGAACGGCGCGCTTCGCCTGACGACGGCGCTCTACTACACGCCGTCGGGCCGCTCGATCCAGGGCACCGGCATCACGCCTGACATCAAGGTCGAAGAGCCGCTGCCGGATGATCTGAAGGGCAAGATGGTGACCGAGGGCGAATCCGCCCTGCGCGGCCACATCAAGGGCCAGAGCGAGACGGATGAGGGCTCGGGCTCCGTCGCCTACGTGCCGCCGGATCCGAAGGATGACGTGCAGCTCAACTACGCGCTCGACCTTCTGCGCGGCAAGAAGACGGACCCGTCTTTCCCGCCGAACCCTGAAAAGGCCGTCAGCGCCAAGTAACGATCAGATGAGGCGTCAGGCTGGATGAGGATCCGGCCTGACGCCTTTTTGCTGTCCTGATGATGGAAGCAGCCGAAGAATGAATACCGATCTGCACGCGCCCCTTGGACAGAACCGCAAGCCGGGCGGCAAGCGCCCTGGCGTCTTGCGCACAGGGCGGGTGATTGCCGGGCTTTGCCTCGTGCTGATCGGCGGCTTTTCGGTCTATACCGCCTTTCGCGGCGATGGCCTGAAACGCGAGACGCCGCCCGCCAAGGAGCAGGCCTCTGCCGTTCCCACCGATACCGCCCAACAGGCTGCAACGCCGGATACCGCGCCTCCCAACGGCATGCCGCGCAGCGAGCCAAATTCCGGCGCCAATGTTGAGCGGATGACGACGGGTGATGGCTCGGTGGTGACCAAATACAGCCCGAAGACCCGCGACGGAAACGGCCCCGTCCTGATCGACGCCATGCAGGTGGGGCAGGATCCGCGGATGGCCGCGCTGCCGAACGATGCCCTGCTTGAGGCGTCGTCGTTCGGGCGGTTGCCGATTGTCGGCCCCGATGGCCGCCGGCCGATGGATCAATATGCACGGCCATGGTCGGGCGCGCATGGAACGCGGATCGCGATCGTCGTGAGCGGCCTTGGCCTCAGCCAGACGGGCACGCAGCGGGCGATAAAGCAGTTGCCTGAGGAGGTGACGCTTGCCTTTGCCGCCAGCGGCAACAGTCTGCAGCGCTGGATGCAGGAGGCGCGCCGGTCCGGCCACGAGATATTGATCCAGGTGCCGTTTGAGCCTTTTGATTATCCGGCGAACGATCCGGGTCCCGATACGCTGCTGACGTCGAAAGGCGTGGCCAGGAATATCGAGAGCCTGCATCGGGCGATGGGCGAAATCACCAACTATACCGGCGTGCTGAATTATCAGGGTGGCCGTTTTCTCTCCGATGCGAATGCGCTGGAGCCTGTCATGCGCGATATCGGCAAGCGCGGGCTGTTGTTTCTCGACGACGGAACCTCGGCGCAGTCGAAGACCGCCGCGATCGCCAAGGGCACGGAGACGCCATACGCCTTTGCGGACGTGCAGCTCGACGGGCAGGTGGATTTCAACGCGATCACCAACAAGCTGGATGAACTCGAGCGCGTGGCCAAGCGCAACGGCCAGGCGATCGGCGTCGCCTCGGCATTTGACGAGAGCATCGATGCCATTTCAAAATGGACGGAAGAAGCGGCGATGCGCGGCATCGAGATCGTCGGGATCGCTGCGCTGACCAACGATCCCAAGAAGCCCTAGCAGAGACAACCATGAGCCAATCGACCGTTAAAGCCGAAGATCTGCCCTATCGCCCCTGCGTCGGCGTGATGATCCTCAACCGTGCCGGGCTGGTTTGGGCCGGCCGCCGGATTCCGGCGGAGAATTCGGAATATGACGGCTCGCCGCAGCTGTGGCAGATGCCGCAGGGCGGCATCGACAAGGGCGAGGACCCGCTGACGGCTGCTTATCGCGAGCTTTATGAAGAGACCGGGATGAAGACGGTGGCGCTGCTTGCCGAGGCGAAGGACTGGATCAACTACGATCTGCCGCCACAGCTGATCGGCATCGGGCTGAAGGGCAAGTTTCGCGGCCAGACGCAGCGCTGGTTCGCTTTCCGCTTCGACGGCGATGAGAGCGAGATCGCCATCAACCCGCCGCCGGGTGGACATTCCGCTGAATTCGACGCGTGGGACTGGAAGCCGATGGCGGAGTTGCCGGAGCTGATCGTGTCCTTCAAGCGCGGTGTCTACGAACAGGTGGTCAGCGAGTTCAGCCATCTCGCCGGATCGCCAGCCGCCTGATTGATGGTGCCTGATTTGGATGCCGGCCGCCTGGGCGACCGGCTCCTGTGGCTTGATTATTCGGCTTGGTCGGCCGAGTCGGCGTTCAGCTGGCCGTACTTGGCTTCGCCGATCTTGCCGAGCAGCTCAAGCTGGGTCTCGAGGAAGTCGATGTGGCCTTCTTCGTCCATGAGGAGTTCTTCGAAGAGCTTCATGGAAACGTAGTCGCCTGCCTCATGACAGATATCGCGGGATTTCTTGTAGGCGGTGCGGGCGTCGTATTCGCCTGCGAGATCCGCTTCCAGGACTTCCTTGACGTTCTGGCCGATGCGCAGAGGCGCAAGCGTCTGCAGGTTGGGGTGGCCTTCGAGGAAGATGATGCGTGCGACGAGCTTGTCGGCATGCTGCATTTCTTCAATCGATTCAGCGCGCTCTTTCTTGGCGAGCTTGGTGTAACCCCAATCTTCAAGGAGCCGGTAGTGAACCCAGTACTGGTTGACAGCACCAAGTTCCAAAAAGAGGGCCTCGTTAAGCCGCTCGATGACTTTTTTGTCGCCTTTCAATGTCCGCTCTCCTGTTTTCTTCATGGAAGTTTCTGAGGCGAGACATGAAATCAAATATTTCAGCATCCGTCGAGTGCCGACGGGCGTGATAGTCCTCGGTCGTCTGAATGATGATGTCGACCACATTCGGGAAACAGCCGCAGCAACGGCCGCGTTTTTCCATGGCGTGGTAGACTTTCGCAGGGACAATAAGCTGCCAACAGTCCTCATCGAGAAGGCTGTTGATAACCTCCCGGATTTCGGTGTCGGTTATGTAGTTGCAACTGCAGACAAGCACGTCTTCATTCCAAACATGACAATGACTATCGTCTTTTTGCTAAAGAAGACGCTTGTTGTCAAGAAAGATTCATATTCAGCCACTCCCGCTTTGCCCGCCTTCCGGCTCGTCTACGATCCAACTGAAGCATATGGCTCTCCGCTTGCGACGATGACCGAACGGACCCGCCATTGAAAATCAATGAAAATTACGTCCCTTCGGCATGACCGATGCCGTGGTTTCATCCCGCCCGCGCTTGTCATGAGTGGTCATTCTTTTTTCCATCACCGCCTTCTCCAATGTCTCGCTGAGCTTCTTCTGCCGGGGATCGGCGGTCGGTCGGCGCGCTTCGTCCGAGCGATCGCAGACGCCGAAGCGATTGGCCTCCTTCTGCAAGAGGCCCAAGGCGTGCGTCATGTCCTCGATGTGATCGACGACCGTATGAATCACCCCGCTCTGGCTCTGCAGCTTGCCGCGGATCTTGACGAGCCGGGCTCCCATGACGATGGCGCGGTATTTCTCGAAGGTCTTCGGCCAGACGATGGCATTGGCGACGCCGGTTTCATCCTCCAGCGTCATGAAGATAACGCCCTTGGCCGAGCCCGGGCGCTGGCGCACCAATACGAGGCCGGCAATCGTCACCCAACGGCCGTTCGGTACCTTGAGCAGGTCGACGCTGCGGGTGATGCCTATCCCGCGCAGTTCGTCGCGTAGGAAGGAAAGAGGATGCGCCTTGAGCGACAGGGACAGATATCGGTAGTCCTCGACCACCTGCTCGCCGGGCAGCATTTCGGGCAGTCTTGCTTGCGGCTCGACCTGCAGATCGAGATGAGATGCCTGATCAAACAACGGCAAGCGCTCGGCCGCGCTCTTCACATCGAGCGCACGGACCGCCCATAGCGCCTCGCGCCGGGACAGGCCAATGCTGTTGAAGGCATCGGCATCCGCCAGCCGCTCGATATCGGATTTGTCGAGGCCCGAGCGCAGCCAGAGATCACGGATGGAGGTATAGCCGTATCCGCGCTGTGCCATCAGCTTCTCGCGTATCGCGTCTTCGGATAACCCCTTTACCTGACGAAAGCCGAGGCGGACGGCGTGGTTGGCCTTGATGACCTCAGTCATCTCGCGATGACGAAAGTCGATCCGGCGATCATCGAAACGGCCATTTTCTAACAAGCAATCCCAATCCGAGCTGTTGATATCGACCGGCCGGATCTCGACGCCGTGCTCCCTGGCGTCGCGGACCAGTTGCGCCGGCGCATAGAAGCCCATGGGCTGCGAGTTCAACATGGCCGCACAGAAGATATCGGGATAATAGGCCTTCATCCAGGAGGAGGCGTAGACGAGCAGCGCGAAGGAGGCTGCGTGGCTTTCCGGAAAGCCGTATTCGCCAAACCCCTTGATCTGGTTGAAGCATTGCTGGGCGAATTCCTGAGGGTACTCTTTGGATACCATTCCGTCGATGAAGCGCTGTTCGAAATTGCCGATGGTGCCGGTGCGCTTGAAGGTTGCCATGGCGCGGCGCAGTTGGTCGGCCTCGGCAGGCTCGAAACCGGCCGCCGTGATGGCGATTTGCATGGCCTGCTCCTGAAAGAGCGGGACTCCAAGTGTCCGCTCAAGGACGCCTTCCAATTCCGGGCTCGGATAGTCGATAGGAATACCTTTCTGTCGTTGCTCCCTTCGCTTCAAATAGGGGTGGACCATGTCACCCTGGATAGGCCCGGGCCGGACGATGGCAACCTCGATGACGAGATCGTAAAATCGTCTTGGCCGCAGGCGCGGCAGCATACTCATCTGCGCCCGGCTTTCGATCTGGAAGACGCCCAGCGTGTCGGCCCGGCACATCATGTCATAGACCGGTTTTTCGTCCTCATGCGTGTCATTGCCGAGATCGGCCAGCGTCTTCTTCACGTCGTAATGCAGCAGAAGAAGATCGAAGGCCTTGCGCAGGCAGGTCAACATTCCGAGCGCCAACACGTCGACCTTGAGGATCTTCAGATTGTCGAGATCGTCCTTGTCCCATTCGATCATGTAGCGATCTGGCATCGCCGTATTCATGATGGGAACGACCTCATCGAGACGATCGCGGGTGATGACGAAGCCGCCGACATGCTGGGTGAGGTGGCGGGGGAAGCTCAAGAGTTCGGATGCGTATTGCAGGACGTGGTTGGTTACGGGGTTGCCAGTGTCGAGGCCGGCGGCTCTTGCTTCCCGTTCAGACAGCTTGTCATCCGACCAGCCCCATACCAGGCTGCCGATCGCTGATTGCACATCTTCCGACAAGCCGAACGCCTTTGCGACCTCGCGGCCTGCGGAACGGGTGCGGTAGCTGGTGACGGCCGCCGTCAGCCCGGCATGCTCCTTGCCATAGCGCTTATAGATGTGCTGGATGACCTCCTCGCGCCGATCATGCTCGAAATCGACATCGATATCGGGTGGTTCGTCGCGGTCCGTCGACATGAATCGGTCGAACAACAGCACGCTTTTTTCCGGGTTAACCTCTGTGACCTCAAGGCAGTAGCAGATCACCGAATTGGCGGCCGAGCCGCGGCCCTGGCAAAGGATATTGAGCTCATAGCGGGCATGCATGATGATCCGGTGGACCGTCAGGAAATAAGGCGCGTATTGCTTCTCTCTTACGAGGTCCAGTTCGTAGACGATCTGCTTCCGGGTCTTCTCCCTGATGCCTTCGGGAAAGCGCCTTGCCGCTCCAGCCCATGTCAGGCGCTCCAGCGTTTCGTAAGATGTTTCGCCCGCGTCGTTCTCATCAGGATAATTGTGCTTCAGTTCGTCCAGGCAAAAGCTCAGCCTGGAGAAGAATTTCTCCGTGTTGGAGATCGCATCGGGATATTCCCTGAAAAGCCGTACCATCTCTCTTCCGTGCTTCAGATAGCGTTCGGCATTCGGCGCCAGCAGAAAACCGGCCTCGGGGATCGGCACATGCTCCCTTATCGAGGTGACGATATCCGATAGAGGGCGGCGTGCGGTGTCATGATAAAGCGGCTGATTGGAGGCGATAAGAGGGACGCGGTTTCTGGACGCGATGATCGAAATCACCGCAAAGACGCGCTTGTCGCGACCGTCATAAGATGAAGTCATCGTCATGTAGAGCTTGTCGCGAAAACGAGCGCGGAGACGCCCAACGCAGGCTTCGAATGTGTCGCAACGCAGGGGATCGTCGGCAACGGCAGGATTAGGGATGACCGCCAGCATCATCTGGTCACCCCATTCAAGCAGGTCCGCTTCCACGAGGATGCAGTTGCCCTTTTCCGCGCGCAGATTGCCGGCGCTCAGGAGGCGGCAGAGATGCGCCCAACCCTTTCGATTTTGAGGATAGGCCAGAATATCGGGTGTTCCATCCGAAAAGACCAACCGGGCGCCGGGTTGCAGGCGGACCGGGTCAAGGATGTTTTCTGGGTTCTCGCCCTTTTCCAGCAGGCCCTGTTCTTTCCGCTCGAATTTTTTTCGAAGCGCCGTTGCCTGGGCGTGCGCCCTGACGACGCCGGCGACCGAGTTTCGGTCGGCGATGCCGATGCCGCCTAGCCCCAGGACCGCGGCCTGCAGCATCATTTCCTCAGGCTTGGAGGCACCCTCCAGAAAGGAGAAATTGGTCTTGGCGCCGATCTCGAAGAAAGCCTTGTTCATGCGAACATCCCGTGCATGTACCAGCTTTGCGTCTCGTCCTGGCCGTACAGACCCTTGCGGTAGATCCAGAAGCGGTGGCCCTGATCATCCTCGACGCGGAAATAGTCGCGGGGCTGCGTATCCTTGCCGTCGAGCCACCATTCCATGGCAAGCCGCTCAGGCCCCTCGCTTTTGACGATACGGTGGCGCATGCGGCGCCAGTGAAAATTGGCCGGCGCACCATCTGGAACCTCGATGGCAAAGGCATCCATCGGTTCCGCTCTTTCCAGGAGACGCGCGGGTCTCTCGCCGCGTGAGGGGGCGGGATTGCCAGGCGGGGTCTTCGCGGAGAGGCCATCGATGGCGGGAACCGAAATCACGGCCCTTTCCGGCAGGTGGCTTTCGCGCAGCTGGAAGGTCTGAAGGCAATGCGATCCCAATCGCGCGGAAACGCGATCGACGAAGGCTGCCAGCGAGGCATCCTTCTGCTGGTGTCCCTCGAAATCGCTTTGAGCCGTATCGAAGGTTTCGTGACGCAGAACATTGAGACGCAGAATCTCGAACCCGTAGCCGGCATCGAGATCGTCATGGACGGCCTGCAGGCGTTCGGTGAACAGGACGGCGATGCGCCTTGGTTCCCGCAGCGGCCTTGTCGTGCCGGCCGTGATGCGGAAGACCTTGCCATCGACGCGAAACAGGACGAGTTCGAAAACGCGCCCGCCGACGCCGCGCGCCTCCAGCGACGGTTTCAGCGCATGGGCGATCTGGTCGGTGACTGCCAGAATCTCCTCTTCCGCGGCGACCGGTTCCATCAACCGGCGCTCGGCCGAGAGGCTGGCGACGGGCAGGCGCGGCGATATCGGCTCCTCGTCCGTTCCAAGCACCTGGTCAAGCCGCAACAGTACGCTTGCGCCGAAGCGGCGGGTCAGCGGCGCACGCGGGGTTTCCATCAGGTCGCCGATGTATTTCAGGCCCATCTTGGTGAGCGCTGCGACCGTGTCGTCCGAGAGGCGAAGTGCGGCGACAGGAAGTGGGGCGACGACCCGTTCCGTCTCATCCGCGTCGATCACGCCTCCCTGACCGAAACGGCTGACCGCCCAGGAGAGGCCGGGGGAAGAGGTGATCGCGCCCCGGACGTCGATGCCCATTTGAAAGAGCCTGGACATGATATCCTTGAGGAGCGCCTTTTCTCCGCCGAAGAGGTGGGCACAGCCGGTTATGTCGAGAAACAGGCCATCCCTGCCGTCGAGCGCCACCAGCGGCGTATAGCGGTCGCACCAGTCGGCGATGCCTTCGAGAAAGCGCTGGTCGGCGGCCGGATCCTCCTCGATCACCTCGATCGTCGGGTGGATGGCGCGGGCTTCGGCGACACCCATGCTCTTTTTCAGGTTGATCTCTTCGGCTGCCTCGTCCAGCGCCGTCAGCCGCATGGTGTTGGCGTGGCGGCCGGAACAGACGATCGGCGGCGTCTCAGGACGATTGCGCAAACGCCAGGCGAGACCCCACTTCTTCCTGGATATGCGATCGGTCGGCAAATGCGGGAAGTGCAGCGCCAAAATGCGCTGAGCGTTCGCCTGGAAAGCGAGTGTTGGCTGATGGGCGGACAGGGAAAAACCGGCGGTCATGGGGGTTCCACTCCAGAAGAATGGAGAAGGGAGCCGGGTTTCGGCTCTTCTCCAGGGTGATGCGAAAAATTGGATTGCCGATGCTGCCGCCCAGCATCGAACCATCAGGCAAGGGCCGCGCCGCAGATGGCGCGGGTTCGGCAAGAAAGCGGAAGATGGCGCTGCTGGCCTCTTCTTCCGCTGCTTGCCGCAACAGGAAAAGCGGGCGGCGCGATGCCTTGGCCCGCAGGTTGAGACGGCGGCTTTCCGTCAGGCCGAAGGGCGTGGGATTGCCGCGAACCTCAAGAATGGTGGCTGGAAAGACGCCGCTTTCGACGGCGGTTTCCGCCAGCCACAACGCATCCTCCAGCCTTTTCGGCGCGGCGTGCAGGAAGAGCCGCGGCTTCAGGCCGAAATCGCGGAGGCCGACGGCATAGGGCCGCCCGGCCTCCATCGTCGCCACCGTGTCGGCGATCCAGAGGATCGGCAGGTGCGCGTTTGCCCCCTCCTCTTGCCCGTGCTGGAGCATGGCTGCGATCGCCAGAACGAAGCCGCTGCTTGCGCCGGCATTGCGCAGCAGCGTCGTGCGGATTTCCGTCAGGCCATCAAGCGGCAGGCCGCCGTCGAGTGCCTCATCCAGAGCGGGGATGCCAAGCGGCAGGCGCAGGGCGTCTTCGCTCTTCGGCTTGTCGAGAACGGTGTCGGCCAAAGCCTGGTTTTCCGCCGCCGCCAATGCGGGCACCGGTTTTCCTTCAAGCTTTGCAATGGTTTCGCGGAGCGCAAAAAGCCGCTCGCGCGCCACGGCCGACTGTGCCACGACGTCACTCCATCTATCGGATGTTCCTATTATGTTCCTATGGATTCCAGAGCTCGGCCGAAGAGTCAACAGCCGTTTGATGTGAATTTATTCCTGCCTTTGATTCCGCTCTCGAAAATCAGCGGCAAAGGCTCTATATGGGCGGCAAAGGAAAGGAGCTTTTATGGCTCGCATAGACCAGAGCGACAATTGGCAGGATCGCCACGCTCCGACAATCAGCACGTTCGAGTCCCTGGCGATGGAGGCCTACAGCCACCTGCCGGAAGAATTCCGTGCGCTGACGACCAATCTCACGATCGAGATCGAAGACTTCCCCGACGACGAGGTGTTCGAGGACATGGCGCTGGAAACGCCGTTCGATCTGCTCGGCCTGTTCGAGGGGCGCGGGATTTCCGAGCGCTTCACCATGGAAACGGGCGAGCTGCCGAACCGCATCCGCCTCTACAGGCGGCCGATCCTCGATTATTGGGCCGAGAACGACGAGACGCTGGGTGATATCATCACCCATGTGCTGATCCATGAGATCGGCCACCATTTCGGTCTCAGCGACGACGACATGGAGCGGATCGAGGCGAGCGCCGAAGAGGCGGCCGAGCGCTAGGCGCCGGGGTCTTCACGCGCGCGCCGCAGCAAATCCTACTGTTCGGAGAGCTTCATGTCGGGGTGGTAGTCCTTGCCTTCGACATGCTTGACGATCGCCTGGGCGCACATCACCTGGCCGGTTTGCGAGTTGAAGGTCATGGCCGGGGAGCCGTTCAGCGACCAGCCCTTGTTAAGGGCATCGGTTACGCGGTGGCAGAAGGCGGCGTCGTCCTGGCCGGTCAGAAGGCGGTAGAGCTTCATCACATCGTCTTTCAGTTTGCCGTCTGGCCTTTTGCCTTCTGGCGTTCTGCAATCAGGCGGGCTTTATGAACCAGAGTTTCCGCCTGGACAAGATGCAGCCGTTCGATCATGCGTCCGCCGACATTGATGACGTTGAGGCCATCGGTGGCGGGGTCGGCGAAAGCTTTCATGATCGCTTGGGCTTCTGCGATGGCGGATGCGTCCGGCCCGAAATGCCGGTTGGCGGGCTCGATCTGCGCGGGATGGATCAGCATCTTTCCATCGAAGCCCATGGCGCGTGCCTCGGCGCATTCGGTGTCGAAGCCATCGATATCCTTGAAATCGTTGAAGACGCTATCGATGGCGCAGAGGCCGTAAGCGCGTACGGCGAGGATCACCTGCATCAGCCAGGGCACGAGATATTGCCGGCCGGGCTGCGGCAGTACGCCGGTTTCCTTGCGCAGGTCGTTGAGGCCGACGACGAAGCAATCGAGCCTTGAGCCCGCAGTTCGCCCGGCTTCGGCGATCGCTGCAGCATTGAGGATGCCGCGCGGTGTCTCGATCATCGCCCAGATTCGCAGTTCGTCGGGTGCATCGGCATCCGCAAGAAGGTCGCCGACCGACATGACGTCCTGCGGTTCGTTGACCTTCGGCAGCAGAACGGCATCCGGCTCAAGCACACTCACGAGCTCCATGTCGGCGCGGCCCCAGTTGGTGTCGAGGCCATTGATGCGGATGATGCGTTCCTTGCCCGCGAGCGGTTTGCCCTGAAAGAAGGTGGCCAGGTTATCGCGTGCTTCGGCCTTCTTCTCCGGCGCCACGGAATCCTCGAGGTCGAAGATCACTGCATCGCAATCAAGCTGATGGGTCTTTTCAAGCGCGCGAGGGTTGATCGCGGGAACGCTCAGCACCGAGCGGCGCAGGTTCATCGAACGGGTGAGGGGAGACTGGCTCATCACGAATGTGTGTCAAGCTTTGTGACCGATGGCAAGACAACAAAAAGCCATGCTTATCTTGCAGAAGACAAGACGAAGGACCACATTCCTTTCCTAGAAAGGTTTCAAACCCATGCAGAATATTCGTTCCGTCTTCCTTTTGCTTGCAGGCATCACCGCATTCGCAGCATTGGCGCTCTTCACCTTTTCGGTGACGCTCGCCGTCGGCGCCATTCTGACGGTGCTGATGGTCGGTCGCGCGCTCTCGCTGAAGATGAAGGCGGCTCCGGTCTGCGCAAGGGCGAAGTCCAAGACGCGCGATGGTCAACCCATGCGCATCTGGAACGACGGTCGCGGCACGATCATCGATCTCTGATCGCCTCTCACCGATCGCTTCTGGCGTCTCGCATTTATTTCATTCGGTCTGTCGGCTGGCGTTTTGCTCGCGCGTCCTAGATGCGGCAAGGCTTGTGGGGGCACAAGCATCACGCCTAGGCATCAATGGAGGACTGCATGGAAAGCGAAACGCAAACCGGCCAGATGGCCATGCCGCCGGTCAAGAACGGGCTGCTCCCCTACATCACTGTCGACGGCGCGCTGAAGGCGGCGGAATTCTACAGAGAAGCTTTCGGCGCCGAGCAGGCGTTCGTCGTGCCGCCCGATGAAAATGGACGCACGATGCATGTGCATCTCTACATCAATGGCAGCTCGCTGATGCTGAGCGACGCCTATCCCGAACACGGCCACCCCTTTCGGCCGCACCAGGGTTTCTCGCTACAGCTCGTCGTCGACGATATCGATCTGTGGTGGGATCGGGCGGTGAAGGCCGGCGTCGAGGTCGTCATGCCCGTCGAGCGCATGTTCTGGGGCGATCGCTATGGTCAGCTGCGCGATCCCTTCGGCGTCTCCTGGGCGATGAACGAGCCCGCCAAGGCCGGCTAGATCAGCCGCGCCCGGCCGGCTGATTCTTCAGGGCGCTGGCCGGGGCTGCAGATTCCCCTTCATTTTGCCGGGAAACTGGACTAAACGCTGATCAACACACTATCTCTGCCGAACTGGAGGCCAGGCCATGGAAAAATTCACCAAGCTGACGGGCGTCGCCGCCCCTCTGCCGGTTGTCAACATCGACACCGACATGATCATCCCGAAGGATTACCTGAAGACGATCAAGCGCACCGGCCTCGGCAAGGGTCTCTTCGCGGAAGCCCGCTACAATGAAGACGGCACGCCGAACGAGGATTTCGTCCTCAACAAGCCGGCCTACCAGAACGCCAAGATCCTCGTCGCCGGCGACAATTTCGGCTGCGGCTCCTCGCGCGAGCACGCTCCGTGGGCGCTGCTCGATTTCGGCATCCGCTGCGTGATCTCCACCAGCTTCGCTGACATTTTCTACAACAACTGTTTCAAGAACGGCATCCTGCCGATCAAGGTCAGCCCGGAAAACCTGGAAAAGCTGCTGGACGACGCCTCGCGCGGCTCCAACGCCATCCTGACGGTCGACCTGGAAAACATGGAAATCACCGGTCCCGACGGCGGCTCCATCAAGTTCGATCTAGATGCCTTCAAGCGTCACTGCATGCTGAACGGTCTCGACGATATCGGCCTGACGATGGAAAAGGGCAAGGAAATCGACCAGTTCGAAAAGGCCAACGCCGCTTCCCATCCCTGGGCCGCCTAAGCGCCTCGACAGGATTGCATGATCAAGCCGGCGGGTTCTCTCCCGCCGGCTTTTTCTTTGGCCGCACGATGGCGTTGTTGCAGTGCTTTGACACCGCAATAGCCTGGATTACACTGCCTCTCGCTGAATTGCGGGATTAGCCTGGTATGTCGGACCAAGATAAATCACAGGTGCCACCGCTGCCCGAGCTTGAGGATGCGTTCGACGACATCGCTCAAGGGTTGGCCGAGCTCGATCGCGGCGAGAGCACCGATCTGGATGATGTGCTTCAGAAAGCCCGGGCAATCGTCAATGCCGCAGAGCGTCGACATGGACACCCCTTGGCGCAACATAAAGCTATCGACGGCGACGCCTGATCGGCTCGGTCGCTTCAGAGCAGGCGCTCTCTCCACATCTTGAGCTTTTCCAGCGACACGCCGATGCCGCCGCAGACCTCGATCAGCGGGTTCTTGAAGCGGGCGAGGAGGTCGGGGTGGGTGTCGGCGACGGCAAGGGCGGCGCCGCAGGCGGGTTCAACGAGGATGCGATAGGCGTCGGCGAATTTCAGGCAGGCGGCGACGGCTTCGGCGTCGCTCACCGTCACGCTCTCGATCGGATGATGCTTGGGCAGATCGAACACATGCTGGGCGACCTGGCGGGCGCCGAGCGAGGTGGCGATCGAGGTGATGGCGGGCAGGGTGACGCGTTCGCCGGCTTTTAGGCTGGCGTTGAAGGATGCGGCGCCTGCGGTTTCGACGGCGATGACGGGCACATCATCAAGGCCGTTGCGCTTCAGGCCGGCGACGATGCCGGCAAGCAGGCCACCGCCGCCGACACTGGCGATCACGCAATCGAATTCGGCGCCCTTGGCCACCACTTCGTCAATCAGCGTGCCGTGGCCTTCCCAGAGCAGCGGGTGGTCGAAGGGGTGCACATAGGCGGCCTTGCGCTCTGCGGCGAGATTGACCGCATGGGCGTTGGCCTCGTCGAAGACCGAACCGTGGACAAGGACGGCGGCGCCTGTCGCGGCGATTGAGCGGCGGACCTCCTCGGAGGTGGTTTCCGGCACGACAATGGTGACGGGTACGCCGAGCGCGCGGCCGGCATAGGCAGCGGCGATGCCGGCATTGCCGCCGGAGGCGCAGAAGATTTCTTTCGCTCCGTTTTCCACCTCGTGCTGGCACAATCTGCCGACGCCGCGCAGCTTGAAGCTTCCCGCCGGCTGCAGCGCGTCCAGCTTCAGCCAGAGCGGCCGGTTTGCGGCGCTATAGTCGGCGGATGTCTGAAAGAGCGGGGTGTCGAGATGGAGCGGTGCGGCGGGCATGGGCGTTTTCCGGATCATGGTCACGATGCCCTTCTTGTTGCCCAGGCAAATCGCCGGGTCAACCGATCGCTCAACCGTTCGTTCAACTCTGGCGCCAACCGTACCGAAACGGCCCCTTCATCGCTTGAAATGCCTTCTGCCGAGGGATAATAAGCCGCAACTTGTTTTTCCCGGAGGGTTTCATGACGACGCGCAATCTTTTCCTGCTGCCGGGTGACGGCATTGGTCCCGAGGCCATGGGCGAGGTCCGCAAGATCATCGCTTACATGAACGAGGAAATGTCTGCCGGCTTCGTCACCGACGAAGGTCTGGTCGGTGGCAGCGCTTACGACGCGCATGGCGCGGCGATCTCCGAAGCCGATATGCAGAAGGCGCTTGCTGCCGATGCGGTTCTCTTCGGCGCCGTCGGCGGCCCGAAGTGGGATGACGTTCCCTATGAAGTGCGCCCGGAAGCCGGCCTGCTGCGCCTGCGCAAGGATCTCGAGCTGTTCGCGAACCTGCGTCCCGCCATCTGCTACCCGGCGCTCGCTGCCGCTTCCTCGCTGAAGCCGGAGCTGGTCGAAGGCCTCGATATCCTGATCATCCGCGAACTGACTGGTGGTGTCTATTTCGGCGAGCCGAAGACCATCACCGATCTCGGCAATGGCCAGAAGCGCGCCATCGATACGCAGGTCTACGACACCTACGAAATCGAGCGCATCTCGGCCGTGGCCTTCGAAATGGCCCGCACGCGCCAGAACCGTGTGTGCTCCATGGAAAAGCGCAACGTCATGAAGTCGGGCGTCTTGTGGAACCAGGTCGTGACCGCGACGCACAAGGACAAGTATTCCGACGTCAAGCTCGAGCACATGCTGGCGGATGCAGGCGGCATGCAGCTGGTGCGCGCGCCGAAGCAGTTCGACGTCATCGTCACCGACAACCTGTTCGGCGACATGCTGTCCGACGTTGCCGCCATGCTCACCGGTTCACTCGGCATGCTGCCTTCGGCCTCGCTCGGCGCGCCTGACGGCAAGACCGGCAAGCGCAAGGCGCTCTACGAGCCGGTGCACGGTTCGGCGCCTGACATCGCCGGCAAGGGCATTGCCAACCCGATCGCGATGATCGCTTCGTTTGCCATGTGCCTGCGCTACTCCTTCGCCATGGTCAAGGAAGCCGACAACCTCGAAAAGGCGATTGCCAACGTGCTCGACCAGGGCATCCGCACCGCCGATATCATGGCCGACGGCGCCAAGAAGGTCGGCACGGTCGAGATGGGCGAGGCGATCCTTTCCGAGTTCAAGGCGCTTTCTGCCTGATATTTCACGTGAAACACGTTTCAGGCCCTTCGCATCTCACGATGCGGAGGGCCTTTGCATTGAAGGGAGCTATCGCGGCCCCTATCTCCCTTCTCTATTGAGAAAAGAGCGGGAGTGGAATGAGCGAGAGTGTCGATCGCGGGCCAGGTTTCTGCGGCTATCTGAAAAAGCGTTATCAGGCGCGCCGCACGATCCATCGCCGGGTTCCCTGGAAGGGGTTTGTCTTTTCCGCGATCAACGCCGTGGCCATCGCTTTTTTCGTGTTCGACCGGCCGCTCGGCCTGGCCGCCAAGGACTTGGCGGCGCCGTTGATATCGATCGCGGGCGACGTCACCGACATCGGCAGGCTTGCTTGGATCCTCGCTGGTCTCGCTACCATTCTTGCTGTTGCCTATCTGGTCCGCCGGCGCCTGTGGAAGGTGCGCGAGCGGTTCCGGATGATCTATTTCGGGCAGATGACCGCCTATGTCGCGCTTTCCGTGCTGTTCACCGCCATCATCGCCAACTTCCTGAAGTTCGCGATCGGCCGCGCCCGACCACTGATCTACGATCAGGAGGGCATATTCAGCTTCGCGCCATTCAACATGGATTTCCTGCATCAGAGCTTTCCCTCCGGGCACTCGGCCAATATCGGCGCGCTGTTCGTCGCGCTGGCGCTGCTCTTCCCACGATTTCGCCTGGGCTTCATTGGGATCGGCCTATGGCTTGGCGCAACGCGCATCATCATCGGCGTGCACTATCCAAGCGACGTTACGGCCGGGCTGGCGCTTGGTGCGTGGATCGCCTTTGCCACATCGGTGCTGTTTGCGCGTTTCGGGCTGGCGTTCTCGATCGGGCGCGATGGCGGATGGCCGATACCGCGGCTTAGCCGCCTGCTTTAGAACGGTCGTAAAAAATCTGTATTCTGCTTCTGCTAGGTCTTGGCTGTTGATCGACAACCCCTGACCCGGACAGCCGACAGACATGAAATCCTTCCTCTCGTCCCTTGAGAAACGCAGGCTTCGTTGCAATCACGGTATGCCGCATCTGCGTTGGCAATCCTGTCTGTTCGTCACGGTCAACGCCGTGATCCTCTCGCTTCTGTTGTTCGATGGTCCTGTTGGGGGCGATCACGTTCCGCCCGCTATTCGCAGGATCGGGCTGATGCTGACCGATTTCGGCAAGTCCGACTGGATCATCATCGTCAGTGCGTTCCTTCTGTTTCAAGGCTGGGCGTCGTCGCGGACGGCGACAAGCATTCGCCACCGCCTGCAGGCGCTCAGGATCAGCTGGATCGGCTGCTATCTCCTGACCTCGATCGCGGTGTCGGGGTTGGTCGCCAATCTCCTGAAGCGGCTGATCGGACGGGCGCGACCGGAGCATTTCCAGGACTACGGCATCTTCTCGTTTTCGTCCTTCTCCGGCCATTCCTTCGAGAGCTTCCCATCCGGGCACGCGACGACGATCGGCGCCTTCTTCGCCGCCTTCGCGCTGCTCTTTCCGCGCTATCGCATTGCGTTCATCGCTTGTGCGCTGTGGTTCGGCATGACGCGGGTGATGGTGGGGGCGCACTATCCGAGCGACGTTATCGCAGGCCTGGCGCTTGGCGGCTGGTTCTCGATGATGATCGCCATTGTCTATGCGCGCCATAATCTGCTGTTTCGCCCCGGTGCCGGCGGCTGGCCGGAGCCCAAGCGGCTGTTTCCGGCCATAGAAAACCCGGCGCCTTTGGAGCGCCGGGCGTGGTCTGTCGTCTCGGGGATGATCAATCCATTGCGTGGATATCGCGGTTCTTGGTTTCCGGCAGGAAAATCAGGCCGATCACAAGCGTGATCGCCGCGAAGATGATCGGGTACCAGAGGCCGAAGTAGATGTCGCCGGTGGCCGCACTCATCGCGAAGGCCGTTGCCGGCAGCAGGCCGCCGAACCAGCCGTTGCCGATGTGATAGGGCAGCGACATGCCGGTGTAGCGGATGCGGGTCGGGAAGAGCTCGACCAGAAGTGCGGCGATCGGGCCGTAGACCATCGTCACATAGAGAACCAGCACGAACAGGATGGCGATCGTGCCGATCCAGTTGACGCGAGCGGGATCCGCCGCCATGGCGAAGGTTCCGCCGCCGGCGACGTTGTAGACCGCCATGTCGGTGACGCCGTTGGCTTCATCCGCCGTCAGCAGCTTGGCCGCCATCAGCTTGTCGGCCGGCATCGTCTCCTTGGTTCCTGCTCGGATCGCATCGGCATTCAGGGCAAGCTCGGGATTGGCGGCGATGAAGGCATCGAGCTTCGCGTCTGGTACCTTGATGGCGCCGCGGTTCAGCGGGTAGCCACCGTCGTGGAGCGCGATGTTGACGCTTTTCTCGAATGCCGCCGTCAGGCCCTTGGCCTTGTCGCCGGCTGCGACGGCGTCGAAGCTGGTGATGGTTTCATCGCCGATCTTTACCGTCGCCGGCTGGCCGGCGGGGCCGGGGACGACATCATATGGCACCGAGTTCTTGGTCAGGAAGGCTGTCGCCACGTCGCAGGAGCTGGTGAACTTGGATGTGCCGGTCGGGTTGAACTGGAACTTGCAGTCGGCCGGATCGGCTGTGACCGTCGCGCGGACCGAGGCCTGCGCTTCGGCGAGTGCCGGGTTGGCGGTCCAAGTCAGGGCCTTGAACAGCGGATTGTAGGTGACGGCGGCGATCAGGAGGCCAGCCATGATGATCGGCTTGCGGCCGATCCTGTCCGACAGGCCGCCGAAGATGACGAAGAATGGTGTGGCAAGGATGAGGGCGACGGCGACCATGATGTTGGCTGCCTGCAGGTCGACCTTGAGAACGTTCTGCAGGAAAAACAGCGAGTAGAACTGTCCACCGTACCAGACGACCGCCTGGCCCATGGTGGCGCCGAGCAGGGCGATGAGGGCGATCTTGGCGTTCTTCCACTGACCGAACGCTTCCGTCAGTGGCGCCTTGGAGCCCTTGCCTTCCGCCTTCATTTTCTGGAAGGCGGGGGATTCGTGCATCCGCACGCGGATCCAGACGGAGACTCCGAGAAGGATGACGGAGACCAGGAATGGGATGCGCCAGCCCCAGGCGGCGAAGGCTTCCTTGCCCATGATGAACTGGACGCCGACGATGACGATCAGCGACAGGAAGAGGCCGAGTGTGGCCGTGGTCTGGATCCATGAGGTGAAGTAGCCGCGACGTCCGTTCGGTGCGTGCTCGGCCACATAGGTGGCGGCTCCGCCATATTCACCGCCGAGCGCCAGGCCCTGCAACAGGCGAAGCGCGATCAGGATGATCGGAGCGGCGATGCCGATGGTGGCGGCACCGGGAAGGATACCGACCAGGAAGGTCGAGAGACCCATGATCAGGATCGTCACCAGGAAGGTGTATTTACGGCCGACGAGATCGCCGAGGCGGCCGAAGACCAGCGCGCCGAACGGACGCACCAGGAAGCCGGCGGCAAAGGCCAGCAGCGTGAAGATGTTGCGGGTGGCTTCTGGATATTGGGTGAAATAGGTCGCGCCGATATAAGTGGCGAGCGAGCCGTAGAGATAGAAGTCGTACCATTCGAATACGGTGCCAAGCGAGGAGGCGAAGATGACCTTCTTCTCCTCCGATGTCATCGGTCCAGCTTTCGCGCCCCCGACGCTTGCGACATTTGCCATGTTCTGTCCTCCACAGAATGATGTGAAATGCGGCGCGCGACCATACTCTCCTCAAAGCATACCCCTGGTCGCGGTTCGCCCGAGGAAAGTGTGCCAGAAAACACCACACTTACGGAGAGCGGCTTTGGGATTATGACTTTAGTCTAACGCCCCTTGCGCAGGCCTCTAGTTTAGCCTGTATGCGAGACGATGTTCACGAGGGTGCCAAAGGGATCCCGGACATAGAAGCGTCGTACACCCCAGGGCTCATCGGCCGGCCCATAGGTGATTTCGAAACCGGCGGCGCTCATGGCTGAAAATGCCTCATCGACGTCATCGACTTCGATCGACAGGCCCGGCACGGGTGTTCCGGAGCCGCCTTCGCTGGCAACGCTCACCTGAACCGCCATTTGCTGGTCGGAGCCATAGGTTGCTATCCAGCCGTGATCCATCAGCAGCTCAAGCCCGAGGATGTCCTGATAGAAAGACCTGGCGGCCTTCTGATCGATGGTCGCGATATTGGCGACAATTCGTTTGACCTGCATACGGGGCTCCCGGCTCAAGTTCCGGATTATCTAGACGTGCGGGCCTGTCAGGTAAGAAAAAAGCCGGATGGCAGAACCATCCGGCTTCGATCATTTTTGTGAATCGCCTGTCTTAGGCGGCTTCGGTCGTGTGTGCCTTGCGGACTTCCTCGTCCGTCAGGATACCGCTGGCGCGGAGCAGTGCGGCAAAGCGGCCGTTGCTCTGGCTGAGTTCGTCGAAGCTGCCCTCTTCAACGACGCGGCCGTTGTCGAGGAAGAGAACCTTGTCGGCTTCGCGAACCGTCGACAGACGGTGGGCGATGATGAAGGTGGTGCGGTTCTGACGAAGATTGTCGATCGCAGCCTTCACGCGGTTCTCCGTTTCGACGTCGAGCGCGCTCGTCGCCTCGTCCAGCACCAGGATCGGCGCATCCTTGAGGATGGCGCGGGCGATGGCCACACGCTGGCGCTCGCCACCCGAAAGCCTGTTGCCGCGTTCGCCGACATGGGTGTCGTACTGGTCTTCGCGGGTCTCGATGAAGTCGGCGGCGGCGGCAGCTTCAGCCGCACGGCGCATATCTTCATCCGAAGCGTTCTCCCGGCCGAGGCGAATGTTATCGCTGATCGAGCGGTTGAGCAGGCCTGCGTCCTGGAACACGGTGGCGATATAGCGACGCAGCGACTTGCGGGTGACCTTCGTCGTATCGTGGCCGTCGACGAGGATCTGGCCGCTGTCGGGGTCATAGACGCGCTGCAGCAGGTTGATCATCGTGGTCTTGCCCGAGCCGGTCGGGCCGACGATCGCAACCGTCTGGCCAGCCTTGGCGGTGAAGGACACGTTGTGCAGGCCCTGTGCCGTGTTGCCGAAGCGGAACGACACGTTGCGGAACTCGACTTCGCCCTTCACGTCGGTGATGTCGGCGTTGCCGGCAGGCTCTTCGCGGTCGCGGACCGAGTCTTCGAGAGCATAGAAGTCCTCGAGCTTGGAACGGGCCTCGAAAATCTGAGATGCGAACTGGCGCATCTGGTCGAGACGCGAGATCAGGAGGTTAGCAAAGCCGATGAAGGCAATGACGTCACCGATGCGCAGCTCGCCGGCCTGGACCATGACGGTGCCAATGACGAGAATGATCATCATGGCGATGGTCGAAGCCATGCGGTTCATCGCGCCGGCCAGCGCCCACCAGTCAAGAACCGGGTACTGGGCCTGCAGCAGGCGTTCGGTAAAGGACTTCAGAGCCTTGGTTTCTGCTTCGATACGGTTGTAGCTGTGCAGCACCGAGACGTTGCTGATCGAGTCGCTGACGTGCGAGAAAACCGTGTGGTAGTGGTTTTCGACCGAAGCCTGGCCATCCTTCGTGCGGCTCATGACGAGACGACCGATCAGCCAATAGGCGATACCGAGCACGACAAGCACGCCGGACAGACGGACGTCCATCGAGATCGCCGTCGGAATGAGGATGGCGATGGCAACGGCGGTCGCAAGGTGATTGCGCATGAATTCGAGCCAGAGGCCGAACAGGGTCTCACAGGCGCGCAGCAGCGTATGCAGGGCATTGGACGTGCCACGCTGATGATGCCAGGAGAGCGGCATGGAGATGATGCGGCCGAAAGCTTCCGTCAGAAGCGTCGCGCGACGGCCATGCGCCAGCCGGTCAGCCTCGCGGGCGACCAGGACGAAGGCGATCGTGTTGAAGACGGCGAAACCGGCCCACATGAACAAGATCGGCTTGACCTCGCCTTTACCGGAAATTGCATCTATAATGCGGCCGAAAAGGATCGGCTCGGCGATGGTGATCGCTGCGAGCACGATGTTCGCGATAACGACCAGGGATACGCGGAACTTATAGGCGCCAAGATAGCGCAAAGCTCTTGCATAGACCTTGAAAAGCGACACGGCGAATTCCTCTTTGTGCATCTGCGAAATAGCGGATGTTGCGATGCTACAAAAACCTATCTGAACTGGCGATTAACAAGGCATTCATTGTTGGAGTTTCGCCGTCGTGCCGGCGCTCGTTTTCATGAGCGGGTGCCAGATGTGATAAAATTTCTTAGTGAAATAAAAAGGCCCGACATTTAACCCTTGCGTTGTCGCGTCAAACTGGCACAACCATAAACGATATTCTGAACTCTAATTTCATTGCATCGATAACCGTTCGCTATCGGGGCAATCCTGTCGCAGCGGCTTCACTTGAAAGCCTGTGATGGGATGGGGGCATTTTAGTGAATATTCATTCATTAATTCAATTACTTGTCGTTCTTGAAGAATGCCGGAAACCGGAAGCGGTGGTCGATGAGTTGAAGCACGTCGTCCTGTCTTATGGCTTCGAGTTTCATGGATTGCTCCGGTATCCGAAACACAGCGAAGATCTGACCGCGGCCGTGCTTGCCGGCGAGTGGCCCGAGGGTTGGCCGCAGGTTTATGTCGGCAAGAAATACATGCTGAACGATCCCACGATCCGTTATCTCGCTTTCGCGCAACAGCCGTTTCGCTGGAAAGACAGCCTCGCGGCGTTTCGCAACGATCCGCACTACCGACGGATGGAACAGGTTATGTCAGCCGCCTCGGGCTATGGCCTGAAAGATGGCTACATGTTTCCGATCCATGGGCGAAGCGGCGTGCTCGGCTATCTGCGCGTTGGCGGTAAGCCTGTCGATTTGTCTCCGCTCGAGATCACCCTCTTCGACGCGATAGCCAAACGCGCGTTCTGGCGCATTCTCGAACTGCGCGGGGAAGACGGTTCTATTTCGGATGATCTGTCGGGTGCGGACACACGGCTCACGCGCCGCGAAATGGAAATCCTGCAGTATCTCGCGGAAGGATTGACGTCGGTCGAGATCGGCAAGCTGTTGCAAATCTCCAACCATACGGTCGACTGGTACATGAACGGCCTGCAGGACAAGCTGAAGGCAAAGAACCGCCAGCACGCCGTGGCTGTTGCGTTCCGCCACGGGCTCATCAGCTAGCTAGTTTAGAGAAATTCGATCTTGCGTCGTCGTGGGAAATTGAACTTTCCGTGACAGCGGGTTAAGACTCCTTTCGCGGGTGCAGCATTGCCCGTTTTTATGCCGTGAGGAGACTGCATTTGCCCATTTCCAAGATCCTTGTCGCCAACCGTTCCGAAATTGCCATCCGCGTGTTTCGCGCTGCCAACGAGCTCGGGATAAAAACGGTCGCGATATGGGCTGAGGAAGACAAACTGGCGCTGCATCGCTTCAAGGCGGACGAGAGTTACCAGGTCGGCCGCGGCCCGCATCTTGCGCGCGACCTCGGCCCGATCGAGAGCTATCTGTCGATCGACGAAGTGATCCGCGTCGCCAAGCTCTCCGGAGCGGATGCGATCCACCCGGGTTACGGCCTGTTGTCTGAGAGCCCCGAATTCGTCGATGCCTGCAACAAGGCCGGCATCATCTTCATCGGCCCGAAGGCCGATACGATGCGCCAGCTCGGCAACAAGGTGGCGGCCCGCAATCTGGCGATCTCGGTCGGCGTTCCCGTCGTTCCGGCCACCGATCCGCTGCCGGATGATATGGCTGTCGTCGCCAAGATGGCCGACGAGATCGGCTACCCTGTCATGCTCAAGGCTTCCTGGGGCGGCGGCGGTCGCGGCATGCGCGCCATCCGCGATCCGAAGGACCTTGCCCGCGAGGTGACCGAAGCCAAGCGCGAGGCGATGGCCGCCTTCGGCAAGGATGAGGTCTATCTCGAAAAGCTCGTCGAGCGCGCCCGCCACGTCGAAAGCCAGATTCTCGGCGACACACACGGCAATGTCGTTCATCTCTTCGAGCGCGACTGCTCGATCCAGCGCCGTAACCAGAAGGTCGTCGAGCGCGCGCCCGCCCCTTATCTTTCCGAAGCGCAGCGCCAGGAACTGGCCGCCTATTCGCTGAAGATCGCGGGTGCCACCGGCTATGTCGGCGCCGGCACTGTCGAATATCTGATGGATGCCGATACCGGCAAATTCTACTTCATCGAAGTCAATCCGCGCATCCAGGTCGAACACACGGTCACCGAAGTCGTCACCGGCATCGATATCGTCAAGGCGCAGATCCATATCCTCGACGGCTTCGCGATCGGTACGCCGGAATCGGGCGTTCCCGCACAGGCCGATATCAAGCTCAACGGCCATGCCCTGCAGTGCCGCATCACCACCGAGGATCCGGAGCACAACTTCATCCCGGACTACGGCCGCATCACCGCCTATCGTTCGGCATCCGGCTTTGGCATTCGTCTCGATGGCGGCACGTCCTATTCGGGCGCCATCATCACCCGCTATTACGATCCGCTCTTGGTCAAGGTAACGGCCTGGGCACCGAGCCCGTCGGAAGCGATCTCGCGCATGGACCGCGCGCTGCGCGAATTCCGCATCCGCGGCGTCGCCACCAACCTGACCTTCCTGGAAGCGATCATCACGCATCCGAAGTTCAAGGATAACAGCTACACCACCCGCTTCATCGACACGACGCCGGAACTGTTCCAGCAGGTCAAGCGCCAGGACCGCGCGACGAAGTTGCTCACCTATCTCGCCGACGTCACCGTCAACGGTCACCCCGAGGCCAAGGATCGGCCGCGCCCGCCCGCGGATGCCGCAGAGCCTGTCGTGCCCTACACCAACGGCACGACGATCAAGGACGGCACCAAGCAGCTGCTCGACACGCTGGGTCCGAAGAAGTTCGGCGAATGGATGCGCAACGAAAAGCGCGTTCTGATGACCGACACGACGATGCGCGATGGTCATCAGTCGCTGCTCGCCACCCGCATGCGCACCTACGATATCGCCCGCATCGCCGGCACCTATGCGCATGCGCTGCCGAACCTGCTCTCGCTGGAGTGCTGGGGTGGCGCGACCTTCGACGTGTCCATGCGCTTCCTCACGGAGGATCCGTGGGAACGCCTTTCGCAGGTGCGCGAGGCGGCGCCGAACCTGCTGCTGCAGATGCTGTTGCGCGGCGCCAACGGCGTCGGGTACAAGAACTACCCCGATAACGTCGTCAAATACTTCGTCCGCCAGGCTGCTGCCGGCGGTATCGATCTCTTCCGCGTCTTCGACTGCCTGAACTGGGTCGAAAACATGCGCGTGTCGATGGATGCGGTGGCCGAAGAGAACAAGCTCTGCGAAGCGGCGATCTGCTATACCGGCGACATCCTAAACTCGGCGCGCCCGAAGTATGATCTGAAGTACTACACGGATCTCGCCGTCCAGCTGGAAAAGGCCGGCGCGCATATCATCGCGCTGAAGGACATGGCGGGCCTGTTGAAGCCGGCCGCCGCCAAGGTGCTGTTCAAGGCGCTGCGCGAAGCGACCAGCCTGCCGATCCACTTCCACACGCACGACACCTCGGGCATTGCGGCCGCGACCGTTCTGGCTGCCGTCGATGCCGGGGTCGATGCCGTCGATGCGGCCATGGATGCGCTGTCGGGCAACACCTCGCAGCCCTGCCTCGGCTCGATCGTCGAGGCACTGCGCGGCTCCGAGCGTGATCCGGGTCTCGATCCGGAATGGATCCGCCGCATCTCCTTCTACTGGGAAGCCGTGCGCCACCAGTACGCGGCCTTCGAAAGCGATCTCAAGGGACCGGCGTCTGAAGTCTACCTGCATGAGATGCCGGGCGGCCAGTTCACCAATCTCAAGGAACAGGCACGCTCGCTCGGTCTCGAGACCCGCTGGCACCAGGTGGCACAGGCCTATGCCGACGCCAACCAGATGTTCGGCGATATCGTCAAGGTGACGCCGTCTTCCAAGGTGGTCGGCGACATGGCGCTGATGATGGTGAGCCAGGACCTGAGCGTCGCCGACGTCGTCAGCGCCGACAAGGAAGTGTCCTTCCCCGAATCCGTCGTTTCGATGCTGAAGGGTGATCTCGGACAGCCGCCGTCAGGCTGGCCGGCAGCACTGCAGAAGAAGGCTTTGAAGGGCGATGCACCCTACACGGTGCGTCCGGGCTCGCTGCTTGAAGACGCTGATCTCGATGCGGAGCGCAAGACGATCGAGACCAAGCTGGAGCGCGAGGTCAACGACTTCGAGTTTGCCTCCTACCTGATGTATCCGAAGGTCTTCACCGACTTCGCGCTGGCATCCGACACCTACGGCCCGGTCTCGGTTCTGCCGACACCCGCCTATTTCTACGGTCTTGGCGACGGCGAGGAGCTGTTTGCCGATATCGAGAAAGGCAAGACGCTCGTCATCGTCAACCAGGCGATGAGTGGCACCGACAGCCAGGGCATGGTCACGGTGTTCTTCGAGCTCAATGGCCAGCCGCGCCGCATCAAGGTTCCGGATCGCGCCCACGGCGCCACCGGAGCTGCTGCCCGCCGGAAGGCGGAGCCGGGCAATGCCGCCCATGTCGGCGCGCCGATGCCTGGCGTCATCTCCCGCGCCTTCGTCTCGGCCGGCCAGACGGTCAGCGCCGGCGACGTGCTGGTGTCGATCGAAGCCATGAAGATGGAAACGGCGATCCACGCCGAGAAGGACGGCACGATCGCCGAAGTTCTCGTCAAGGCCGGCGACCAGATCGACGCCAAGGACCTGTTGGTCACTTATGCGGGGTAAGTGATGCTGGCGGGCGTCGTGTCATGCGGCGCCCGGTCGGGCCATCCGCTGTATGGCGTTCTTGGCGGCGTACTGTGTCGTTTCAATAGGTTACGGACGCGGCCACTTACTCTGCCGTCATCCTCGGGCTCATCCCGAGGATCTGCCAAGGGTCCCACTTGCTCGACGTGCATGGACACTTGGCGCCTTGTTCTCTACGGCGCATGTTGATCCGTCGCGAATGCCAGGACCGTTGAACTCCGGGAGGCGTGCTTAGATCCTCGGGACGAGCCCGAGGATGACGTCGAGCGGGTTTTTGACTCTGCGTTTCAATGAGTTGCGGCTGCGGTCATCCGCTCCGCCGTAATCCTGACTTTGCCCCGTGATCTCGTAAGCATCCCTCAAATATCGTAGGTGTGCGCGGCGTTGATCGTCGAGATGAAGCGCTTGGTGCGTTCGCGTTCCGGGGCGGTGAAGATGTTCCGCGCGCTGCCAGTCTCGACCACGCTTCCCGCTTCCAGGAAGACGACGTCATTGGCGATCTTCGAGGCTAGCCTCAGGTCATGGGTCGCCATGACCATGGTCGTGCCTTCGCTGGCGAGGCGGCCGAGGACGTCGACGACTTCGGCGGAGAGTTCCGGGTCGAGCGCCGATGTCGGCTCGTCGCAGAGGAGGACGCGGGGCGAGGGGGCAAGCGCACGGGCGATCGCCACGCGTTGCTGCTGGCCGCCCGACAGCGTCGAGGGCCAGGCATCGGCCTTGTGAGCCATGCCGACTTTGGTCAAGAGCTCCATGGCGCGGTTGCGGGCCTTTTCCTTCGGCCATTTGAGCACCGTCACCAAGCTTTCCATGACGTTTTCGATCGCCGTCTGGTGGGGGAAGAGCTGGAAGTTCTGGAAGACCATACCGGTCTGGCGGCGGATCTTCTGGATCGCCTGCCAGCTGGTCTTCTGGCCGGGCTTGAAGGTCAGCGTTTCCTCGCCGAGGCGAATGGTGCCCGCCGTCGGGATCTCCAGGAGGTTGATGCAGCGCAGGAGCGTGCTCTTGCCGCCGCCCGAGGGGCCGACGAGTGCTGTGACGCTGCCTTCGGGAATGCGGATGCTGATGTCCTTCAGGATGACGGCGTCGCCGAAGCGCTTTTCTATGTTCGAGAGCTCGATCATGCGTTTGCCTCCAGCATGCCGCCATAGCGGGCGAAGCGGCGTTCCAGCCTGACCTGTAGGGCCGAGAGCACGGAGCTCAGGGCGAGGTAGATAAGGGCCGCCTCGATATAGAGGATCAGCGGCTCATAGGTGGTGGCAACGATGCGCTGCGCCGCCTGGAAGAGCTCCGGCACTGTGATGGCGGCTGCCAACGACGTATCCTTGACCAGCGAGATGAAGGTGTTCGACAGCGGCGGCACGGCAACGCGGCCGGCCTGTGGCAGGATGGTGCGGCTCATCGCCTGACGCCAGCTCATGCCGATCGAATAGGCGGCCTCCCACTGGCCCTTGGGGACGGAGGAGATGACGGCGCGAATGATCTCGGAGCTGTAGGCGCCGATATTGAGCGTGAAGCCGATGAGGGCGGCCGGGAAGGCGTCGAGCAGGATGCCGATGCTGGGCAGGCCGTAGAAGATGACGAAGAGCTGTACCAGAAGCGGCGTGCCGCGGATCACCCAGACGTAGAAGCGGGCGATCGCCACGAAGGGGGCGGCGCCGAAGAGCCGGGCGATGGCGGTGATCAGGCCGAGCACCAGCCCGAAGGTGAAGGACAGCAATGTCAGCGGAATGGTGAAGACCAGCCCGGCCCACAACAGGGGCACGAGCGAATCCGCCATCAATTGAAGCCAGTGCGGCACGGGCGTTCCCTTTCGCGGGGGTTATCGGTTCGACGTGGAATACCCCTCCGCAACCCCTTCCCACAAGGGGGAGGGGCTAAGAGGCGGCACCGTGCGTGCAAAGTTAGTCTGAAAGCGCCCAATAAAAAGCCCCTCCGCCTTGCGGGGAGGGGTTGGGAGGAGATCTGCGCTGTCGATCAGACTTACTTCGAGACGTCCTGGCCGAAATACTTGTCGGAGATCGTCTTGTAGGTGCCGTCGGCCTTGATATCGACGAGCGCCTTGTTGATCGCTTCCAGCAGTTCCGGTTCGCCCTTGCGGATGATGATGCCGGAGTGGTCGGCATTCTCTTCCTGTGCGGCGATCTTCACCGGAGCGTCGGGCTTGTGCTTCTTGAAATCGAGGAAGGACAGGCTGTCGTTGATGGTGGCGTCGGCGCGCTTGGTCAGAACCAGCTGGATCGACTGGTCGAAGCCGTCGGTGCCGACGAGTTCGGCGCCGGACTGTTCGGCGAGCTTGCCGAAGTTGCTGGTCAGCGACTGGGCCGACTTCTTGCCCTTGAGATCGGCGAAGGTCTTGATGCTGTCGTCGCCGTCGCGAACGATCAACACGGCCTTGGAGGCGATGTAGGGCTCGGAGAAGTCGTACTTCTGCTTGCGCGCATCGGTGATGCCGACCTGGTTGATGACGGTGTCGTATCGCTTGGCGTCGATGCCGGCGATCAGGCCGTCCCACTTGCCTTCGACGAACTCGGCCTTGACGCCGAGCTTGGCCGCGACCGCTTCGCCGATCTCGACGTCGAAACCAACAAGCTTGCCGCTGGCGTCATGGAAGGTGAACGGGGCGTAGGTGCCTTCGGTGCCGATCTTCAGCACGCCTGCCTGCTTGATGGCGGCGAGGTTTTCGCCGGCCAGCGCCGGCATCAGGGCGGCGGCCTGGATCAGGGCTGCGGTGGCGAGGGTCTTCAGGAGGTTCATGTGTCTGTCCAATTCACCAGTGTGTTCGATGGCTGGAAAATCGCAGAAAAGCCGATGCCGCGATGCGTCAAAAACTGCGAATAAAATCGGCAACTGCGAATATTTTTCTCATTTATCACGGTTTTGGTGTTCAGTGTTTCACAATGTGAAGAGATGATTTGTTCGCTCCTGCTTGTTTGCACGTTTGTATCGGTTTATGCATGATTCAATCGATTTGAGAATTGTCAGGCTAAATCCGGCATGAATACGAACGAACTTCTGCTGCAGGAGCGCAAGAGCGTCATTTCGCGCAAGCTGCAGACGCATGGGCGCGTGCTCGCCGCCGAGCTTGCGGCGGAATTCGGCGTGTCCGAGGATACGGTTCGCCGCGACCTGCGCGAGATGGCGGCGGCAGGGCTCTGCGAGCGGGTCTATGGCGGCGCGCTGCCGGTTTCTCCCGCCGGCGGCAGCCTCAATCACCGCGCCGGTATCGCGCGCGATCGCAAACAGGCGCTGGCGGCGGCCGCCGTTTCGCAGATCGCAGCCGATATGACCGTGTTCTTCGATGCTGGCAGCACGAACCTGGCGATCGCCATGGCATTGCCGATGGATCTGCCGCTGACGGCGGTGACCAACGCGCCGTCGATTGCCGCGGCGCTGATCGACAAGCCGCTCGTCAACGTCATCCTGATCGGTGGACTGATCGATCGGCAGGTGGGCGGCGCGCTGGGGGCGAAGGCGATGCGCGACATGGAGCCATTGTCGCCGGATCTCTGCATTCTCGGCGCCTGCGGCGTCGATATCGCGGCGGGCGTCACCGTCTTCGGTTTCGAGGACGCGGAGTTCAAGCGCTTCGTCGCGACCAAAAGCCGGCAGGTGCTCGTCGCCGTCACCTCCGACAAGTTTGGCACGGCCGCGCCGCATGGCGTGCTTTCGGCCGCCGATTGCGGCTGCCTCGTGGTCGAGCGGGACGCCGATCCTCAGATGCTTGCGCGCTACCGCGATCTTGGCTGCAAGACGCTGGTTGCCGGCGAAACCGAATAGATATCGTTCAATGATGCGCCGGACGAGGAGTGCCGGCGCCAGTGCATAATGGGAAGAGACATGGATAATCACGTCAACACAGCGCTTCCGGTGAGAAGCGGATACGTCACCAAGAACAGGACGGCGGTGTCGCTGCTGTTCTTGATCAACGGCTTCACCGTTGGTTCCTGGGCGCCGAAGATTCCTGAATTCGCCGAGCGGCTGGAGCTCAGCAAGTTCCACCTCGGGCTGATGATCCTGGTGCTCGGTATCGGCTCGCTGACGCTGATGCCGCTTGCCGGCGCGCAGATCGCCCGGCATGGATCGCGGGTCGTGTCGCTTGCCATGGCCGTCTGCCTGTTGCCCGGCTTGCTGGCGCTGACGCTGGCGCCCAATATCGTGACGGCGGCAATCGCGATCTTTCTATTCGGCGGCTTCATGGGCGCCATGGATGTCGCCATGAACGCCAATGCGGTTGCCGTCGAGCAATCGATGCGGCGGGCGATCATGTCGTCCTGCCATGCCTTCTGGAGCCTCGGCGGCTTGATCGGCGCCGGCCTCGGCGGGCTTTTGATTGCGCATTTCGGCGTGTTCGCGCATGCCGTCGTCGCCACGGCTCTTGCGGCCATCACGCTTGCGGTTGCCTGGAACATGATCCTTGCCGACCAGCCGCATCCCGATACGAAGAAAGAGAAGACACGGCTGCCGATGGTGCCGCTGCCGTGGCTGCTCGGTCTCGTCGCGCTGTTTTCGATGATGCCTGAAGGTGCGGTGCTCGATTGGGGCGCGCTTTATCTCCGCGAGGAACTTGGTGCTTCGGTTGCGCTTTCCGGCTTCGGCTTCGCGGCCTTCTCGCTGACGATGGCGGCGATGCGCTTTGCCGGCGACCTCGTTCGTGATCGCCTGGGTGGCGTCATGACGCTCAGGATCTGCACCCTGTTCGCCATCGCGGGCATGCTTCTCGCAGGTTTCGCGCCGAATGCCGAGATCGCCATTCTCGGCTTCGCCTTCTGCGGTATCGGCATCTCCAACATGGTGCCGATCGCGTTTTCGGCAGCGGGCAATATTCCACATCTGAAGGCAGGTATCGGTATCTCGGTCGTCACCACCATGGGCTATTCCGGCATGCTGGTGGCACCGTCGGCGATCGGCTTCGTGGCGGAGCATGTCGGCTTCTCCGTGGTGTTCATGGCGCTGCCGGTGCTTCTCCTCGTCGTGCTGGCGCTTTCCCATCTGGCGCGCTACGCCGACGGCATTTCCGGTGGCGGTCACTGACAGACGTCAAACAAAGTGATGGATGCCGCGGGTTGACAAGCGGGCGGTCATGATCCACCTGAAAGGCACGAAATTTAAGGGTTCAAGAGCTCTATCCATGTCTTCAGCTACGGATTTTGATCCGAAACCGCGCCGCGCATCCGTTGCCGTCGATGTCGGCGGCGTCATCGTCGGAGGCGGCGCGCCCGTCGTCGTCCAGTCGATGACCAATACGGATACGGCCGATATCGATGCCACGGTCGCCCAGGTGGCCGCGCTCTACAAGGCCGGCTCCGAGCTTGTTCGTATCACTGTCGATCGCGATGAAAGCGCTGCCGCCGTGCCGCGCATCCGCGACCGGCTGCTGCGCCTCGGCATGGACGTGCCGCTGGTCGGCGACTTCCATTATATCGGCCACAAGCTCTTGGCCGATCATCCCGATTGCGCCGAGGCGCTGGCGAAGTACCGGATCAATCCCGGGAATGTCGGCTTCAAGGACAAGAAGGACAAGCAGTTCGGCGACATCATCGAGATGGCGATCCGCTACGACAAGCCGGTGCGTATTGGCGTCAACTGGGGTTCGCTCGACCAGGAACTGCTGACCGCGCTGATGGACCAGAATTCGGCGGCGGGTTCGCCGCTTTCGGCGCGCCAGGTCACCCGCGAGGCGATCGTGCAGTCGGCGCTGATCTCGGCCAATCTTGCCGAAGAGATCGGCCTGCCGCGCAACCGCATCATCCTGTCTGCCAAGGTCAGCCAGGTGCAGGACCTTATCGCCGTCTATTCCATGCTGTCCGAGCGTTCCGACCATGCGCTGCATCTCGGCCTCACCGAAGCCGGTATGGGCACAAAGGGCATCGTCGCCTCGTCGGCCGCCATGGGCTATGTGCTGCAGCACGGGATCGGCGATACGATCCGTGTATCGCTGACGCCGGAGCCGAACGGCGACCGCACGCGCGAAGTGCAGGTGGCGCAGGAAATCCTGCAGGTCATGGGCTTCCGCCAGTTCATTCCTGTTGTCGCCGCTTGTCCCGGCTGCGGCCGTACGACGTCGACGGTCTTCCAGGAGCTGGCGCAGAACATCCAGAACGACCTGCGCAAGAACATGCCCGTGTGGCGCGACAAGTATCCGGGTGTCGAGGCGCTCAACGTCGCGGTTATGGGCTGCATCGTCAATGGCCCGGGTGAAAGCAAGCATGCCGATATCGGCATCTCGCTGCCGGGCACGGGCGAAAGCCCGTCGGCGCCCGTCTATATCGACGGTCAGAAGGCGATGACGCTGCGCGGCCCGAATATCGCGTCGGATTTCGAGGCGCTGGTCGCCGATTACATCGAAAAGCGTTTCGGCCAGAACAGGACGGCGGCGGAGTAATCCGCGCCGTCGCTTTCCCTATCCAAAATCAGATGCGGCTGGTGAGAAGCTTCAGCCCTGCGAAGCAGTAGAAGGCTGCCATGGCGCCTTCGATCCAGCGACGCAGGCTTGAATAGATCTTCAGCGCCTGCGGTGTGGAGAAGAGCACGGCATAGCCCATGAAGACGATGAAGCCCGTCGTCAGGCAGATGCCGACGATCAGGCCGGCAACCGATGCCGGCGCGCCTTGCGGCATGCCCAGCGCAATGATCGCCAGCCATGCGAAGATCGCCTTCGGATTGGTGACGTGAATGCCATAGCCGCGCAGCAGCAACGCGCGCGTCGACATATTCTTTGGCGTCGTGGCCTGCTGGATATCGGGGTTGGCGCGGACGGCCTTGAAGGCCTTGTAGGCGAGATAGAGCAGATAGAGGCCACCGAAGATCTTCAGGATCTCAAGCGCGACCGCGTAGGTGTTGAGGATGGTGGCAAGCCCGAGTGCGGCCGCGCAGGCCCAGGTGAAGGAGCCGGCGAAAATGCCGAGCGAGATCGTCATGCCGGCCTTGCGGCCATGCATCATGGATGTCGAGACGATCGCCATGATGGCCGGGCCGGGGCTGATGACGGCAACGATATAGGCGATATAGGCGGGCAGGATCTGCGGAAGGTAGCTCAGGGTCTCGTGCATGGCGCTTCTCTTGGGAATGGCCGCGCATCGTTGCGGCCTTGCACCAAGTTCTAGGCGCGCCACGTGTCGCTCGGCAAGAGAGCAGAGCCTGAGCGGGCGCCGGAATCTTGTCTCGGTGACGCTTTTTCAGCGATTGCTAACGCTTGTCCGTCTCAGCTCTTGCGCTCGGCGATGAAGCGGGCGGCTTCGACGAGAACCGCGGCACGCTCGCCGTAGGGCTTCAGTAGGGTCTCGGCTTCCTTCACATGGGCTGAAAGCGTCGCCTCGGCCCAGGCCATGCCGTGCAGGCCCACCAGCGTGCCCTTGCCGCGTCCGGCGTCCTTGCCGGTTGCCTTGCCCATGGTGGCGCTGTCGGCGGTCAGGTCGAGGATGTCGTCGGCGAGCTGGAAGGCGAGGCCGATACGTTCACCGAACCGGCGCAATGTCGCGCGGTCTTCAGCCGGGCTGCCAGCCACGATGGCGCCCGCCTCGCACGCAAAGCGGATGAGGGCACCCGTCTTCATCGCCTGCAGCATGATGATGCCCTGTTCGTCCGGCGCCTGCTTCTCCGCGGCCAGATCGAGCGCCTGCCCGCCGGCCATGCCGCCGAGACCGGAGGCCCGCGACAGCGCCAGGATCAGCGCGACCTTACGCGCCTCGTCGAGGTCAGGTGTCGAGGCGATGATGTCGAAGGCGTAGGTGAGCAGGCTGTCGCCGGCGAGAATGGCGGTCGCCTCGTCGTAGGCGATGTGTACGGTCGGCTTGCCACGTCGCAGGTCGTCGTCGTCCATCGCGGGAAGGTCGTCGTGGACGAGCGAATAACAGTGAACGCATTCGAGTGCGGCGCCGATCCGCAAGGCGGCGTCGCGATTGCCGCCGAGCATCGTTGCCGTCTCGACAACCAGAAACGGGCGCAGCCGCTTGCCGCCGTTCAGCACCGCGTAGTGCATGGCCGAGCGCAGGTTTTCCGGACGGGCGATCTCGTCGTCCAGAACCTGTTGAGAAAGCAACGCGTCGAGCACGCCTTCGATCTCACGGGCGTTGGCTGCGAGCCGGCTTTCAAATGTCTTCAGATGCGCGTTCATGCGGCGTTGTTTGGCACGGGCGGGCTTGGGCTTGCAACGGAATTGTCGACAGAGCAACCAAGATTTCCTTTGTGTCTGGCAATGCCAGTTTGCAGGCGGTATGGAGAAGAGGGGAACGAGACTGGGTCAGGGGAATTGGACATCACGCCGGAGACAGACGACAGCATGGCCATGCCGATCCATCGGCGCGCCCTCGTTTGGCTGAAGGGTCGTTCGCTTATGATGCGTATTGTTCTGGCGATCGCCGCGCTGCTTGTCCTGCCCTATGCGCTGATCTTCCTTTACGTGCTGCCCTTCATCCATCCGGTCTCGACCTTGATGCTGCGCGATCTGGTGCTCTTGCGCGGCTATGACCGGCAATGGGTGTCGATCGACCAGATCTCGCCGGTTCTAGTGCAATCGGTGATGATGTCGGAAGACGGGCAATTTTGCTTCCATGGCGGCGTCGATTGGGGCGAGATGCGGATGCTGGTCACCGACACGCTGCGCGGTGAAGCGACGCGCGGCGGCAGCACCATACCGATGCAGACGGCGAAGAACCTGTTCCTGTGGAACAGCCGCTCCTTCGTGCGCAAGGCGATGGAACTGCCGCTGGCGGTGACCGCCGATTTCGTGTGGTCGAAGCGGCGGCTGATGGAGATCTATCTCAACATCGCCGAATGGGGGCCGGGCATCTACGGCATCGAGGCGGCGGCGCGCTATCATTTCAAGGTGCCAGCCTCGAAGCTCACCAGCCGGCAGGCGGCGCTGCTTGCCGTGTCGCTGCCCAATCCGATCGACCGCAATGCCGGCAAGCCGGGTCGCGGCCTGCGCAGTCTCGCCGGCGTCATCGAGCGCCGGGCGCGCAATTCCGGCGAATACATCAGATGCATTTATGACTGACATCAGAAGATGTCGCTGGTGACCCCGGATGTCATCTGGCATGCGTGATCGCACGTATGAGGGATGATGCGCGCGGCCCGGCCGCGCCTGCTTGCAAGGGAGAGATCTTTGGACCGGCTGACGCTCTATATCGGCAACAAGAATTATTCCTCCTGGTCGTTTCGTCCGTGGATCGCGCTTGCCGCGGCTGGCATACCATTCGACGAGGTGCTCGTTCCCTTCGACATGGCGGCCGGCAATCCGCATTTCCGGGCGTTTTCGCCGACCGGGCAGGTGCCGGTGCTGCAGCATGGCGCCACCCGCGTGTGGCAGTCGCTTGCGATCATCGAATATGTCGCCGAACTTTATCCCGAAGCCGGACTGTGGCCGAAGGCGCGCGACAAGCGGGCCGTCGCACGCGCGGTGTCGATGGAGATGCTCTCCGGCTTCAGGGCGCTGCGCAACGCCTGTCCGATGAACATGCGCCGGCCGAAGGGGCGCATTGCGCTCGCTGACGGTGTCATGGCTGATGTGGCGCGCATCGAGACGATCTGGCGGGATCTGCGCGCCCATTCCGGCGGCCCCTTCCTGTTTGGTGAATTCTCCGGCGCCGATGCGATGTTCGCGCCTGTCGTCAATCGCTTCGAGATCTACGATCTGGTGGCGTCGGGCGATACGTTGAGCTATATGGCGGCGATGAAGGCCCTTCCGGCCTGGAAGGCCTGGGAGGATGCGGCGCGCGCGGAGCCCTGGATCGTCGAGGAAGACGAGGTCTGATGAGAGATTCAAGTGAATCTCAAAAAATAAAGCTGGGGACTGGTCAAGCCCCTCCAAGGCATGTATAAGCGCGCAAAATTTCCGAAATCGCGATATGTCGTTTCGGCCGCCAGTCTGGCCGTTGGATGTGTTCGCCTGTGAAGTGGAGTAAGAAAAATGGCTGTACCTAAGAGAAAAACAAGCCCGTCCAAGCGCGGTATGCGCCGCTCTGCTGACGCGCTGAAGGCCCCGACCTACGTTGAAGACAAGAACTCCGGCGAACTGCGTCGCCCGCACCATATCGATCTGAAGACCGGTATGTACCGCGGCCGTCAGGTTCTGACGCCGAAGGAAAGCGCATAATTTCATTATGCGTTCTGCTTCAGCAGAATTCGCAAGGCCGGCCGTGTGCCGGCCTTTTGCGTTTTGGCAATAATATATCGCATGATCACTTGAAGTGACGCGGTGATTTACGGCACTATTCTTCCACCGAGGGAGAATACCGCCACATGTTCACTGCAATTCCGCTGATGGTCGTGCCTTTCATTCTCTATAATCTTGCGATGGTCGGGTTCATGGGCAGCGGCGGACTTCCCGCGCTTCACAATGACCTTATCGTACTGTCGATGATCTCAGGGGCGATCTGGAGCATGTCGCTCGGCGACCTGTTCATCGTCGTCGCACTCGTCGTCCTGTTCTTCGAGATCTTGCGCGCAACGCGCAACGCGCGCGGCAGCCTGGCCAACCACATGCTGTCCATGCTTGTTTTCATCGCGTTTCTGGTGGAGTTCCTGCTTGTTCCCGATGCGGCGACGCAGGTGTTCTTCATCCTTCTGACGATCGCGCTGATCGATGTCGTCGGCGGCTTCGCGGTATCGATCCGCAGCGCCGGGCGGGATGTCTCTATCGGGCTGTGAGTTTCGGCATCTCCTCGAGCCATGGCCAGAGGAGATGCGAAGCGATGGGATCTGGTATCAGAGACTGTCGAGCTTGCTCTGAAGCGCGCGCAGCTGTTCCTTGAGTTCGTCGATGTCCTTGGCCTCGGCCTTGCGGCTTTCCTTGGCGGCAGTCGCCGGCGCCTTGAAGGGTGAGAACATCTGCATGGCCTGCTGAAACATCTCGGTGTTGCGGCGCACCTGGTCCTCGACCATCTGCATCGGCAGCTGCAGGTTCTTGGTCAGCGGCGTCTCGCCGAAGGCGCGCGTCACCTGCTCGCGCATCTGCGTCTGCTGCTCGGTAAAGGCGCGCATGGAGTGTTCCAGGAAGCTCGGAACCACCATCTGCATCTGGTCGCCATAGTAAGTGATCAGCTGGCGTAGAAAGGAAATGGGTAGCAGCGTGTTGCCGGTCTTCGATTCCTGCTCGAAGATGATCTGCGTCAACACGGAATGCGTGATGTCGTCGCCGCTCTTGGCGTCCTGTACGGTGAAGTCCTCTCCCTTCTTCACCATCTCCGCCAGGTCTTCCAGCGTCACGTATGTGCTGGTGCCCGTGTTATACAGTCGGCGATTGGCGTATTTCTTGATTGCTACCTGGCCCTCATTCTTCGCCATATGAATCTCCCAAAGCCCGTCTTATTGTCATTGAAATTCCTCCACTTGGGAGTGTAGACGCAAAATCGGGCCGGTGACAATCTCTTTGTGCGATGCGGCAAGCCCCTTTTAGTGCAAGACAATTCACGCAGCGTAAGTTCTTTCGAAAATTCGCATGTGCTGTCTTGTCGTTTGACTTGGCGATGAAGCTTTGTCAGTTTCAACCTATATGTGGTGGAGCAAACGAGGAGACCTTCATGTCCAGTCCGTCTATCGTCATCGCCAGCGCCGGCCGTACGGCTGTCGGTTCGTTCAACGGCGCTTTCGCCACCGTCGCCGCCCATGAATTGGGTGCCGCGGCCGTCAAGGGCGCGCTCGATCGGGCGGGTGTCGATGCGTCCGAAGTGGACGAAGTCATCCTGGGACAGGTGCTGCCGGCGGGCGAGGGGCAGAACCCGGCGCGCCAGGCTGCGATGAAGGCCGGCGTTCCCAAGGAAGCGACCGCCTGGGGGATCAACCAGCTCTGCGGGTCCGGCCTGCGCGCGGTCGCGCTCGGCATGCAGCAGATAGCGCTCGGCGATGCGAAGATCATCGTCGCCGGCGGCCAGGAATCCATGTCGATGGCGCCGCATGCAGCGCACCTGCGCGCCGGCACCAAGATGGGCGACATGAAGATGGTCGATACCATGATCAAGGACGGCCTGACGGACGCTTTCTACGGCTACCACATGGGCGTGACCGCCGAAAACATCGCCCGCCAGTGGCAGTTGACGCGCGAGGAGCAGGACATGTTCGCCGTCGCCTCGCAGAACAAGGCCGAGGCCGCGCAGAAGGCCGGACGTTTCGCCGACGAGATCATTCCCTTCGTCATTCAGGGGCGCAAGGGCGATGTCACGGTCGATGCGGACGAATATATCCGCCACGGTGCCACCATGGAGGCGATGGCGAAGCTTCGCCCGGCGTTCGACAAGGAAGGGACGGTCACGGCCGCCAACGCCTCGGGTCTCAATGACGGCGCAGCGGCTGCCGTGCTGATGACTGAACAGGAAGCATCGCGTCGCGGCATTCAGCCGCTGGCGCGCATCGTCTCCTGGGCCACCGCCGGCGTCGATCCGCAGATCATGGGCACCGGGCCGATCCCGGCTTCGCGCAAGGCGCTGGAGAAGGCCGGCTGGTCGATCAACGATCTCGACCTCGTCGAGGCCAACGAGGCCTTCGCCGCGCAGGCCTGCGCGGTCAACAAGGACCTCGGCTGGAACCCCGAGATTGTCAACGTGAATGGCGGGGCGATCGCCATCGGCCATCCGATCGGCGCATCCGGCGCGCGCGTGCTCAACACGCTCTTGTTCGAGATGAAGCGCCGCGGCGCCAGGAAGGGACTTGCGACATTGTGCATCGGCGGCGGAATGGGCGTCGCCATGTGCTTCGAAGCACTCTAATAGCCTGCTTTATATCGTGTGATGGTTGAGCTCCGGGGATAGCGGAGCCTTACATATGGGGAGCGGAACATGAGCAGAGTCGCTGTTGTCACCGGCGGTACGCGCGGTATTGGCGCCGCCATTTCACTGGCCTTGAAGAGTGCAGGCTATCGGGTCGCGGCCAATTATGCCGGCAATGACGAGGCAGCCCAAGCGTTTCACGCGGAGACCGGCATTCCAGTCTTCAAGTGGGACGTGTCGAGCTATGAAGCTTGTTCGGAAGGCCTAGCGCAGATCGAGGCTGAGGTCGGCCCGATCGAGGTGCTGGTCAACAATGCCGGCATCACGCGCGACGCGATGTTCCACAAGATGACGCCGCAGCAATGGCACGAGGTGATCAACACCAATCTCACCGGCCTGTTCAACATGACGCATCAGGTCTGGGCCGGCATGCGCGAGCGCAGCTTCGGGCGGATCGTCAATATCTCGTCGATCAATGGTCAGAAGGGCCAGATGGGGCAGGCGAACTATTCGGCGGCAAAGGCCGGCGATCTCGGCTTCACCAAGGCCCTTGCCCAGGAAGGGGCGGCGAAGAACATCACCGTCAACGCCATCTGCCCCGGTTATATCGGCACCGAAATGGTGCTGGCGGTTCCGGAGAAGGTGCTCAACGAGCGCATCATTCCGCAGATTCCCGTGGGGCGTCTGGGCACGCCCGAGGAGATCGCGCGATGCGTGGTGTTTCTGGCTTCGGATGATGCCGGCTTTATCACCGGCTCGACGCTCAGCGCCAATGGCGGGCAGTTGTTCGTCTAAAGCGCATCGCGCTCTAGCGATGCATGCTTAGCGGATCGAGGCGGTATGTTCGGTATCGCTGACGGTCGTCTGGTGCGACGGCTTATGCGGGGTCTTGCTCGTGTCATACGGGTTGAGCGAGGCCGCATAAGTGGCGAGCGCAATCGTCAAGATTGCCGCAGCGCCGATGATCTTTGTCATTGTCTTTCCCTCTCAAGCCGGTCGAGGCATTCCTGATCCCGACCGGTGTCGATATTGGGGCGAATTCGAGGAATTATTCGGTCATTCAACCGTTGGGATGGTGCCGATCTCGGACCTTCACAGGCACGCGGACGCGCACCTGGTTTTCAGTGCGGAGCGCCATTGCTGCCGTTGCGAGAAATGCCGCCGCGATCAGGATGGCGGTTGCCGAATTCAGGATGATCTGGGCCATGATTTTGTCCTCTCACAGGGGCGGCGCATCTGCGTGCCGCCGTTTCGTGAGGGGGAATATGAGCCTGTCGGCCGTTGCCGAATAGACCAGGCTTTAGCGACCGATTGTCAACACTTGGTTGACAATCGCCATTTCACGGTCACGCAGGCTCGCCGCTGATCCAGGTCTGGTTGACCTTGATGCCGTCGGTCATATGCACGAGATCGGCGCGCAGGCCGGGCGCGAGGCGGCCACGGTCATCGAGCTTCAGGAAGCGGGCCGGGTAGAGCGTTGCCATGCGCAACGCTTCTGATAGCGACAGATCGAGATAGGTGAGGCCGTAGCGGATCGCCGAGGCCATATCGACGTCGGAGCCGGCGAGCGTGCCGTCTGACAGCACCAGTCTCGAGCAGAAGGCGCCGGTCTCGCGGCGCACCGTGCGGCCGTTCAGCGTAAAGCTGTTCTCTGTGGAACCCACCAGCGACATGGCGTCGGTGACGAAGAACAGCTTGCCCTCGCCGCGCTTGGCTCTCAGAGCCGTGCGCAGCGCCTTGGGATCGACGTGATGCCCATCGGCGATGATGCCGCACCAGACGGCCGGGTTATCGATTGCCGCTCCCACCAGCCCGGGCGTGCGATGGCCAAGCTGGCTCATGGCGTTGAAGAGATGCGTCACCCCACGGGCGCCAGCGTCGAAGCGCGCCTCGGCGGCCTCGCTCGTGCAATCGGAGTGACCGATACTGACGGTGACGCCTGCCTCGCTCAGTTCGCGCACCTGTCGTGCCGTGACCTGCTCGGCCGCCATCGTCACCAGCAGCGTGCCGATCGCCTCGGCGGCGGCGGAAAGCGCCTTGACGTCGCGGTCGTCAACCGGGCGCATAAGTTCGGCCAGATGCGCGCCCTTGCGGGCAGGCGCGAGATGGGGACCCTCAAGATGGAGGCCGGCCACGCCGCGGTTCGCCTTGACCGCTTCTTTCGCAGCGTCGATCGCGGCGGCCGTGGCTTCACCGGTATCGGTGATCAGCGTCGGCAGCAGCGACGTCGTGCCATAGGGGCGATGGCCCTCGGCGATGCGGTACATGGAGGCGGGCGATGGCTCGTCGTTGAGCATACGGCCGGCGCCGCCATTCACCTGAGCATCTATGAAGCCGGGTGCGAGGATGCCGCGGTCGAGCGTGATCGTTTCGCCATCAGGCAGGTCGTTCAGGCTGGCGATCGTCTCTATGCGGCCGTCTGCGACGACAAGCGCCTTGTCGTCGTGAAAGCGCTCGCCGTCGAAGATGCGGGCGCCGGTAAAGATCTTGCGCGACATCAGACGGTCTCCGTCACCTTCAGGAGGTTCGCCGGCTTGTCGGGGTCGAAGCCCTTGCGGCGCGTGACCGCCTCGATCATGCGGTAGTAGACGAGCAGCGAAACCAGCGGGTCCAGGAGGCCGTTGCCGGTCGTGGGGACGCGCAGGTTGATGCCGGGGAGTTCCTTGGTCGAGAAGGGCACGGTGGTGGCGCCAAGGTTGCTCAGGCGCTCCAGCGCCTTGACGTTGTTGGCGTAAGCCGCGTCATCGGGCGTGAAGGCAAGGATCGGGAAGCCCGGCTGGACGAGGCGCATCGGGCCGTGCATGAGTTCGGCGAGCGAGAAGGCTTCGGCATGCAGGCCGGAGGTCTCCTTGGCCTTCAGCGCCGCTTCGAGCGCGATGGCGAAGGCCGGACCGCGGCCGCCGGTGTAGAGCGAGGTGGCGTTGAAGAGCACGTCTTCGGCGGCAGCCGTATCGATGCCCGATGTGGCGCTCAGCGCTTCGGGAAGCTTTTCAAGGGCTGCCTGCAGGTCGCCACTGGCGCCGATTGCCGCCGTGACGCCCGAGAGGGCCGCCACCGAGGCGATGAAGGACTTGGTCGCCGCGACGCTCTTTTCGGCGCCGGCGTTGAGGTCGAGCACGAGATCGGCCTGCTTGGCGAGCGGGCTGTCGGTGACGTTGACGACGGCAATGGTGGTCGCGCCGCCGCGCTTGGCCGCTTCCTGGAGCGCCACGATATCGGGGCTCGCGCCAGACTGCGATACGGTGAAGTGAATGCCACCCTTGAGGCGCAGCGGCGTGCCATAGACCGACGCGATCGACGGGCCGACAGAGGCCACCGGAATGCCGCAGGTGATCTCGAAGAGATACTTGAAGAAGGTAGCGGCATGGTCGGACGAGCCGCGCGCGGCGGTGGTGACGACGCTTGGCGCGTTCTTGGAAAAGAGCTTGGCGATCTCGTCGAAAACAGGCTTTTCCTTGCGCAGCAGCGTCGCGACCACCTCGGGAGATTGGCCGGCTTCCTGCAACATCAGCGATTGGGTTTCACTCATAGCTCGTCTCCAATTCTCAATTCTGCAACAAAATCATATGCATCGCCACGATAGTGGGAGCGGGTGTATTCAACGACGCGCTGGTCTTCCAGGCGCGATACGCGTTCGATCAGAAGGGCGGGTGCGCCGGCCGCGACGTCGAGCGCTGCCGCCGAGGTCGCGTCGAGCGTGACGGCGGAGAGCTTCTGCAGCGCGCGCACCGGACGGTGGCCGCTTGCCGTCAGCGCGTCGTAGAGCGAGCCTTCGCCGCCGGCGGTGTCATCGAGAAACTTGACGGGGACCACCGAGCGATCGATCGCCAGCGGTAGCCCGTCGGCAAGCCGCAGGCGATCGAGGCGCAACACACGCTCGTCGACGCCGAGGCCCAGCAGGAAGGCTTCCTCCGGCGAGGGCTTGTTGATGGTGCGCGACAGGATCCGCGCCGCCGGCACGCGGCCGCGCGAGCGCATGTCTTCGGAGAAGGACGAAAGCCGCCAGAGCGACTGCTCCATACGTTCCACCTTGGCGGAGACGAAGGTGCCGCTGCCGTGGCGTGATTCCAGCGTGCCTGAATTCAGGAGATCGCGATAGGCGGTGCGCACCGTGACGCGACCAATCTTCAGGGCTTCCGCCAGATCGCGCTCGCTTGGCAGTGCGGCACCGGGCTTGAGAAGCCCCTCATTGATCAGTCCGGTCAGTGTCTGCGCGAGACGGCGATAGAGAGGTCCGCTGCGCGCTGTGTCGCGCAGTCCGCGTGCCTCGATCTCGGCTATCAGACTGGTTCTATCCATGAGATTAAAATAGAACCTCTTTGGAACCAATTGCAAGCGCTAACTTGCATGAAAAAACCCTCGCAGAGCTCTGCGAGGGTTTGATGACATCAGAAGCGGTCGGCTTGCTGCTGTCAGCTCTTGGAGAATATGTAGTCCGTTTCCTGGCGCAGCACTTCGCCGGGGCGCAGAACCGCGTTGGGGAAGCCCTCGTGGTTGATGGCGTCGGGCCAGATTTGGGTTTCCAGGCAGAAGCCGGCGAAGGGGCCGTATTTGCGGCCGCCGATGCCAGGCACCGGCACATCGAGCTTGAAGGCGGCGTAGAACTGGACGCCGGGCTCGGTCGTTCGCACTTCCATCGACACGCCTGAATAGAGGCTGCGCGCGAGCACCACGGAGCGCTTGGCGACACGTTCGGATGAGAGGCAGAAATTGTGGTCGTAGAGCGCCTGGGTGTCGCCCTCGAAGCGCTTCAGCGAGGCCATTTCGCGGAAATCGAAGACCGTGCCTTGCACCGGGCGGATCTCGCCGGTCGGGATCTGGCGCTCGTCGGTTGGAAGATAGCTGTCGGCCGCGATCATGATGTCGTGGCCAAGCGTGTCGTCGCGACCATCGAGATTGAAATAGGCGTGCTGGCAGACATTGGCGATGGTCGGCTGGTCGCTGGTCGTCTCGTAGACGACCGAGAGTTCGCCGTCGCCATGCACGCGGTAGGTGACGAGTATGGTGCAATTGCCGGGATAGCCGCCGCGGCCATCGGCGTCGACGATCTTCAGGACGACGCGGTCGTTGTCATGCTCGACGATCGTCCAGTTGCGCAGCGCGATGTTCTCGAAGCCGCCATGCAGGTGGCTGACGCCGTTTTCGTTGAGGTCGAGCTGATAATTCTTGCCGTCGATCGTGAACTTGCCGCCGCCGATGCGGTTGGCGTTGCGGCCGGGTGTCGCGCCGAAATAGGCGGAATGAGCGGGATAGCTGTCGAAATCATCGAAGCCGAGCGTGAGCGGCGCGTCATGGCCCTCGAGCCTGAGGTCCTGGATGACGGCGCCCCAGGTGATCACCTTGGCGGTCAGGCCGCCGCCCGAGATTTCGACGCGATGGACGGTTTCGCCCGTCTTCGTCGTTCCAAAAACGTCCCGCTTCAATCCATCCGCCATCCTGTTTCCTCCCCGGTTCGCGTCCGCAATTTCGGGCCAGAACCTGCTCTCAATTGAATGAAATCGCAACCGCCGCGATATAAAAAACAAACGCCGCCGGTCAGGTCCGGCGGCGTGTCAAGCAAAGCGAAAAGATCTCAGCCGTCCTCGCCAATATCTTCCAGATTGTAAGGTGTCGTCTGGTAGATTTCGTTGATCCAGTTGCCGAACAGCAGATGCGCGTGGCTGCGCCAGCGGTTCTGCGGCGGGATCGACGGGTCGTTATGCGGGAAATAGTTGTGCGGCATCTTGATCGGGACGCCGGCATTCACATCGCGAAAATACTCGTCACCGAGCGATGTCGAATCATATTCGACGTGGTTGAAGATATAGAGCCGGTTGCCCTTCTTCTCGTGAACGAGGCACACGCCCATCTCGCTCGATTCCATCAGGATTTCCAGCGTGTCGGATTTTTCGATATCGGCGCGGCGCACTTCCGTCCAGCGCGAGACCGGAACCTCGAAATTGTCGGAGAAGCCGTTGAGATAGACCGACGACGGCTTGAGGTTTTTGTGGCGGTAGACGCCGAAGGCCTTTTCCGTCAGCGCGTGCTTGGGAATATCGTGGAAATGGTAGATCGCGGCCATCGCGCCCCAGCAGACATTCATCGCGGAGTGCACGTTGGTGCGCGTCCAGTCGAAAATCTGCTGCATTTCATCCCAATAAGTAACGTCTTCGTATGGAAGCGTTTCGATCGGCGCGCCAGTGATGATGAAGCCGTCGAACTTCCGGTGTTTGATCTCCTCCCAGGTCTGGTAGAAGGAGAAGAGATGATCTTCCGAGGTGTTCTTCGCCTTGTGGTTCCCGACGCGAACAAGCGACAGCTCGACCTGCAGCGGCGAGGCGCCGATGAGGCGCGCCATCTGGATCTCGGTCTTGATCTTGTTCGGCATGAGGTTCAGAAGCCCGATCTGCAGGGGGCGAATGTCCTGACGGATCGCGGCCGTCTCGGTCATCACGCGCACACCTTCCTGAACCAGGGTTTCAAAGGCGGGCAGGGTATCGGGGATCTTGATCGGCATAGCGGTCACTCGATGAAAAAACGAAAATATCGCTATCGGTCCGCACGCGGCCCTTTAGCAACTTCTTTAACGTGGCTGCAAGCCGGCCGGCCAAATCACCACGGAGCGCTCTAAATAGACCCAGTCAGGCCGCGAATCAATGACCGATACGTGGCGTCGCCTATTTGCCGAGGTAACTCGCGCATTACCTGATGCTAGAAACTGTTGCTGGACAGGCTGACTCACGGTGCTATTCAGGGGCTACATACGCGTAAGGAAGCATGATGGCAGAGGACGTCAAAAGCAGACCGAGCATCCAGGGGCAGGACCGGGTAGGGTATGATCTCAGCCTGATCTTCCGCCTCAAGGTGATGTTTTCGGCATTCTGGCATTCCAGGGTGCGCGCGCCGGTGCTCATTCTCTCGACGGCGTTGATCGGGATCATTCTGGCGACGGCCTATGCCACCGTCATCCTCAACCAGTGGAATGCGCCATTCTACGACGCCATCTCGCGCCGCGACCTGCCCGGATTTTTCCACCAGCTGAAGATCTTCGCGCTGATCGCCGGCATGCTGCTTTTGCTCAACGTGGTGCAGGCCTGGCTGAACCAGATGACGGCGCTTTACATGCGCGAGGGGCTGACGCGCGATCTTGTCGACCAGTGGCTGCAGCGCAAGCGGGCGCTCAGGCTCGCCTCCAGCGGGCTGATCGGTGTCAATCCGGATCAGCGCTTGCATGAGGATGCTCGCAATCTGGCGGAAAGCACGACCGGGCTCGTCATCGGCCTGGTGCAATCGACGATCCTGCTGGTGAGCTTCATCGGCGTTCTCTGGGAACTGTCGAGCGGCTTCGTCTTCCGCTTCGGCGAGTACGCCTTTTCCATTCCGGGCTATATGGTCTGGGCGGCGATCTTCTACGCCGCGTCCGCCTCGGTGCTCAGCCAGCTCGTCGGGCGCAAGCTCGTCAAGCTCAATGCGGACCGCTTCTCCAAGGAAGCCGAGCTGCGTTTCGCGCTGATGCATGCCAACGAGAATATTCCGGCGATCACGGCTGCGCGTGGCGAGGAGAATGAACGGGGGCGGATCAACACCGATATCAGCGCCGTTCTCGCCGTCATCAAGAAGCTGGCGATGGCAAACGTCAACCTGACCTGGGTGTCGGCTGGCTACGGCTGGCTCGTCGTCGTCATTCCGATCATCGTGGCCGCACCCGCCTATTTCTCCGGTGGCCTCACCTTCGGCCAGCTGATGATGTCGGTCGGCGCGTTCAACCAGGTCAACACGGCGCTGCGCTGGTACGTGTCAAACTTCGGCCCAATCGCCGAATGGCGCGCAACCTTGATGCGCGTCACCGATTTCCGCCAGGCATTGACCACCATGGGCGACGACGTCGATCTCAAGGAAACGATCGCCTATGAGCGCAGCGCGCCGGGTACGCTGACGCTCGAGGATGTGACGATCGCCACCAAGATGGACGAGGAGATCGACCAGTGCGGCGGCTTCCGCCTGCATGAGGGCAGCGTCACCATCAAGGCCGGCGAGAAGGTGATGATCAACGGCGATCACAACGTCAATCGCAAGCTGTTGTTCCTGGCGATGTCGGAGCTGTGGCCGTGCGGCAGCGGCAAGATCGGCCTGCCACCCACCGACGACATGCTGTTCGTGCCGCAATCGGCCTATATTCCGGGTGGTACTTTGCGCGAAGCGCTGGCGTTTCCCGCAGCCGCCGACACCTACAAGAACGACGATGTGGTGGCCGCGCTCGAAAAGGCGGGGCTGCACAATCTCATTGCTCGTCTGGACACGCGCGCGCGCTGGGACAAGCTGCTCGATGCCGATGAACAGCGGGCTATCGGTTTCGCGCGCCTCTTGCTGGTTCGGCCACAATGGATGGTCTTCGACGAAGTGCTCGAGGGTATGGAGCCCGAGTGGCAGTCGACGATGATGAAGGTGCTCGAGGCGATGCCGGATGCGACGATGATCTATATCGGCCGCTCCGACGCCTATATCGAGGCCTTCCATCCACGCGTGCTGCATCTCGAAGCACTTGCCGCGAAGCCCGACGAAAACAAGGTGGCGGACAAGGCGCCGAACACGCCGGCGCCTGCGCTCTGATCGTCTCGATCGGGATCACATCGGTGGAACGATGCCGTTGGTGCCGACCGTGACCTGTGCCGCAGAGACCGTTCCGTCCGCTGCCTTCTCGCCCATGACGATGACATGCGCGCCCGGCGTCAGGTCCGACTTCTGCGCGGCGGTGAAGGTCACGATCGGCGTATCGTCCGATATCGAGATGGTCTTTTCCTTGCCCTGATAGGTCAGCGTCACGGTGTGGCCATCGACGGATTTGACTGCCTTGGCAACGGTCGCATTGGTCATGCTGCTGTTGGGCTTCAGATCCCAGGGGCGGCTGCCTTCGCCGGTGCCTTTCATGGCTGCCGGAAAGATCAGAACCTCAAGCGCGCCATCGCCGCCGTCCTGTTTGGGCAGCGAGGCGATGCCGACGAAATCGCCCGGCTTGATGTCTTCGACCGACGCCTTCTTGATGCCGCCAACCTTCCATTCCGGCTTCAACGCAATGGTCTGGTCGGCGCCCTCGCGGGTCTTGACGACGAGCGTGTCGCCGCTGAGGCTGGCGATATCGCCACGGACGCGCACGCGCTGGGCGTCAGCCGCCGATGTGATCTGCGACGTGCTCAGAAGAATGCCGACGGCAAGCGCCGCGACATGGCTGGTAATCAGATAGCGAGACATGGGTTTTCTCCTCTTGGCTCCGGGGGCGGGAGCCTTCGGGAGCTTAGGCACGAGGTCTCGGCGCTGGCCAATCAATGAAATGTGAGGGTTTCCGGCTCGGAGACGGGAACTATCTGGCAAGATATCGCCAATGGGCAGGAGAGCTTGAATGCCGGAGGAGAGCCTTGCGGATTTGTATCGCGCCTATATCGGCTGCCTGAATTCTCAGGATTGGGAAAACCTCGGCACCTATGTCGGGCAGGATGTGCGCTATAACGGCCAAGTGGTTGGCCTGGATGGCTATCGGCAGGCGCGTGAGGCCGAGTTTCGTGCGATCCCCGACCTCCATTTCGACGTCCGGATTCTGATCGCCGATGACACCACGGTGGCCAGCCGGCTGAATTTCAACATCAGCCCGCAAGGCACATTCCTTGGGCTGCCCGTCAACGGCAGGCGGATCTCGTTTTCCGAGAACGTGTTCTACGAATTTACCGACGGCAAGATCGCAAACGTGTGGTCGATCGTCGACAAGGCGGCGATCGAGGCTCAGCTTTCGACGGCGTAGAGGGCGATCAGCCCTCCAGCTCTTCCCGGAGCATCTCGAGCTCCAGCCACTCCTCTTCCATCTTCACCAGGCTGTCGCGGAATTTCTCCATCTCGGCGGCCAGGCGGTTGAAGGTCGTGGGGTCCTTGGAGAAGAGGTTGGGGTCGGCCATCTTTTCCTCGCGCTTGGCGATCTCGGCTTCGGCCTTGGCCATTTCTTTGGGCAGGTTTTCGAGGGCGAACTTCTGCTTGAAGGAGAGCTTTCCCTTGCCCTTGGGCGCTTCGGCGGCCGGTGCCGCGTCCTGCGCTTTCGCCTTTTCGGCTTTCTCCGCCTTCTTGCGCTCGTCGGCGGCACCCTTGCGCTGCGCCAGCATGTCGGAATAGCCACCGGCATATTCGATCCAGCGGCCATCGGGCGCATCGGGAACAGCAGGTGCGATCGTCGAGGTCACGGTGCGGTCGAGGAAGTCACGGTCGTGGCTGACGAGGATGACGGTGCCAGGGAAGCCGGCGACGACCTCTTGCAGGAGGTCCAGCGTCTCGATGTCGAGGTCGTTGGTCGGTTCGTCGAGGATAAGCAGGTTGGATGGCCGCGCCAGCATGCGGGCGAGCATCAGGCGGGCGCGCTCGCCGCCAGAGAGGTTCTTGATCGGCGTGCGGGCCTGCTCCGGCTGGAACAGGAATTCCTTCATGTAGCCGGTGACGTGGCGCTGCTCGCCGTTGACAAGCAGGTTCTCGCCGCGCCCGTCGGTCAAGTAGTGCGCCAGCGTGTCCTCGGGGTTCAGATCCTCGCGCTTCTGGTCGAGCGTTGCGATCTCCAGATTGGTGCCGAGCTTGATGATGCCGGTATCGGGGGGCAGCTGGCCGGTCAGCATTTTCAGAAGCGTCGTCTTGCCGGCGCCGTTCGGGCCGACGAGGCCGATGCAATCGCCGCGATGAACGCGGATCGAAAACGGCGTGACGATCGGGCGCTCGCCATAGGTCTTGGTGATCTTGTCGGCTTCGATGACGAGCTTGCCGGATTCCTGCGCGTCGGAAACGGTCGCCTGAACGGTGCCCTGCGGACCCTTGTGGCCGCGATAGCTGGCGCGCATCGTCTGCAGTTCGCCGAGGCGGCGCATGTTGCGCTTGCGGCGGGCGGTGACGCCGTAGCGCAGCCAGTGCTCTTCGCGCTCGATCGCCTTGCCGAGCTTGTGCTGCTCCATCTCCTCGGCTTCCAGAACCTGGTCGCGCCAGGCCTCGAAATGGCCGAAGCCACGATCGAGGCGGCGCGAGGTGCCGCGGTCGAGCCAGACGGTGGCGGTGGAGACCTTTTCGAGGAAGCGACGGTCGTGCGAGATCAGCACCAGCGCGCTGCGGGTCTTCTGCAGCTCGCCTTCCAGCCATTCGATGGTGGGGAGATCGAGATGGTTGGTCGGCTCGTCCAGGAGCAGAATATCGGGCTCGGGCGCCAGAACGCGGGCAAGGGCCGCGCGGCGCGCTTCGCCGCCGGAGAGGTTCTTCGGGTCTTCCTCGCCGGTGAGGCCGAGATGCGAGAGAAGATAGGTGACGCGGTATGGATCGTCGCCCGGTCCAAGCCCCGCTTCCGCATAGGCCTGCACGGTGCTGTAGCCGGCGAAATCGGGCGCCTGTTCGAGATAGCGCACGGTCGACGACGGATGGCGGAACACTTCGCCGGACTGCGCCTCGACCATGCCGGCGGCGATCTTCAGGAGCGTCGACTTGCCGGAACCGTTGCGGCCGACAAGGCAGATCTTGTCGCCGGGCTCCACCTGCAGGGCAGCGCCCGCCAGAAGCGGCGCGCCGCCGAAGCTCAGGAAGATATCGTCGAGTTTAAGGATAGGGGGCGCCAAAAATCAGACTCCGGAAAGATCGTAAGGGCGGGCGAGCACGATGGCGCGGCCGCTTTCAAGCGAGAAGCGCACGGGGCCTTCCGCGACATTGGAAATGGTGCGCGACGAGCCGAAGGGCAAATGGAAATCGCTGAGCGGGTAGCGGGCGTTCTCGATGAAGAGGCCGTTGAGTTCGCTGAAGGCGGGCACGGAAAACAGGCTGTTCTTCGGCAGGTCGAGCGTGATGCTGCCCGCGATCAGCGGCACGGCTTCTTCCGTGCCCGAGGTCAGGAGTACATCGAGGCCGGTTTCTGCCAGACTGACGGCGTAGAGCAGGTGCTGCAACGCGTGGTCGGAACGGTCGCCAGAGAGGGCGCCCACGAGGATCAGCCGTGTCGCGCCACGCGCAATCGCTTCCGACACGGCGATCTCGCCGTCGGTGGCGGCCTTGGCGGCGGGGTAGGGCTTTCTCGGGATGTCCGAGAATGCGGCCGTCAGATCATCCGGCGTGGAATCGAAATCGCCGACCCAGAGCTCCGGCCTGACACCGAGCGCCAGCGCGTGCCGCATGCCACCATCGGCCGCGATGAAACGGCTGCCGGAGACGGCGACGCGAAGGCGCTCCGTGATGTGCAGCTCGCCGCCGAGCAGGATGGTGAAGGTGGATTGGCTCATGGGCATTGCCCATAGCGCAAAGCGGAGGAAAAGGGAAAGGGCGCGGACAGGGTTTGTCCGCGCCCTCTGGCGTTTCTGCGATAAAGGTTGGGTTTAGAAACGGTAGGTCACACCGGCGCCGATCAGCCAAGGATCGAGCTTGGCCTTGCCGGTCATGTCGGCGCCGCCGACGTTCACGTTGAAATCGGGACGCAGAAAGATCTTCTTGACGTCGACGTTGAGGCCCCAGTGCTCGTCGAACATGTAGTCGAAGCCGGCCTGGAGCGCGACGCCGAAGGTGTTGTCGATGTCGAGGCTCTGGGCGCTCTTGCCCTTCTCGTTGTAGAAGATCGTGTAGTTCAAGCCGGCGCCGACATAGGGCTTGAAGTTGCCGAAATCGTTGAAGTGATACTGCAGCGTGACGGTCGGCGGCAGCAGCCAGGTCTTGCCGACATCGCCGAGGCTTTCGATCGAACCCTTGCCGGTGACGTTGGCGAATGTCGTGCCGAGGATGAGCTCGGCGGCGATGTTGTCGGTGAAGAAGTAGGTGACGTCGAATTCAGGAACGACGGTGTCCGAGTAGGAGAGATCCGATCCCGCGACGCCGCCAACGTAGCCGGAATCCTGGGTGATGACGCCAAGCGCGCGCAGGCGGATCATCCAGGGGCTCTGGCTCTGCGTTGCTTCCTGAGCCGCGGTCGGCTGGGTCAGGTCGGCGGACATGGCCGGATGGGCAGCGGCAACCAGAACGACGGCAGCGAACATGCCCTTTAGTTTTGCCAGGCGGCGTTTCATTCGAATCTCTCCTAGGTTTATGGTCAGGGGGAGTTCTATGAAACGCTGTCGGGTAACCGTTTGATTCAGATCAATCTCTCGTTCTATTTTCCAGCTTTTGGTGCCGCGGGCAAATGTTTGTCACGCATGGCGAAAACGCGCTCGAAGCCGGTCATGTACCGATCAAATAGCTCGGCGAAGTTTTTGGCGTCCGCAGACGACCAGTCGGAGACGACATCCTTGATGATCGCGAGCTTTTGAGATTTCAGTTCCGTGAGCAGGCTCCAGCCGGATGGCGTGATCACCACCAGGATCCGCCGGGCGTCCTGCTGAGATGCCGCGCGTTCGAGAACACCGCGGCCGACCATGTCGGCGACAATGCGGCTTGCGCGGGACGGATCGATGCGCATGGCCTCGGCAATCGTCCCCACGGTCACCTCGCCATTCCTGCGGGCGAGCTTGACGGCTTCGAGAACATCCAGATGCGAAAGCTCCAGATCCGGAGCCACCTTTTCGATGGCGAGGCGGGCAATCAGTCGTCGCCCCGTGATCATGCGCATACGGCTCATGCTTTGGCCGATATGGGCGATATCATCCTCGGTCGGCGTGGTGTCTGGGGCGATTTGCAAACTATCTGTCATGGGACGGAGGATAACAGAAGCGATCGGGGAGGAAAATATGCTGATGTCATTTATATGACGTTGACATTTATATGCTGACAGCACATAAATTGCGCCGAAACCTGAAAGATCGCCCCCATGAATTCACAGATCGCCGCGCAGCCGCTGGTGACCGACCCTCGTCGCCGGCTCATTCTCTTTCTCTTCCTGATGGCCGCCCTTTTCATGGCCACGCTCGACAACCAGATCGTTGCCACCGCTCTGCCCACCATCGTCGGTGAATTCGGGCAGATCGAGCGGTTCGGCTGGATCGGCTCGGCCTATCTGCTGGCCGTCAGCGCCGTCATGCCGCTCTACGGCAAGCTCGGCGACCTCTTCGGGCGCAAGTACGTGATGATGGCGGCAATCATCATCTTCACCGTGGGCTCGACGCTGTGCGGTCTGGCCGTGTCGATGGATACGCTGATCGCGGCGCGCGTGCTGCAGGGCCTCGGCGGCGGCGGCATCATGGTGTCGATCTTCGCCGTCAATGCGGACCTGTTCGAGCCGCGCGAGCGAGCGAAATACCAGAGCTATTCCAGCCTCGTCCTCATGGCTTCGGGGGCAATCGGCCCTGTCCTCGGTGGCGCGATGAGCGATATGTTCGGCTGGCGCTCGATCTTCCTCGTCAACGTGCCGATCGGCGCGATCGTGATTGCCGGGCTGGCCTTCATGCTGCCCTACCGCAAGCCGAACCGCCGCCCGAAGATCGATTACGCCGGCGCGTTGCTGCTGGCGATGACCACCAGCTGCATCGTGCTCGCCGCCGATGGCAGCCAGCTCTTCGGCTCGCTGGTGGCGCCGGGCAATCTTGGCATCATCGCGCTCGGCATCGTCTGCGCCATCGCCTGGGTGCTGGTGGAGCGGCGCGCCGCCGAGCCGATCGTTCCGCTGTCGCTGTTCCGCAACCCGACATTCGGCCTGCTGCTGGTCATGTCGGTGATGAGCGGTGCGATCGGTATCGGCATGGTCAACTACTTCGCGCTGTTCCTGCAGACGACGACGGGTCTTTCGCCATCGGCGGCCGGCGCGCTCTTCATTCTGCTCACCGGCGGCATCGTATGCGGCTCGCTATCGGCCGGGCGGATGATCTCGGCGACAGGGCGCTACAAGCCGTTTGCGATCGCCAGCCTCTCCGTCAGCGCCGTCGCCTTCGTCCTGCTGTCGCAGGTGCATGCCGGAACGCCGGTGCTGATCATCGGCGCGATCATGGCGATGCACGGCATCGGTATCGGTCTTGCGCAACAGGTGCCGATCATCGGCGTGCAGAATGCGGCGCCCGCCCGCGATGTCGGGGCGGCGACCGGATCGGTAACGCTGTCGCGCATGGGCGGCGCCTCGATCGCGATCTCCATCTACGGCGCCATCATCGGCTCGCAGCTCGGCCGCACGGGTCTATCGATCCCCGGCGTCGAGAATATCGAGCAGCTGACGCCTAAGATGATGGCGGCATTGCCGGAGGCGGCGCGCCAGGCGGTGGCGGATGCCTATGCCAGCGCCTTCGTGCCCCTGTTCATGACCTCGTGCCTCATTGCCTTCATCGGGCTTGTGGCGGCGCTGATGCTGAAGCCGGTGCAATTGCCGCGCACAGGTGGGACGCCCGCGAAAGCCGCCGCCGAGGCCGCCGAATAGCCCACGAACCCGGCTGACGAACCCTGGCCGACGTCCGCTCTTGCCAGACGCCGGCTACGGATATACACCTTGCGACGCTCTAACGGGGTGCCTTGTATCTTCCCAGATACTTGGCTGAGAGGCTTGCAAAAGCCAACCCGCGGAACCTGATCCGGCTAACACCGGCGGAGGGATTAGACGCGTGACACCAGGCACCGCCCTTTTCCCCTTCAATGAACCTAGAGGAGAGGTGTCATGACCCATTTCAAGACCTATGCGCTCGGCGCTGCCATGCTGTTGGCGAGCTTTTCGGCAACGGCTACGCTCGCGGCCGACAAGGCGCTCACCATCTATACCTATGAGAGCTTCACCTCCGAATGGGGTCCCGGCCCGAAGGTGAAAGCGGCGTTCGAGAAGACATGCGGCTGCACGGTCAATTTCGTCAGCGTCGCCGATGGCGTGGCGCTGCTGTCGCGTCTGAAGCTCGAAGGTGCCGGCACCAAGGCCGATGTCGTCCTCGGCCTCGACACAAGCCTGATCACCGAAGCCAAGGCCACTGGCCTATTCGATGCCAGCGGCATCGACACCGGCGCGCTGCAGGTCCCCGGCGGCTTCAAGGATGATGTCTTCGTGCCTTATGACTACGGCCATTTCGCCGTGATCTACGACACGCAGACGATCAAGACGCCGCCGGCGAGCCTGAAGGAGCTGGTCGATGGCGATCCCGCGCAGAAGATCGTCATCGAGGATCCCCGCACCTCGACGCCGGGCCTCGGCCTGCTCTTGTGGGTGAAGTCGGTCTATGGCGACAAGGCGCCGGAAGCCTGGGCCAAGCTCAAGAAGCGCGTGCTGACGGTGACGCCCGGCTGGTCGGAGGCTTACGGCCTGTTTACCAAGGGCGAGGCGCCGATGGTGCTCTCCTATACGACGTCGCCCGCCTATCACATGGTTTCGGAAAACACGGATCGCTACCAGGCGGCGGCATTCTCCGAGGGGCACTACATCCAGATCGAGGTTGCCGGCCTGTTGAAGAACGCGCCGGACAAGGCGCTGGCGCAGGACTTCCTGAAGTTCATGGTCACCCCTGGCTTCCAGGACGCGATCCCGACCAACAACTGGATGATGCCGGTGTCCAAGACCTCGGAGCCGCTGCCGGATGCTTTCGGCAAGCTCGTCAACCCGTCGAAGACCTTCCTGATGAGCTCGGATGAGGTCGCCAAGAACCGCAAGGCCTGGATCGACGAGTGGCTGGCCGCCATGAGCATGAATTGATGAGCATGAATTGATGAGCATGAACTGATGCTTCTTGCGCCGTCCGAAAGACGATATGCGCTGGCCGGCGGGGCGCTCAGCCTCGCCGCCATCATCGTCTTCGTGACGGTCGCGACGCTATCCCTGCTGATCTCCACCGACGGCATGCCTGTCGGATCGATCGTTTCCGATCCATACATCCTGCGCGTTCTGCGCTTCACGCTTCTGCAGGCGGCGCTTTCTACGTTGCTGTCGGTCGTGCTGGCCATTCCGGTCGCACGGGCGCTGGCGCGGCAGCCACGATTTATCGGCCGCATCTGGATCATCCGGCTCATGGCGGTGCCGATGGGGCTGCCGGTGCTGATCGGTGCGCTCGGTCTGATCGGCATCTGGGGCCGGCAGGGTGTCGTCAACACGATGCTGTCATGGGCGAGGATCGACCAGCCCGTCAGCATTTATGGGCTGTCGGGCATTCTGCTCGCGCATGTGTTCTTCAATCTGCCGCTTGCCTGCCGGCTTATGCTGGCGGCGTTGGAGCGAGTGCCGGGCGAATACTGGCTGGTGGCGAGCGGTCTCGGCATGCGGCCGGTGTCCGTCTTCCGCTTCATCGAGTGGCCGGTGCTGCGTTCGGTCATACCAGGTGTGGCGGGGCTGATCTTCATGCTCTGCGCCACCAGCTTCACGCTGGTGCTGATGCTCGGCGGCGGACCGGCGGCGACCACGATCGAGGTGGCGATCTACCAGTCGCTGCGCTTCGATTTCGATCCCGGCCGCGCGGTGGGCTTGTCCCTGCTGCAGATCGCGTTGACGGCCGTGGTTCTCGGTATTCTCTCGCTGCTGCCGACGTCAGGCGATGCGGGGCTTACGTCGGGTCGCACGATCCGACGGCCCGATGGCACGCTGTTCGGTGCGTGGATCGCCGATCGCGCGCTTCTCACGCTGGCGGTACTGTTTCTCGGCCTGCCGCTGCTCTTCATCGTGATTGCCGGTCTGCGCGCCGATCTGGTGAAGCTGGTCGGCGAAGCGATCTTCTGGCGGGCCTTTGCCACCAGCGGCGCGATGGCGCTTTCGTCGGCCTTGCTGTCGTTCGCCCTGTCGATGCCGCTCGTGCGCGCCCGCCATACGCTCTCGCTTGAGCGCAAAGCGCGGCACGGCGCGCGGTCCTTCTTTGGCGCAATGGGTGCCGCCTCGTCGCTCGTGCTTCTCTTCCCGCCCATCGTTCTCGCCACGGGTTGGTTCCTGGCGGCGCGTGATGTCGGCGACGTCAATGTCGTGGCGCCGGTGCTTGTGGTCGCCATCAATGCGCTGATGGCGATGCCTTTCGTCGTCAGGGTGCTGGAGCCGGCCTACGCAATCCACCAGCGCCGCACACAGCGGCTGAGCGCCAGCCTCGGCATCTCCGGCCTCGCCAAGCTGCGGCTGATTTCGTGGCCGGATCTGCGAAAGCCGGTGCTGACGGCGTTGTCCTTTGCCATGGCCCTGTCGCTGGGCGATCTCGGCGCCGTGGCCTTGTTTGGTTCGGATAGCTTCGTGACGCTGCCGTGGCTGGTCTATTCCAGCCTCGGCAGCTATCGCACCAATGATGCGGATGGGCTGGCGCTGATCCTCGGCGTGATCTGCCTGCTGTTGACGATTTCGGGCACGATGGGCTCGGGGGTGGCGGATGAGCCGAAGCGGGAGGCGCTGTCGCATGAGTGATGCCATCGAGATGCGCGGCGTGACGCTGCGGCTGGGCCAGAACTCATTCGTGTTCGATTGCGCGCTGCCCGAGAGCGCCGTCATCGGTGTCACAGGCGCATCGGGCGCGGGCAAGTCGACCTTCCTCAATCTGCTGGTCGGTTTCGACACGGCGGATGCGGGGCAGATCCTGTTTGACGGGAAGGATATCGGCCATCAACATCCGGCCGAGCGGCCCGTGTCGCTGGTGTTTCAGGACAACAACCTCTTTGCGCATCTCGATGTCTTCACCAATATCGGACTCGGCATTCATCCGGCGCTGAAACTTGGCGATGCCGATCGGCGCGCGATCACGTCGGCGCTTGAGAAGGTCGGGCTGTCAGGCTTCGAAAAGCGGATGCCGGCGACGCTTTCGGGTGGCGAGCGGCAGCGGGTGGCGTTTGCCCGGGCGCTGGTGCGTCAGCGCCCCATCCTGCTGCTCGACGAACCCTTCGCCGCGCTCGATCCGAGCCTGCGCCGCGACATGGCGGGGTTGCTTCTGGCGATGCATCGCGACAGCGGCAACACTGTCGTGATTGTCTCGCACGACGCCGACGAGATCAGGCGGATTGCCGACTATGCGATTTTCATCGACCAGGGCAGGGTCGCGGTGGCGGCGCCGATCGCGCGGTTTTCGACCGGCGAAAACAATTCCGCGCTGGGGCAATTTCTGCGGATCGACGAATCTTAACAAGACAACGGCACTTTCGCCATAATTTGCGGCGACCCAGAGAACTCCTTAACCACGTTAGGCTTGCTAAAGTATAAAGCCGCCATATTTAGGCAGAGTCTCGCTATGCAACCGATGCGGAAATCAGCTAAAGCAAAGACTTGGGCCCTCGATTGTGCACTGCGGAAACGGGGGCGTACGCCTGTTGAACCTTGATGAAGACGACCGGGGCGCCATGACGGCGAGCCGGCCGAGAAGCGCGATGACTCGGAGAGCCAGACTGGACCGCATGACGACGTGGAAACTGCCCGCGCCTTCCAGTGATGTGTTCTTCGCAGCGTGCCGCTGGGCACGACGGGCGTCGATCCTGTCCGCCTCCACCGTGGCGCTTTACGGCTGTCAGTCGGCGCTTGAGCAATCCTATCAGCCCAGTGTCGGGCCCTCGTCCAATCCGCAGATCGTCGACGAAGTGCAGAAGAACGATCCGCGTGCGGCCATGGGCGCGCGCGAGCATCCGCGCATCGTCGCGAGCTATGGTGGCGAATACAAGGACGCCAAGACCGAGCGGCTGGTGGCGCGCATTGCCGGCGCGCTGACGGCGGTGTCGGAAAATCCGAGCCAGTCCTACCGCATCACCATTCTGAATTCGCCCGCGATCAACGCATTCGCGCTGCCCGGCGGTTATCTCTACGTCACGCGCGGCCTTCTGGCGCTTGCCAATGATGCGTCGGAAGTGGCGGCCGTGCTGTCGCACGAAATGGGCCACGTCACCGCCAACCACGGCATCGAGCGGCAGAAGCGCGAAGAGGCGGAAGTGATCGCCAGCCGCGTCGTCGCCGAGGTGCTGTCCAGCGATATCGCCGGCAAGCAGGCGCTGGCGCGCGGCAAGCTGCGCCTTGCCGCCTTCTCGCGCCAGCAGGAATTGCAGGCAGACGTCATCGGCGTGCGCATGCTCGGCGAAGCCGGCTACGATCCCTATGCGGCCAGCCGTTTCCTGGATTCCATGGCCGGCTACAGCCGCTTCATGTCGGTCGATCCCGATGCCGACCAGAGCCTGGACTTCCTGTCGAGCCACCCGAATTCGGCGCAGCGCATCGAGCTTGCGCGTGATCATGCCCGCGCCTTCGGCCAGGAGGGCAAGGTCGGCGATACCGGGCGCGGATATTATCTCGACGGCATCGATGGCCTGCTCTACGGCGACAGCCCGGAAGAGGGCTATGTTCGCGGCCAGACCTTCCTGCATGGTGGTCTCGGCATCCGCTTCGATGTGCCGCCGGACTTCAAGATCGACAACAAGGTCGAGGCGGTCATGGCGACCGGCCCCGGCGACATCGCTATCCGCTTCGACGGCGTGGCCGACAACCAGAACCAGTCGCTGACCAACTATATCTCCAGCGGCTGGGTCACCGGGCTCGATCCGTCGACCATCCAGCAGATCACCGTCAACGGCATGGAAGCCGCCACCGCGCGCGCCAGTGCCGATCGCTGGGATTTCGACGTGACTGTCGTGCGAAACAATTCGCAGATCTTCCGCTTCCTCACGGCCGTGCCGAAGGGAAGCACCGCGCTGCAATCGACGGCCGACGTGCTGCGCTCCAGCTTCCGGCGCATGACGCCGGCAGAAGCGGCATCTCTGAAGCCGCTTCGGGTTCGCGTGCTGACGGTGCAGCCTGGAGATAACATCACCACGCTCGCGGCGCGGATGATGGGGACGGATCGCAAGCTCGATCTGTTCAAGCTGATCAACGCCCTGCCGACCGGTGCCTCCGTTGCGCCCGGCGACCGCGTCAAAATCATCTCGGAATAAAAAGAGGCCCGGCTTGCGCCGGGCCAGTTGCATCACTGGGGAGTAATCTCGGAGTAATCGGGGTCAGTGCGCTGCCATATACGGATCGGCGCTGACGAGCGCTGTCCGGAGCTTTTCCATCGCGCGGCTTTCGATCTGGCGGACGCGCTCCTTGGAGATGCCGAGGTCGGCGCCAAGCTCTTCCAGCGTCGCTCCGTCTTCGGCAAGGCGGCGGGCGCTGATGATCTTCATCTCGCGTTCGTTGAGATGCGTGAGCGCGGACGCAAGCCAGACCCGGCGGCGTTCGCCGTCGATCATGTTGGTGACCTGTTCATCGGGCAGCGGCTCGTTGCTGACGAGGAAGTCCATCTTCTCGGCGCTGTCGGCATCGCCAGACACCGATGGTGCCTGCAGCGAGGCGTCGTTGCCGGAGAGGCGTGCATCCATGGTCTGGACGTCGGAGAGGCTGACGCCGAGTGCCGCGGCGATCTCCTGGTGGATCGATTGCAGCGTCAGCTGCGTATCACCCTTGGCGAGCTTGGCGCGCAGGCGGCGCAGATTGAAGAACAGCGCCTTCTGGGCCGAGCTGGTGCCGCCGCGCACGATCGACCAGTTGCGCAGGATATAATCCTGGATCGAGGCGCGGATCCACCAGCTTGCATAGGTGGAGAAACGGACATCACGCTCCGGCTCGAAGCGGGCGGCGGCTTCCAGAAGGCCGACATAGCCTTCCTGGACGAGGTCGCTCATGGGAAGTCCGAAGTTGCGGAATTTCGCAGCCATCGAGATGACGAGGCGCATATGCGCCATTGCGATCTGGTTGCGTGCCCCACGGTCGTCGTTGTGCTTCCAACGGACAGCGAGGTCGTGTTCTTCCTCGCGGGCAAGATAGGGAGCCGCCATGGCGATCTTGATCATGCGCCGGTCTGCAGACATGTTCTTCATATCGGTCTCCTGAGTTCAGACTTTTAGCCCTAAAAAAGGGCAAACAAGGCTTGCTTCCGGACGTTGCGGACCGGATCAAATTCATGGCTGGAAGATATGAAGGCCTAACTCTGGACGTCTCAGAGAGAGGCCCTAGTTACTGCTATGTGCTGGTTATGCCGCGAGCCCAGACCGTTTTCTTCACGTTGCCAAACCGGCAATTTGTGGAAGGCATGATCCGCTCCTCGTCGCATCCTGACATGAAAACCGGACCTCCAGCGAAATTGCTTTCTCCCGGAAGTCCGTGGTGACAGTGTGTAAACGCGCGACTGTGGAAAAGGTTCCAATAAAAAAACCCGGCACGATGGCCGGGTTTTTTGGTAAGAAGAAAGCCTGAGATCAGGCTGCTTCTTCCTCTTCTGCTTCGTCTTCTTCCACAGCCTTGCCGCGCTTCGGACCCTTGTTCAGGTTCGTTTCGACGAGGCGGACGGCTTCGGTTTCCGAGAGCTTGTTGACGGCGGCGATTTCGCGCGCCATGCGGTCAAGCGCTGCTTCGTAAAGCTGGCGTTCGGAATAGGACTGTTCCGGCTGGTTTTCGGCACGATAAAGGTCGCGAACGACTTCAGCGATCGAGATCAGGTCGCCGGAGTTGATCTTGGCATCGTATTCCTGCGCGCGACGGGACCACATGGTGCGCTTGACGCGCGCCTTGCCCTGCACGACCTTCAAAGCACGCTCGACGAAATCCGTCTCGGAAAGCTTGCGCATGCCAATGCTCATGGCCTTTGCGACCGGCACTTTCAGGCGCATCTTGTCCTTCTCGAAATCGATAACGAAAAGTTCGAGCTTCATCCCGGCAACTTCTTGCTCTTCGATAGCGGTGATGGTACCGACTCCATGAGCGGGGTACACGATCGATTCACCGGTCTTGAAACCATGGCGGGCTGCTGAAGGCTTTTTCTGCTGGATCGTCATTCTTGTCAAAAACTCCCTGTTACGCTTCCGGCCAAGGCCGGAGCCGGGTCAGTCAGGCCCGGATGAGACGGTCGGATCCGTCGGGTGACTTTACTTCTGGTCCCACCGGGAAGAAGCAAGCATATTCAGACACGCAATCTTGGGGCGTGACAGCTCAAGATCATGATATGTCACGGAAATCGCGCTTGGATTTGTTTGCTTTCGTGGTGGTTTGGGGCATCCTTGATGCCGCAAAAGGAACAGTGTGTGAAAGTTACCACAAAAATATGAGGAAATCAATAATTTACTGCGTATGAGTCATGCGGGCAACACATGTCGCCCCCATAAGTCATGCATATCCGCCGTGAGATTGGGCATATTCCGGCCCTGTCTCAGACTATAGTATCAATGGGCGATCAATCGCCGGCGCCGGGCTTTTCCGAGAAGTATTTCTCGAACTTTCCGGTCTCGCCATCCACGTCCTTGGCGCCATCCATCGCGTCCTTCTTGACGGTGATGTTGGGCCAGATGCTGGCGAACTCGGCATTGATCTTCAGCCACTTGTCGAGGCCCGGTTCGGTGTCCGGCTTGATCGCCTCGGCGGGACATTCCGGCTCGCAGACGCCGCAGTCGATGCATTCGTCAGGATTGATCGCGAGGAAATTCTCGCCTTCATAGAAGCAATCAACGGGGCAGACTTCAACGCAATCGGTATATTTGCAGCGAATGCAGTTGTCGGTCACGACATAGGTCATGAAGAACTCCAGGATTTTCACGCAGACGGGGCCGGGCAACCTGGAACGTCGCGCCTTTCCCCTGGCCGGAGACGGACATGACCAGTCTTGGGAACTGCCACGCCATCCGGCAAGTTGCTTGTGAAGTATCGGCTTTAGTGCCGGATTTCAAGGATAAAGAAAGCGCGAAAGCGGCGAGTTTGGAGACGGATTTTCTAATCGTCGTCGGACATCAGGCGGTCGATTGCGCGGCGCTCTTTCTTGGTCGGGCGTCCAGCGCCCGTATCGCGGGTCGCCTGCTCGTAGGGCGTCAGCTGTTTGCGGTCTTGCGCGGAGGGTGAGATGTCGTCGTAGAGGAGGCGAGCCTCCTCGAAAGGGCCGCGCCGAGCGCCGCCGGATTTGACGATCAGAACGAACTCGCGGCGGTCGAGCGAGAGCTCGATCCTGTCGCCGGTCTTGATCTGATGGCTGGGAAGATTGACGCGCTCGCCGTTGATGCGCACATGCCCGGATTGGACATGGGCCTGCGCCAGCGAGCGCGATTTGATCATGCGCGTGAAGAACAGCCACTTGTCGATGCGCTGGCGCGAACCGCTTGATGGCTGTGTCTTCTCGCTCATCGATTACTTCTTCATCTGCTCCTTCAAGGCAGCGAGCTTTGCGAAGGGCGAATCCGGATCGACCGGCTTTTCCTTGCGCGGGGGCTTTGCCTCGAAGCGCAGCGGCTGGGAGCCGCCACGGTTGTTGTTGCGGTCGTCGCGACCCTTGCCACCACGGTCCTGACGGTCGCCGCGCTGGTCGTTGCGGCCCTGGTGCGGCTTGCCGCCGTCCTTGCCGCGGTTCTGGCGGTTGCCGTCGCGGTTCTCGCCTTCGCCGCCCTGGCGACGATGGCCGTGGCCACGATCCTGGCGTTCACCCTGGCGTTCGCCACGCTCCTGACGCTCACCCTGGCGTTCGCCGCCACGGCGTTCGCCATGGCCGCGTGCCTGACGCTGGTTGCCGTCGGTGCGGCCGCCAAGGCGCCAGAGCAGAACCGGCTTCGGCTCTTCGGTTTCGGCAGCCGGTGCTTCCGCTGCGGGCGCAGCTTCGGCAGAGGCTTCCGTCGCGGTTGCTTCGGCGACTGGTGCTTCAGCAGCCGGCGCTTCGGCAGCAGGGGCTTCGGCAGCCGGTGCTTCCGCAGTCGTCTCGTCAGCAGAGGCGCTGTCGGCATCGTCGTGCTCGGCCGCTTCAGCGGCGGCGTCAGCGGTTGCTTCCGTCGTAGCTGCTGCGGCCGGCGTCGCGGCGGCGTCCTGTGCTGCCAGATAGGTGGCTGCTTCTTCCGCCTTCACAGCGTCGGCGCGGTAGCCGAGACCCTTCAGGATCTCTTCCATGTCCTCGAGCGTAGCGCCGAGAATGGAGAGCATCGCCGTGGTCGTGGTGAAGCGGCGGCCGTCATAGGCACCCTCTGGGCGGTTCGGCTGACCCGGCTTCCACTGCAGCAGCGGACGGATGATGTCGGCCAGGCGCTCGAGGATATCAACGCGAACGGCGCGCTTTCCAAGGAAGCGGAAGCCCGCCAGCTTGTAGAAATTGCGCTCATAGCTCGGATCGGTGACGACAGAGGTACGGCCGGCGGCCAGAACCGGAATGAGGTCGCCGTAGCCCGGCTTGTCGAGACCGTCGTTCTTCAGTGCCCAGAGCAGCGTGATGAGCTCGGCCGGAGCCGGCTTCAGGAGCGCTGGAACGAAGATGTGGTAGGCGCCGAAGCGAACTCCGTAACGGCGCATCGAGGCGCGCGCGTCCTGATCGAGCGACTTAACCTCTTCGGTCACGTCACGACGGAAGAGCACGCCGAGATTTTCCACCAGCTGGAACGCGAGACCCTTGGCGAGGCCCTGCAGGTCTTCAGCGCGCGACAGATCGTCGAGCGGCTTCAGCACGGTCGAGATGTGGTGATTGACGAAGCGTTCCAGGCGGGCGGCGACGTGGTCGCGCGCGTTGCCGGTCAGCTGTTCGTCGGCAAGCAGGATCAGGCGCGGACGCATGATGTGCTCGGTGCCCGCCAGACGTGCCACGGGATCGCCGAGCCAACGGATCGAGCCGTCGGAGCCGATCGCCAGATCGCCGTTGCCGGACGCGTGAATACGCGCTGCGCGGGCTTCGAATTCCAAAGCAAGCGCCTTTTGCGAAGCAGCCTGGACAGCCTTCGCGTCCGGACCATCCGCTCCCGATACAGGCGTGAACCGGAAACCCGACAACTGCCCTACATGATGTCCTTCTACGAAGACATCGCCATTTACACTGATTTCAGCTTCCAGCATCGCATTCTCTCTCAGGCGCTTCATGAGCACAGATGTCCTGCGATCAACAAAGCGTTTCGTCAACCTTTCATGTAACGCATCGGACAATCGATCTTCGATTTCCCGCGTCTTTTCCTGCCAGTGTGTCGGATCGGCAAGCCAGCTGGGCCGATTCGATACATAGGTCCACGTCCTTATCTGCGCGATTCGCGCCGAAAGCGTGTCAATTTCACCGTCAGTTCGATCTGCGCGGTGCACTTGTTCGGCAAGGAAATTCTCATTTACCGTGCCATAGCGCACGAGATCGGAAAAGAGGGTCGCGATCAGATCGGCGTGCTGGGCCGGCGTAATGCGCCGATAATCCGGCAGCGCGCAGGCCTCCCACAGCTTTTCGACCCTCGCCGGCGTGTCTGCCAGATCGCGGATCTCGGGATAGCGCGACAGCTGTTCGAGCGCCTGCTGGTCGACAGCCGGCAGCGCGCGCGTCAGGCCGGGCACGCGCGGTCCGGTTTCAAGGCTGGCGCGCAGCGTCTGTATCGACTTGAAGTCGAGGTCCGTGGTGCGCCACTGCAGCACCTTGACGTTGTCGAAGTGGTGGCCCTCGATGCGGCCGACCAGCTCCTCGTCGAACGGATCGACATGGCCCGTCACGCCAAAGGTGCCGTCGCGCAGATGGCGTCCGGCGCGGCCGGCGATCTGGGCGAGCTCGGCGGGATTGAGGTTGCGGAACTGATAGCCGTCGAACTTGCGGTCCTGTGCGAATGCGACATGGTCGACATCGAGGTTGAGCCCCATGCCGATCGCGTCCGTCGCCACCAGATATTCGACGTCGCCTGCTTGATACAGCGCCACCTGGGCGTTGCGGGTGCGCGGGCTCAACGCGCCGAGAACGACGGCTGCGCCGCCGCGCTGGCGGCGGATGAGCTCGGCGATCGCATAGACCTCGTCGGCCGAAAAGGCGACGATGGCCGAGCGCTGCGGCAGGCGGGTGATCTTCTTCTGGCCGGCGTAGAGCAGGTGCGACAGGCGCGGACGCTCGACGACGGTGATGCCGGGAAGCAGATGCTGGAGGATCGGCCGCATGGTGCCGGCGCCGAGCAACAGCGTCTCGTCGCGGCCGCGCAGATGCAGGATACGGTCGGTGAAGATGTGGCCGCGTTCGAGATCGCCCGATAGCTGCACTTCGTCGATGGCAACGAAGGCGGCCTTGGTCTCGCGCGGCATGGCCTCGACGGTGCAGACCGAGTAACGCGCGTTCGGCGGCGAGATCTTTTCCTCGCCGGTCACCAGGGCTACGTTGTGAACACCGACCTTTTCGCAGACACGCGTGTAGACCTCGCGCGCGAGCAGGCGCAGCGGCAGGCCGATGATGCCGGTGCTGTGGGCAACCATCCGCTCGATGGCATAATGGGTCTTGCCTGTATTGGTTGGACCGAGCACCGCGGTCACGCCGCGCCCACTCAGTATCATCGGCTGCGATGTCAGTGTCTTTGTCCTGCAGACGGGGCGGGGGTGCCCCGGGGGTAAAACCAAGCTCCTGATCCGAAGCAGACAAACAAATGGACAGCCGCTGGCGCAAACGCAAGGGCTGATTTCAATTTCACCGGCGGATTTTAGCTCTCGCGAATAGCTTGTGGAATGCTCGCATAGCGATTCGGAACAGCAGTAGAACGAATCGGAGACGAATCGCTGACTCCCGATGATTCAGGGTTTGTTCACTGCTAAGTATTGATTTTGAATCACTTTTTCCCACCAGATGCTGAATCGGAAGATTCTCGTTTGGCGTGTGTCGAGGTTTTTGTTCGGCGGATAAGGAAGGGGCGTGTAGCGGTGACTTCGGGGCCGCCGGAAATGTAAAAAATCCGTTTCGAAGCAGGCTCGATCAAATCCGGAACAAAGAGAAGACGAATCAGCGACTTTGCCGATTTCCCGATTTGTTCACGACAACCTATTGTATTTTATAGAAATTTTAACCATAGGCGCAAATGCGCTTTTGGCGCCGCGTCATCTATGCGTGAGCGTGAGAATGCCAGGTGACGTCGGCTTACCTGCTGAAAAATATTGTCCTCTTGGAAAAAATAGACGGAACCAAAAGCCGGCTTACGTGTTTCTGGCTCATTCAAACTCGAAATGCGCTGAGGTCACGGGATATGCTTGGAACGATACTACTCATTATCCTTATTCTGCTTTTGCTCGGAGCCCTACCGAATTGGGGTTATAGTCGCAGCTGGGGCTATGGACCTTCTGGCGGTTTGGGCTTAGTTCTTGTGATTATTATCATTCTCGTACTCATGGGCCGCATCTAAAGCGCGCCAAAAACCCTGGGAGACATAGTTATGATGAAGAAGATTGTACTCATCGGCGCTCTGGTCGGCGCGCTCGCATCCTGCACGGCCACGGAACAAGGCACCGCGATCGGCGCCGGCACCGGCGCTGTCATCGGCGGCGCGGTCAGCCACAGCTGGGGTGGCGCCGCCGTTGGCGCCGTTGCCGGTGGTCTCGCCGGCGCGCTCATCGGCCAGTCGGTCGAACGCCGCGGCTACTGCGTCTACCGCGACCGCTACGGCCGCCGCTACGAAGCACGTTGCCCGCGCTGATGATTTTGGCCTGAGCGATCGGGTCTACGGATAAGAAAAGGCGTCGGCTTTCCGGCGCCTTTTTGTTTTGACCTAGTGTGGCGATATTAGCGTCTGATCGCTCAAGCGGCGATTTCGCCGATAAGCGCGCCTGCGGGAATATTCCATTCCCTGCTCAGCTTCCTGATCTGATCCAGGTTGATTTCCCGCTTGCCATTCAGAAGATCGGCCGCTCTCGCCTTGGAGCCAATCACGGCCACCAGATCGGCACGGCTGTAATTGTTGGCCGCCATCACCGATTTAATCACCTCGACTGGGCTCGCCACCGGTATCGGGTAATGCTTGGCTTCATATTGCTCGATCAGCAAGACGAGCGCATCGAAATGAGCGGCCGCATCGGACCCTTCGTCGGGTTCGTTTTCGAAATATGGCCTGACTTCCTGCAAGGCGGCGTTGTATTCGTCCTCAGTCTGAAGCGTTCGAAAGGCCTTCAAGTCGAGCATGTCGATCTCCATTGACGTCAGAGTTTATGCACGTCGATCGCGTCATACTGGGCGTGAGTTCCGACAAACAGTACGAAAACACGCTTTGATCGAAACGCGACGAGGCCCACTATTCGGTACTTGTTGCCGCCGACGTCGAAAATGACCTTGTTGCCGGCAACAATATCGGCGGAATTGAACGTCTTCTTCAGTTCGCCGAAGTTGCTCCAATTTGCCTTGGACGCTGCCGTGTACCACTCGGTCATCGCAGCTTCGGCGGTTTGTCTCGGCGCGCCTTTCGGCAGGCTATTCCAGAAATTGACCAAGGCGGACTTAGCGATGACGTTCACTTTCCCTCCTATATAGCTCGTTCCCAATTTGGAAACAAGGAGAATGTTTCCAAATTGGGAACTCTGTCGATAGCTCAACAGATCACAATCTGTATCGCACGCCAAAGAAAAAGGCCGCATCGCGGGAGCGATACGGCCTTTGATCTGAGGTCCGGCGCCGGATTAGTTCTTGGCGCGCTCGACGTAGGAGTTGTCTTCGGTCGCGATGACGACGCGGGTGCCGGCGTCAATGTGCGGGGGAACCGAGGTGCGGACGCCGTTGGAGAGCATAGCCGGCTTGTAGGAGGACGATGCCGTCTGGCCCTTGACGACCGGCTCGGTCTCGGTGATCTCGAGCGTCACGTGGCGCGGCAGCTGCAGGGCAAGCGCTACACCTTCGTGCATCGACAGGATGCAGACCATGCCTTCCTGCAGGTAGGCCTTCTGGTCGCCCATGGTCTCATTGTCGACGACAACCTGGTCATAGGATTCCGGGTTCATGAAGTGGAAGCCTTCGCCGTCCTCGTAGAGGAACTGGTGGTTGACGTCTTCCACGAAGGCGCGCTCGACCTGCTCGGTTGTGCGCCAGCGCTCGGAGACCTTCACGCCGTCGACGATGCGGCGCATGTCGACCTGGGTGACCGGCGTGCCCTTGCCCGGGTGGAAGTTGTTGGCCGTCAGAACGACGTAGAGCTTGCCGTCCACATCGAGGACGTTGCCCTTGCGGACGGAAGAGGCGATGACCTTGACCATAAGAGTTCCTTGTAACTCGGCTTTTGGCGTCGTAGAGGACTGTCGAAATGGCCCCGGAGACGCAATCAGGTGTTCTTTGGGGGCGCAACTAACCTAAAATCCGGCAAATAGCCAGCCCTTGCGTTGGCTGATCCGGTCAGGACAGCATTCGATGAAACCCTCGATCGCCAAAGCGTCGCCCTGGTGGACGCCCAGTGTGCATGCCGACCGCCGGCCGTTCCTGATCGGACGCAACCGGATTCAGGCGGCTCTGCGTGGCTACTTCGCTCGCGAGGACTTCATCGAGGTCGATACGGCGACACTGCAGGTGTCGCCTGGAAACGAGGCGCACCTGCATGCGTTTGCCACCGAGGCGCTGACCACGGATGGGCAGGCTGCATCATTTTATCTGCACACCTCGCCCGAATTCGCCTGCAAGAAGCTGCTTGCGGCCGGCGAGGAGCGCATTGCCTGCTTCGCGCATGTCTATCGAAACCGCGAACGCGGACCGCTGCATCATCCCGAGTTCACAATGCTTGAATGGTATCGCACCGGCGAAAGCTATGAGAGCCTGATGATGGACTGCGTGCGCATCATCGCACTTGCGGCCGAGACGATGCAGACGACGATGCTGAGCTACCGTGAGACTAACTGCGATCCCTTCGCCGGTCCGGAGCGCCTGAGCGTCGCCGAAGCGTTCCGTCGTCATGCCGATATCGATCTTCTGGCCTCGGTCAGCGCCGATGGCTCGACCGACCGCGAGCATCTGGCGGCCGAGATGCGGCGCAACGGCATGCGCGTCGCCGAAGACGACCAGTGGGCCGATCTCTTCAGTCGGGTTTTGGTCGAGAAGGTCGAACCGCATCTTGGCATGGGGCGCGTGACGATCCTCGATGAGTATCCGGTCTGCGAAGCAGCCCTCGCGCGGCCGTCGGCTGCCGATCCCCGCGTAGCCGAGCGTTTCGAGGTCTATGCCTGCGGTGTCGAGCTGGCGAACGGTTTCGGCGAGCTGACCGATCCCGTCGAGCAACGCCGTCGCTTCGAGATCGAGATGGCGGAGAAAAAGCGGATCTATGGCGAGACCTATCCGATTGACGACGACCTGCTCGACGCGTTGGCGATCATGCCCGACGCCAGCGGCATCGCGCTCGGCTTCGACCGGCTGGTGATGCTGGCGACAGGCGCGCGGCGGATCGATCAGGTGCTGTGGGCGCCGGTGGCGGAGTATGGGCAGTGACGATCACCCGGCCGATCAAGACGGTGGACGAGCTCGCCAATGCCGGGCTGATCGCCGATCGCGACCGCGAGGCGCTGGACGAGGTCGCGGCTCGCTATGCGATCGCGGTGACGCCCGCGATGGCACGGCTGATCGACCATGACGATCCCGAGGATCCGATCGCGCGCCAGTTCGTGCCCGATGCCGCCGAATTGGTGATGACGCCGGAGGAGCGGGCCGATCCGATCGGCGATCACGCGCACAGTCCCGTCGAGGGCATCATTCATCGCTATCCCGATCGCGTGCTTTTGAAGGCGGTGCATGTCTGTCCCGTCTACTGCCGCTTCTGTTTCCGCCGCGAGATGGTGGGTCCGCAGGGGTTGGGGACGCTCGATCCGGCCGCGATGACGGCCGCTTTCGACTATATCCGGAACCATGACGCGATCTGGGAAGTCATCCTCACCGGCGGCGATCCGCTGGTGCTGTCGCCGCGCCGGCTGCGGGATATTCTCGAACAGCTCAAGGATATCGATCACGTCAAGATCGTCCGCTTTCATAGCCGCGTGCCTGTTGTGGATCCGGAGAGGATTGACGCGGCGTTGATCGAGGCGTTGAAGGCGAGCGGCAAGACCACCTATGTCGCGCTGCATGCCAACCATCCGCGTGAGCTGACGACCGAGGCGCGCGCCGCCTGCGCCCGGCTTATCGATGCCGGCATCGTCATGGTCAGCCAGTCGGTGCTGCTTAAGGGCGTCAATGACGATCCCGATGTTCTGGCGGAGCTGATGAAGGCCTTCGTCGAGACGCGGGTGAAGCCCTATTATCTGCATCATCCCGATCTGGCGCCCGGCACCAGCCATTTCCGGCTCTCGGTGGAAGAGGGGCAGGCGATCGTCGCTTCATTGCGTGGCCGCATCTCTGGATTGTGTCAGCCGACCTATATTCTGGATATCCCCGGTGGATACGGCAAAGCCGATATCGGCCAAAACGCGATCCGCAGAAACGCGGAGGGTTGCTATTCGGTTTCCGACTACAACGGACAAGAGCATATCTACCCGCCGCGCGGGAGTTAACTGTTCCGTTCTTCGTTTCATTTCAGCACTCGGGTTCATTCATACTCGGGCCAAGCGTCGTTTAAGCTTTTCCTGCAAAGCAATGATCCGATTTGCTTTATCTCTACTGATCAGCCGAAGATGCTAAATTCTTAGCTTTTCATCGTGGCCAGATTTAACCACATGCCTTAGCGGAATATTGGTTTTTCCTCCTTAAAAGCACCTCCATGACAGGGCGATGAGCGCCCGCTCTGGTTATGACAGCTTGGAGATGTGAGGATGAATACGACGATCCGCGAACTGCTTGCGAAATTCGGCAAGCTGCCTGTGGCTATCGACACCGTGGCTGACGATGCCGATCTGTACGCGGCGGGGCTCACCTCCTTCGCATCGGTTCAGCTCATGCTCGGCATCGAGGACGCCTTCGATATCGAATTCCCGGACAATCTCCTCAATCGCAAGTCCTTCGCCAGCATCTCGGCCATCGCCCGGACCGTTGATCTGATCAAGGATAGCCGGAAGGTCGCCTGATGAACTTCCCGGTCAAAATCACGGAAGACAGTTTTGCAGCAAGGGCTGCCCGCGTTGCCGCCATTGCGGCGAAATTCGCGGACGCCGTCGATTTTGAAGGCCGGTTTCCTCAGGAGGCCGTGGATGCGATGAAGGCGGAGCGCCTGCTCAGCATCCAGATCCCGCGTAGCCTCGGTGGCGAAAGCGCGACCACGACCGAGATCGCCGAGCTCTGCTCGATGCTCGGCCAGGCCTGCGCCGCCAGCGCCATGGTTTTCGCCATGCACCACATCAAGCTTTCCAGCCTCGTCGAGCATGGGGCGGATAGCGCGTGGCACGCCGACTTCATGCGCCGGATCGCGGCGGAGCAGCTGTTGATCGGATCGGCGACGACCGAAGGCGGCATTGGCGGCAATCTGCGCAACAGCATTTGCGCCATTCATGTCGAGGGCGGTGTTTGCCGTCTCGAAAAGGATGCGACGGTCATTTCTTACGGCGCCCACGCCGATGCGATCCTGATTACCTCGCGCGCTCATGCGGATGCCGCTCCATCGGACCAGGTTCTGACAGCATTCCTGAAAGATCAGTACACGCTCGAAAAGACGCATGCCTGGAACACGCTCGGCATGCGCGGCACCTGCTCCGACGGCTTCCTGTTCAAGGGTGAAGCACCGGCGAGCCAGATCCTGCCGAAGCCTTTCGCCGAGATCGCCGCGCAGTCGATGCTGGCGTCCTCGCACCTGCTTTGGAGCGGTGTGTGGTATGGCATCGCCATCGATGCATTCTCCCGCGCGCAGGCCTTCGTGCGCGCCGCCGCCCGCAAGTCGCCGGGCGCGCCGCCTCCGGGCGCGCTGCGTCTCGCTGAAGTGTCGAACCTGTTGCAGATGGTGAAGTCCAACGTCGTCGCAGGCCTAAAGGCCTATGAGGATGCCAAGGCCGATCCCGACAAGCTGTCGTCCATGGCGTTTGCCGTGGCGATGAACAACGTCAAGATTGCATCGTCCGAGACGATCCTCGAGATCGTCAACCACGCCATGCTGATCTGCGGCATCATGGGCTACAAGAACGGTACGCCGTTCAGCCTCGGCCGCCATCTTCGCGATGCGCATTCCGCTCAATTGATGATTTCCAACGACCGCATTCTTGGCAACACGTCGAGCATGCTCCTTGTCCACAAGCAGGACACTAGCCTACTGGGGTAACTCACATGGATATGCAGACCTCCTTTCTGGACCGGCTCTTTGAATCCGGCCTTCTGATCGATATGGGCGTCGATGGCCTCTATGGCCGCAGCGGCCAGTTCGAGGACGTGATCGCCGCCTTCGAGCGCCTGATCGATCGCTTCGGCGGCGAGGACGGCGCGGAAGCGATGCGCTTTCCGCCGGGCATGAACCGCGAGATCTTCGAAAAGAGCGGTTACATGAAGAGCTTCCCGCAACTGGCCGGCACGGTCCACAGCTTCTGCGGCAACGAGCTCGATCACATGAACCTGTTGCAGTGCATGGAAGTGGGCGACGACTGGACCAAGGGCCAGGAAGCCACCGAAATCGTGCTGACGCCGGCCGCCTGCTACCCGCTCTATCCGACGGTTGCCCGCCGCGGCAACCTGCCGAAGGACGGTGCGCTGTTCGACCTGCAGTCCTATTGCTTCCGCCACGAGCCATCGCGCGATCCGGCCCGCCAGCAGCTGTTCCGCATGCGCGAATATGTCTGCATGGGCACCGAGCTGCACGTCACCGATTTCCGCCAGAAGTGGATGGATCGCGGCCTTGAGATGATGAAGCTCGTCGGTCTCGACGTCACCATCGACGTCGCCAACGATCCGTTCTTCGGCCGCGCCGGCAAGATGATGGTCAACAACCAGCGCGACCAGAACCTGAAGTTCGAGCTTCTGATCCCAATCACCTCGACGGCCAATCCGACGGCCTGCATGAGCTTCAACTTCCACCAGGATTCCTTCGGCCAGAAGTGGGGCCTGAACCTCGAGGATGGCAGCGTTGCCTTCACGGCCTGCGTCGGCTTCGGGCTGGAGCGCATTGCGCTGGCGCTGTTCCATCACCATGGCCTCGATGTGAAGCTGTGGCCGGCCTCGGTGCGCCAGGCGCTCTGGGGCTAAGGGGAACGATGGCATCCGTCTTCCCGGGGATCAGCCCGGACAGCTATTGCCCGCATGCGCTGCATTCCATGGAGCGCATGTGGCCGGAGACCAATTGCTATATCGACCTCTGGATCGAAGTGCTCAGCACGCTTGGGCTCGCGCCCGAGGCGATGCTGGGCTTCACGCTCGGCCAGGATTTCGAGGGTGACCAGTTCACCTTCTTCAAGGTGCCACTCGAGGATCTGGAGGCGCTTTACGGTATCAGGGTCACCGAGCTTGCGATCTTCGACAAGGTCGAGCGGCACGTCGCGACGCAGATTGCGCGCGGACGTCTCTGCCTGATCGAGATGGACAGCTTCTACATGCCCGACACGCAGGGCACCGCCTACCGGCAGGAGCACGGCAAGACGACGGTTGCGATCAACCGGCTGGATGTCGCGAACAAGCGTATCGACTATTTCCATAATGGTGGCTTCTTCTCGCTCGAGGGCGAGGATTTCGACGGGCTGTTCCAGCTCGATCTTCGCGACGAGGATCCGCAGTTCCTGCCCTATACGGAGTTCGCCAAGTTCCCCGACATGCCCGTTGATCCGCAGGCAACGCGCGGCGTCTCCCGGCAGCTGCTGTCCGCGCATTTCGCCCGCCGCCCGCGCGAAAATCCGATCCGCGCCTTTGCATCGGTCTTTCCGGAGCAGGTCGAGGCGGTGGCCGAGCGACCCTTCGGCTTCTTCCACAAATACGCCTTCAACACGCTGCGCCAGTTCGGCGCCAATTTCGAGCTCATGGCCGACCATCTGGTCTGGCATTCCGAGGCCGAATTCGGCGAGGCGGCCGAGCATGCGCGCAAGCTGTCGGAGGCCGCGAAATCCGTGCAGTTTCAGCTGGCGCGCGCCGTCACGCGCAAGAAGTTCGAGCCGCTAGCGACCGCGCTTGATCCGGCGGCCGATGCGTGGGATTCGATGATGGCTTCGCTCACGAAACGTCTTTGAAGCCGGAGGCCTGATCATGCGTGGGAGATTGGCGAGCATCGCCGCGGAGGAGATCGCGCTTAGCGAGGGGTGGAACCTGGTTCTGACGGAACCCGGCGCCTGCGCCAATCCGCACGACCTGCCGCTTTCCGCCCAGTTCATCCCCGCCGAGGTGCCGGGCACGGCCGCTGCCGCGCTGGAGCGAGGGGGCTTGTTCGACCGCGAAAATCCCGTGCCGCTCGACACCAGGGATGCCTGGTATGTCTGCCGCCTGTTCGACGCCGCGCCGGGTGACGCCATCCTGCGCTTCGAGGGGCTGGCGACGCTTTGCCATGTGTTCCTGAACGGCCAGGAGATACTCTCGTCCGAAAGCATGTTCACCATGCACGAGGTGCCGGTGACGCTGTCAGGCGGCGACGAACTGGCGCTTTGTTTCCGCGCGCTTGCGCCCAGGATTGCCGAAAGCGGCCCGCGCGCCCGCTGGCGGCCGCAGATGATCACGCCGCAGGGCCTGAAGAACGTCCGCACCACGCTGCTCGGCCGCATGCCCGGCTGGTGCCCTGAGATCCACGCCGCCGGCCCGTGGCGGCCGGTCACTTTGGTGCGCCGCGATGTCGTCTCGCTGGATGATGTCAGCGTGCGGGCGGTGATGGAGCCGGATGGTTCGGGCAAGCTCAGCGTGTCCCTGCGCACTGATGCCGAAGCGCCCGAATTGTCGCTGCGCTGCGGCGGCATCGAGCAGGCGTTCGAAAAGGTCGGCGAGCGGCATTACTCGGCCATTCTCAGGCTGAAGGACGTGGAGCCCTGGTGGCCTCACACGCACGGAACGCCGCGTCTCTACGACTACGCCGTCGTCATCGATGGTGTCGAGCATCCGCTCGGCAAGACCGGCTTCAGGAGCGTCGTGGCCGATCGTGGCACTGACGGCAGCGACTTCGCGCTTCTTATCAACGGCGAGCGGGTGTTTTGCCGCGGGGCGGTGTGGACCACGGCCGATATCGTGAAGCTACCGGGCGTGCGGGCGGATTATGAGCCGTTCCTGCGGCTGGCGGCCGAGGCCGGCATGAACATGATCCGCATCGGCGGCACCATGGCTTATGAGACGCCCGAATTCTTCCGGCTTTGCGACGAGCTTGGGCTGATGGTTTGGCAGGACTTCATGTTCGCCAATTTCGACTATCCGAAGAACGACAAGGCCTTTACCGCGCATGTCCACGCCGAGGTCGAGGAGTTTCTGCACGGCGTGCAGGGTTCGCCGTCGCTTACGGTGCTCTGCGGCGGCAGCGAAATCTATCAGCAGGCGGCGATGCTCGGCCTGCCGCCGGAATTCTGGTCGGGACCGATCACCGACGAGATCATTCCGGCGATCGCGGCGCGGCTCTGCCCCGAAATCCCTTACGTTCCCAATTCGCCCTCCGGCGGCGCCATGCCGTTTTCGCCGAATTCAGGCGTGACGCATTATTACGGCGTCGGCGCCTATATGCGGCCGCTCGAGGATGCCCGTCGCGCCAATGTGCGCTTCGCGGCCGAGAGCCTCGCCTTCGCCAACGTGCCGCAGCAGAAGACGCTGCAGCGGCATCTCGATGTGCCGCCGGTGCACAGCCCGCTATGGAAATCGCGGGTACCGCGGGATCGCGGCGCTTCCTGGGATTTCGAGGATGTGCGCGATTTCTATCTTGGCCATCTCTACGACATCGATCCGGCGCGCCTGCGCCGCGAAAACCGCGATCTCTATCTCGACCTGTCGCGCGCCGTCACCGGCGAGGTGGCGGAGGAGACGTTCGCGGAATGGCGGCGCAAGGGATCGAGCTGCAATGGCGCGCTGGTCTGGACGCTGCAGGACTTGTTGCCCGGCGCCGGCTGGGGCGTGATCGATTCAACCGGCACGCCGAAGCCGATCTGGTACGCGCTGCGCCGCGCCTTCCGGCCGGTGCAGGTCTTGATGACCGACGAGGGGACCAATGGCCTCGACGTGCATGTGATCAACGAAACCGAACACAGCCTGCAACTCGATCTCGAGGTCATCTGCTTCAGAAATGGCCGGCAGAATGTGGCGAGCGGCGGACGCATCCTGACGCTTGCGCCGCGCAGCACGGAGACGTTTGCCGCGACCGATCTCTTCGGTGCCTTCTTCGACACGACCTATTCTTTTCGTTTCGGGCCGCCGGCGCATGACGTCACGGTGGCGCGGCTCAGGCTTCCCGAGGGTGGCGCGGTAGTGGCCGATGCCTTCCATTTCCCGCAGGGGCGCTCGAAGGCCGTGCACGATGCCGAGATCCAGGTGTCGCTGGTCGAAGACGGTGGCGCGTGGTTCGCGGATTTGGCGACCGACAGGCTGGCGCAGTCGGTGCATATAAGCGTCGATGGTTTCCGGCCTGACGACGACTGGTTCCATCTGGCGCCTGGCGCCGCCAAGCGCGTTCTCCTGCGTCCGCTTTCGGGGCGAGGGGGCGATGATCGCCCGACCGGCGAGGTGCTGACACCGGGCGGCGCGCGCGCTTTTTCGTTCTAGAGGCGCTCGTCGCAAAAGATGAGGCGCAATCAATTTCGAAAGACTTTCTTACTAAAATAGGCCCTTCGAACGGCCTAACGCGGATACGGTATGTCTAAGGGAATTATCGCGAATTCTGTGATGAACGGCGCGGCGGGAATGCTGCTTCTGGTAACGGGGTTCCTGTCTTCCATCATCACCGCCCGGCTGCTCGGGCCGGAGGCGAACGGTATTGTCGCCTTCTCGCTCTGGCTCGTCGTCACCGGCGCGTCGATCGCCGAGCTCGGCTCCAGCATCACCATGTCGAAGACGCTGCCGCAGCTGCAGGCGGAAGGTTTTGACGCGCGCCGGCGGCTGGGTTTCGCCTCGCTGCTCGTCACCGTCATGCTGTGCTCGACGCTGTTTCTGCTCGGCCTCTATGCTCTGTTCTTCCTGACGTCTGAGCAGATGCATTGGGCAAAGACCGCCCCCTCGGTCGCCTACGTCACGGGCGCGCTGTTCTTCGTGCAGGCGATCGGCTCCTTCGTCAAATTCTACCTCATCGGTGAGCGGCGGCTGACCGATTTCTTCAAGCTCGCCATGGGTGTGTGCCTGCTGCAGCTGATCGGTGTCGGCGCCGGCGCCGTGCTCTATGGGGTCGAGGGCGTGCTGGTCGGCTATCTGCTTGGGCAGATGGTGTTCTTCATCGCCACCATCCCGATCCTGATGACGCCGCGCGATCGCTGCGGGGTGCCGCTCAAATATCTGGCGGCTTCCTCCATCGTGCTCTCGGCACAGTTCCTGATCGATTCCATCTTCCTCAACAGGCTGGAGCTCCTGTTCCTGCAGCAGTTCTGGTCGGTCGAGATGGTCGGTTTCTACGCCGTCGGCCTGTCCGTCGCCAACATCGCGCTGCAATTGCCGATCCAGATGACCGGCAGCCTGCTCCCCTATTATTCGGAGCGGCGCCACTCAAGCGACGATCGCACCCTGCCGGTCGAGGTGTTCGCGGCCGTTACCCGCAGCATGGCCTACATCATCCTGCCGATGAGCTTCGGGCTTGCCGCCATATCGAGCGAGTTGGTTCGCGCGGTGTTCGGCGAAGCATTCGCGCGCAGCGGAACCGTCGTGGCGCTCTTGGCGCTTGCCGCCCCGTCCTACACCTTCATGCAGACGCTCAGCCTCTATCTGCTCTCGATGGACCGCGCCCGCGACCGGTTGAAGGTCAGCTTGGTCGGCGCCGCCGTGATGACGCTCGGCTGCCTTGCGGTCGTTCCGTTCTTCGCCGCCGAAGGAGCCGCGATGGTGCGCATCGGCGTGTTCACGATTATGTGTATTATCATGGTGCGGCAGACCGGTTTCGGCTCTCAGCTCTCTGGTCTTTACGTAAATCTGCTCAAGACGCTTGCCGCATCGGTCCTGTGCGCAATTATAGCCCTTGGAATTTTACATTATATCAATGGTTCTATTGGACTTCTTCTCGCAATCGTTCTTGGGGGCGCTGGCTATATTGTTGCGCTCAAGCTTTTAAAGGCAATTCCGCGAGAGGATGCCGATGTTATGTCGTCTATTGTCGAAAAATTGCCGGGCTCGGTAGGAAAGTCCGCCCGCAAGGCCGTCGCCTTCATTGCGCCGGCAAACGCCAAGACGGCGGAAGCCGAAGAGGCGATCGAGATCACCGTCGAGACCGGTCTTGCCGAGGGCGCCGGCAACGAGGCCGCGTTGCCATTCGCTTTCGATGGCACGATCGGCATGTTCAAGCCGGAGAACGCTGGCGTTGCCAAGCGCTCCGCGGCGGTGCTCTTCGTCAATCCCTGGGGGCTTGAGGAAATGTGCAGCCGGCGGTTCTTCCGTGTCACGGCGGAGCATTTCGCGGCAATCGGCGTGCCCAGTCTGCGCTTCGATTATCCCGGCGCCGGCGATGCGCTCGATGTCGACGACACTGTCGGCCTCAAGATCTGGGAAGATGCGATCCGCGACGCCGCCGAGCGGTTGAAGCAACTAAGCGGCTGCAGCCGTATCATCATCGTCGCGCAAGGGCTCGGCGCGGCACTGGCACAGAGGACCGCGCCGTCGATCGAAGGCGTCGATGCCATCGCCATTCTTGGTCCCGTCGTCAACGGCCGCGCCTATCTGCGCGAGCTTCGCGCATGGGCGACGTTCATCAATCATCACCTGGGATTGGGCGAGGATGCCATTCCCGAGGGCAAGCACATGATCGCCGGGCTGCAGATGCCCGATGGGATCGCCGCGGAGCTTTCGAAGGTCCGCATCGCCGCGCCGGAAAAGCTGGCGGCACAGCGTTACCTCATTCTGGAGCGTCCGGAGCGTGCCGACGACACGACGCTCGCCGACAATCTGACCGCGCTCGGCGCGGCGGTCGAGCAGCAGACATTCAAGGGTTACGACAGGCTAATTTCCGACCCGGTCTTCTCGCGCACGCCGATGGAGGTCGTCGAGACACTGGCGCAATGGGTAGACGAGCATACATCGGTCGATCCGGCCGCTACGCCTTCGGCCACCTCGGTCGACACCCAGTCGCTCGCGGGTGACGACTTCGAGGAAGTGCCGGTTCGTTTCGGCGCGTTCAATCATCTGGTCGGCGTCGTCACGCGTCCGGTCGGACGGCCACGCGGCAACAGCGTGGTGTTTCTGTCGACCGCGTACGACCGCCAGTCCGGCTGGGGTCGCGCGATCACCGACATGGCCCGGGGGCTTGCCCGCGAGGGTGTCGCCTCGATCCGCTTCGATTCCGCCAATGTCGGCGACAGCCCGCCGCGTCCGGATGCACCGGATCAGATCCTCTATTCCGCCACCCAGAACGCCGATGCGCAGGCCGCACTCGATCTGCTCGAGGGCGTGGTTCCCGGACCGCTGATGGTCGCAGGTCGCTGCAGCGGCGGCTATGTCGCCATCCGCTCCGCCGTCGACGATGTCAGGGTCAAGGCGGCTGTTTCGATCAATCCCTTCGTTTATTACTGGGATCCGAACCAGCCGGTCGAGCGCAAGCATGTCGTATCGGTGCCGCGCAGCTTCGAGGATTACGGTCAGCGGCTGTCCAGCTTCGCCACGGTCAAGCGTCTGCTGAAGGGCGATATCGACGTGCTGGCGGCGACGCGCAATGTCATCATCGCCTTCTCACGCCGCATGTCGGTGCGCATCGCGCCGCTGCTCGAATATCTGCCGAGCCGCAGGCATACGGCGAGCGAGGTGAAGAAATCCTTCGTCACCGTCGGCAAGCGCAAGGTGCCGCTGACGCTGATCTACAGCGAAGGCGATGTCGGGCTTGAGCACATGTATTTCCACTTCGGCCCCGGCGGCCGCAAGTTCGAGCGCCATCCGAACGTCCGGCTGGTGATGCTGCCGGATGCCGATCACAATCTGACGCCACCGGAATCGCGCCGGACGGTGTTCGCCGAGATCGCGCGGCTGGCGAAGGCCTGAGCGGACACAGGCGTGCGCCTGCCCGTTTCGGGTCGGTCAAGTTTTCGGACTATCGAGGGTGATTGCGTCGGTTTTTATTAGCCGGCGATGAGCTCTTTATAGACGCCGATGTAACGTTCCGCGACGACGTCCCAGGAATAGGCCGAGGCATCGGAGAGAAGGGCGGCTCGCACCGCCGGGCCTTGCGCTTCCAGGCGCTTGTAGGCCGTTTCCAGCGCGAGGGCTGCGGCGGCCGTATCGGCGAAGTCGGCGAGCAGAATGTCCTTGTGGCGCGCGCCGAGCGTTCTAAAGGCCTCGTTGGTGTTGAGCACCGGCAGCAGGCCGGCGCTCATGGCTTCCAGCGCCACAAGCCCAAAACCTTCATAGGATGAGGCGGAGGCGAAGATCGAAGCGTCGGCGATGATCCGCCCGACCGCGCCGTTGTCGGCGTCGACATGGATGGTGACGGCGTCGTTGAGCTTCAGTCGGTCGATCTGAGCCATCAGGTCCTGCCGGGTCAGATCGGATTCGACGCCGGCGATATCGAGATGCCAATCCGGATTGCACACTCTCAGCACCGCAAGGGCGTCGATCAGCCGGTCGAGGCGCTTGTTGACCGAGAAACGGCCGATCGTGACGATCCGGCGCTTAGGGCTGCGGGATGCGCGGTCGGCGAACTTGCCGATGTCGGCGCCGTTTTCGATGAGAATGCTGCGGCTCGGCGCGATCTTTTCGAACTGCGCGAGATCCGACATGCTGCAGCCGATGACCCGCTTGTAGGCCATGGCCGAGACACGGGTGATGGTCTGGAACCAGACCTTCTTGATCGCCGCGAATTTCGTCGTGTGGAAAAAGCCGCCATGGGTCGTGACCACCATCGGCTTGCGATGCAGGAAGCGGCCCCAGGCGAGCGCATCGAAGAAGAAGTCGATCGCGTGCACATGGATCAGGTCTGCATCGCCGAGATGGCGGAAGACCTCTGGCGCGAGCGGATAGCGCGTGCTGCCTGACCAGGGAATGCGGACGATGTCGATCCCGTCGATGGTCTCGCGTGAAGGCAGCTTCTTGTCGCGGGCCGTAAACAGAGAATCAAGCGTGACAACGCGGACGCGGTAGCCGCGCTTTAGCGTCTGGCGCGAGAGGTTGGCGATCACGTCCTCAAGGCCGCCGCGATTGGGCAGGAATTGGCGGATGACGTGAACGATCAGCGGCGCGCTGGCGGCGACCGGTTCGGCGTCATGGGAATAGAGTTCGGCGGCGGACATATGTCATTCCTTCGGCCGCGATGAACGGATCACGGCTTTCATCGATGCCACATGGCAACGGGCTGCGTTAAGGCGGCGTTAAACTTCCGCCCCTTCGGGGATTTGCTTTTGGGAAGAGTTAACCGACCGTCACTGCAGGCCTAAAATGCACGGAAGGTGAGCGTGGTCAGCGAGCGGACAATGCCCGGAATGCTGGCGATCTGATCGTTAACGAATTTCCCGATGTCCTCGCCTTCCTGGATATAGACCTTGAGAAGCAGGTCGTAATCGCCGCTGGTCGAATAGAGCTCCGAGACGCGTTCGGTCTTGTAGATGGCGTCGGCGACCTCGTAGGTCTTGCCGGGGGCGCATTGGAGCTGGACGAAGATCGGCTTCATGGGAATTTCCTGCATCGAATTCTGTTGCGCCGCATAATGCGCGAAACGACGGGTGCGGCGCAAGCGGTTCCGTCAACCGGCGGCTTCGCGGACGATCCAGTCGCGGAAGGCTGAGAGCGGGGCGTAGTCGGCGCGCTCGGCGGGAAAGGCCAGATAATAGCGCTCCTTGCTCTCCATCTCGCGATTGACTGATGCCACGAGATCGCCGCGCTTCAGCTCGTCTTGGATGAGGAAGGTCGGCAACAATGCCACGCCAAGGCCGGCGATGGCCGCCTGTGCGGTTGTGGCGAACTGGTCGAAGAGCATGCCGTGAACGGTCTGCGGCGGCACCTCGTTGTCGGCGAACCATTGTTCCCAAGCATCCGGCCGGGTGGTCAGATGCAGCAGCGGCACGTCGACGAGATCGGACGGCTGGCTGATGCCGTAGCGGTCGCGGAAATCGGGGCTGCAGGCGGGCACGGTCTTTTCCGACATCAGGAAGGTCAGCTCGGCGCCCGGCCAGAGCGGATGGCCGAAATGGATGGCGGCGTCTATCGAATCCAGGCGAAAGTCAAAAGAGGATAGGCGGGTGACGAGGTTGATGGTGACGCCGGGATTGGCGGCGAGGAAGCGGCCGAGGCGCGGCGCCAGCCAGCGTGTGCCGAAGGTCGGCAAGATCGCGAGGTTCAGCGTGCCGCCATGCGGATTGGCGCGCAGGTTCAAGGAGGCGCTGGAGATGCGCCGCAGCGCCTCGCGGATCTCGCGGGCGTAGCCGTCGCCGGCAAGCGTCAGGCGCACGGTCTGGCGTTCGCGGATGAAGAGCTCGACGCCTAGCTGCTCCTCCAGCGTCTTGATCTGGCGGCTGACGGCGCTTTGCGTCAGGTCGAGTTCCTTGGCGGCGGCCGTGACGCTGCCGGTGCGCGATACCGCCTCGAAGGCGGAGAGCAGCGCGGTGGAGGGTAGAAAACGCCTTGACGTCAGCATTGGTCATTCCATTTCAGAATGAGCTATTTCCGAAATGTCGATATTTATGGCTTTCGGGCGCTTGTAAATAGCTGCACTAATCATAATCGGAATGAACGTGGGGATCTCTATCATGGCAGGCTTCTTTTCCACAGACCGCATCCGTTCGCTGTTTACCGAAGCGATGTCGCAGATGTATCGCGCCGAGGTGCCGCAATACGGAACGCTGCTGGAACTGGTTTCCGACGTCAATGCCGAGGTGCTGGCCAGGGACAATGCGCTGCGCGAGCGCCTGACGCGTGCCGGCGAGCTGGAGCGCATCGATGTCGAGCGCCATGGCGCCATCCGTCTCGGCACTCCCGAAGAGCTCTTCACCATCCGCCGCCTCTTCGCCGTCATGGGCATGCAGTCGGTCGGCTATTACGATCTATCGGTGGCCGGCGTGCCCGTGCATTCCACCTGCTTCCGCCCGGTCGATCAGGCGGCGCTCAGCGTCAATCCGTTCCGCGTCTTCACCTCGCTGCTCAGGCTCGAACTGATCGAGGACGAAGCCTTGCGCGCCGAGGCCGCCGATATTCTCGCGAAGCGCCGCATCTATACCGAGCGCGCCATCCAGCTGATCGAGCGTCATGAAGAGGCGGGCGGGTTGACGGAAGCGGAAGCGCGGGAGTTCGTCGCCGAGACGCTGGAGACCTTCCGCTGGCATGGCGAGGCGACCGTCACCGCCGAGACCTACAAGCGCCTGCACGATGCGCACCGGCTGATCGCCGACGTCGTCTCCTTCAAGGGACCGCATATCAACCACCTGACCCCGCGCACGCTCGATATCGACGCCGTGCAGGCCCGCATGCCGGAGCGCGGCATCACGCCGAAGGCCGTCATCGAAGGGCCGCCGCGCCGCGATTGCGATATCCTGCTGCGCCAGACCAGCTTCAAGGCGCTGGAAGAGGCGATCGCCTTCGCCGGCGAGACGGGCGCTGCCAAGGGCACGCATACGGCCCGCTTCGGCGAGATCGAGCAGCGCGGCGTGGCGCTGACGGCCAAGGGCCGGGCGCTTTACGATCGGCTGCTGGCCTCGGTTCGCGGCGAGGTGCAAGTCGGCGCCGGTGGCGCCAAGGCCGGAGATTACGACAGCGAGCTTGCCGAGCGGTTCCGCGAACTGCCGGACAGCTGGGCGGCGCTCAGGGCCGAGCAGCTGGCCTTCTTCCACTATTCCGCGACGCCCAAGGGCGTTGCCGCCGCCGTCGACGGCGCGCTGCCTGACGATGCCGAGGCGCTGATCGAGATGGGTTATCTCACCTTCGATCCCATCGTCTACGAGGACTTCCTGCCCGTCAGCGCGGCTGGGATCTTCCAGTCGAACCTCGGCACGGACCAGCAGCAGAACTACGCGACCCGCTCCAATCGTTCGGCCTTCGAAGAGGCGCTCGGCGCCACCGTCACGGATGAGCTTGACCTCTATGCGGAACGTCAGGCACGCTCGCTGGAGGCGGCGATCGATCTGCTCGGGCTTTCCGGCCTGCGCCTGAGCAACGTAGCCTGATAGACCTCGGAACGGAGCTCTCCGATGCTGAATGATCCGCGCTCCCACGGCCTCTGGGAAAAGACCGCGCCGCAGCCGCCGGCAACGATGCCGCTGTCAGGCTCGGTCACGGCCGATATCGTCGTGGTCGGCGGCGGCTATACCGGGCTGTCGTCCAGCCTGCATCTGGCGGAAGCCGGCAAGTCGGTGGTGCTGCTCGAGGCCAACGAAGTCGGCTTCGGCGGCGCGGGACGCAATGTCGGGCTGATCAATGCCGGCATGTGGGTGATGCCCGACGATCTGCCTGGTGTGCTCGGCCCGGTCTACGGCGAGCGCCTGCTCGACCTGCTCGGCAATGCGCCGAAGCTGGTGATGGAGCTGATCGACAAGCACAAGATCGCCTGCGAGCTCGAACGCAACGGCACGCTGCATGTCGCCGTCGGCGCCGATGGCCTCAAGGAAATCACCGATCGTGCCAGCCAGTGGGCGGCGCGCGGCGCCGATGTCAAATTGCTCGACGCCGCCGAGACGGCGCGCCGCGTCGGCAGCAGCGCGTATACCGGATCACTGCTCGACATGCGCGCCGGCACGCTGCAGCCGCTCGCCTATGCGCGCGGCCTCGCGCATGCCGCCGTCAAGGCCGGCGTTGCACTGCATACATCGAGCCCCGTCATCGCCACCGAGAAAAACGGCAAGCGCTGGACGGTTAGAACCGCGAAGGGCTCCGTGACCGCCGACTGGATCATCGTGGCAACGGACGCCTACAGCACCGGCCCCTGGGAGCAGGTGCGCAACGAGCAGGTGCATCTGCCCTATTTCAACTTGGCGACCCGGCCGCTCGGAGACAATCTGCGCAAGTCGATCTTGGCTGGCCGCGAGGGTGTCTGGGATACCAAGGAAATTCTCTCCTCCTACCGCATGGACCAGGCCGGCCGGCTGGTGTTCGGCAGTGTGGGCGCGTTGCGCAATACCGGGCTTTCCGTCCACAAGGGCTGGGCACGGCGCGCGCTGAAGAAGCTCTTCCCGCAGCTTGGCGATGTCGAGTTCGAATGCGAGTGGTACGGCAAGATCGGCATGACCGACAATGCGCTGCCGCGCTTTCACAAGTTCGCCGACAATGTCGTCGGCTTTTCCGGCTATAATGGCCGGGGGATCGCGCCGGGAACGGTGTTCGGCCGCACGCTTGCCCGCCATATTCTGGGCGAGATGAGCGAGGCCGAGTTGCCGCTGCCGCTGACTGATGCCGCCGAGCCGCGCTTCCGCGCCGCCAAGGAATTATGGTACGAAGCCGGCGCCCAGGTCGCCCACTTCGCCGATGCCCGCTTCTAAGAACAATAAGGTTGGAACCACGACAATGACCATCGAAACGCTCGATCTCGCCACCGAAACCAAGACCCTGCTTGCCAAGCTCGGCGTCAGCGCCGACCGCTTCACCGGCGGCACGCTGCGGGTGACGTCGCCTGTGACAGGCAAGGAAATCGGCGCGCTGAAGGAAGTGTCGGTCGCCGACGCCAAGACCGCGATCGATAATGCCCACAAGGCGTTTCTCGAATGGCGCGCCGTTCCGGCGCCTAAGCGCGGCGAGCTTGTGCGGCTGCTCGGCGAGGAGCTGCGCGCGGCCAAGGCCGAGCTCGGCCGGCTGGTGTCGATCGAGGTCGGCAAGATCACGTCGGAAGGCCTCGGTGAAGTACAGGAAATGATCGACATCTGCGATTTCGCCGTCGGCCTGTCGCGCCAGCTCTACGGCCTGACGATCGCCACCGAACGTTCCGAACACCGGATGATGGAAAGCTGGCATCCCCTCGGTGTCGTCGGCATCATCTCGGCCTTCAACTTCCCCGTCGCCGTCTGGTCGTGGAATGCGGCGCTGGCGCTGGTCTGCGGTAATTCCACCGTCTGGAAGCCGTCCGAAAAGACGCCGCTGACCGCACTTGCCACGCAGGCACTGTTCGAAAAGGCGCTGAAGCGCTTCGTCGCCGAAGGCGGCACCGCGCCGGCCAATCTCTCGACGCTGCTGATCGGCGGCCGCGATGTCGGCGAGGCGCTGGTCGATCATCCGAAGGTGCCGCTGGTTTCGGCCACCGGCTCCACGGCCATGGGCCGCGCCGTCGGTCCGCGCCTGTCGCAGCGCTTTGCCCGCGCCATCCTCGAGCTCGGCGGCAACAACGCCGCGATCATCTGCCCGACGGCCGATCTCGACCTGACACTGCGCGGCGTCGCCTTCTCGGCCATGGGCACCGCCGGCCAGCGCTGCACCACGCTGCGCCGTCTGTTCGTGCATGAGAGCGTCTACGACGCGCTGGTTCCGCGCCTGCAGAAGGCCTATGGCTCTGTCAGCATCGGCAATCCGCTGGAGAATGGCACTCTCGTCGGTCCGCTGATCGACAAACAGGCCTACAGCAACATGCAGTCGGCGCTGGAGCAGGCGAAGGCAGCGGGCGGCAAGGTTACCGGTGGCGAGCGTGTCGAAAACGGTGCCTCCGACGCCTTCTACGTGCGCCCGGCGCTGGTCGAGATGCCGGCGCAGACGGGTCCGGTCGAGAACGAAACCTTCGCGCCGATCCTCTACGTCATGAAGTACAGCGATTTCGACGCGGTTCTGGAAGACCACAATGCCGTGCCGCAGGGCCTGTCGTCGTCGATCTTCACCAATGACATGCGCGAAGCCGAAACCTTCGTCTCGGCGCGCGGGTCGGATTGCGGCATCGCCAACGTCAACCTCGGCCCCTCGGGTGCGGAGATCGGCGGCGCGTTCGGCGGCGAGAAGGAAACCGGCGGCGGCCGCGAGTCCGGCTCCGACGCATGGCGCGCCTACATGCGCCGCACCACCAACACGATCAACTACGGCAAGACGCTGCCTCTGGCGCAGGGCGTGAAGTTCGACGTCGAATAAGCGTCGCGATCAATTGCTGCATTGCAGGAAGGGCGATAACGTAACCGCGTTATCGCCTTTTTTCATTTCGCAGGTCCTTCATGCATCTGACACTCGCCGCCGCCGAGATCCTGGTTTTCGAGGCATTGACCAGAAACCGGGTGAGCGAGGCGAATGCCCGTTCTGTCGCCCGCGCGCTCGTGGCGGCGGAAGCCGCCGGGCAGGGTGGCCATGGGCTGAGGCGCGTCGAGGCCTATTCGAAGCAGGCGAAGGCCGGCAAGGTCGATGGGTTCGCGACGCCATCCCTCGCACGTCCGCTTCCCGCCGTCGTGCAGATCGACGCCAATCACGGATACGCTTATCCGGCTATCGATCTCGCGCTGTCCGCCGTTCCCGATATCGCGCGCGAGCAGGGCATCGTTGCCGTCGCCTTCCGCCGCTCGCATCACGCCGGCGTGCTGGCGCTGACGGTCGAGCGCTTTGCCGAGATGGGGCTGGTGGCGCTGATGGTCGCCAATGCGCCGGCCTCGATGGCGGCCTGGGGCGGCCGCAAGCCTGTGTTCGGCACCAATCCGATCGCCTTTGCCGCACCGGTGCCGGATGCCGATCCCGTTGTCATCGATATGGCTCTGTCGCGGGTTGCGCGCGGCAAGGTGATGGCGGCCAAGCAGAAGGGCGTGCCGATCCCCGACAACTGGGCCTTCGACCGCGATGGACAGCCGACCACCGACGCCGTCGAGGCCTTGGCCGGCACCATGATCCCATCGGGCGAGGCCAAGGGCGCGGCGCTGGCGATGATGGTCGAGATCATGGCCGGCGCGCTCACCGGCGCCAACTTCTCCTTCGAGGCCTCATCGCTGTTCGACGATCAGGGCGACGCGCCGGCGCTCGGCCACATGCTCATCGTCATCAATCCGGATGCCACCGGCGGCGCGATTGCTGCCGCGCGCATGGGCCGGCTCGCCGAGGAGATCACATCCGATCCCGATGTCCGGCTACCCGGCCGCCGCGGCCAGAACGCCCGGCGCGCGGCGATCGAAAACGGTATCGAGGTCGATGACGATTTGATCGCGCTTATCCGGTCGCTCTAGAACCGTTCTAAAATATACCAATTATTTCAAGCCTTTGTGATGGCCTTCAGGTCGCCTAAACTTGAAATCGAGTGCCAAGGAAAATATACCGCTGCAATATCATGGATATCGCAGATGAAATGCCATGGAGGGCATCATGACCGTCTCCCTTAATCGCCTCTCGCAGGCCGCCGCGTTCGGCGCCATGCTTCTTGCCGCGACATCGCTCGCTTCTGGCGCCAAGGCGCAGGAAGATGAGTCCGAAGGGATCGTCGTCTACAACGCCCAGCACCAGAGCCTCGGCCAGGAATGGGTGGATGCCTTCACCAAGGAAACCGGCATCAAGGTGACGATGCGCCAGGGTGGCGACATGCAGTTCGCCAACCAGATCATCCAGGAAGACGAGGCGTCGCCCGCCGACGTATTCCTCACCGAGAATTCACCGGCGATGACTTTGGTCGATGCCGCCGGGCTGTTTGCGCCGATCGACAAGGCAACGCTCGACCAGCTGCCGGAAGAGTTTCGCCCGAAGGACGGCATGTGGGTCGGCATCGCCGCGCGCTCGACCGTGTTTGCCTATGACAAGACCAAGCTCGCCGAGGACAAGCTGCCGAAGTCGATGATGGATCTCGCCGATCCGGCCTGGAAGGGCCGTTGGGGTGCATCCCCCGTCAACGCCGATTTCCAGGCGATCGTCAGCGCGCTCTTGCAGCTGAAGGGCGAAGAGGCGACGGCGGCCTGGCTGAAAGGCCTGAAGGAAAACGCCACCTCCTACAAGAGCAACACGGTTGCCATGAAGGCCGTCAACGCGGGCGAGGTCGAGGGAGCGTTGATCTATCACTACTACTGGTTCGGCGATCAGGCGGCGACCGGCGAAAACAGCAGCAACGTCGCGCTGCACTACTTCAAGAACCAGGATCCGGGCGCCTTCGTCAGCCTATCGGGCGGCGGTATCCTGAAGTCGAGCCAGCACCAGAAAGAGGCGCAGGCCTTCCTGAAGTTCATCACCGGCAAGGCCGGCCAGGGGATCCTGAAGACCGGCACATCCTATGAATATGCCGTCGGCAAGGGTGCAGCCTCCAACGACAAGCTGGTGCCGATGGCCGACCTGCAGGCGCCCGTTGTCGATGCCTCGCAGCTCAACAGCAAGAAGGTGGTCGAGATGATCACTGCCGCTGGCCTGATCTAGCTAGGCGGCTGCCAATCGGTCGCGGGTGCTTCGGGCGAAAACTATTGCTTTTGGCTCAAGAAAACCTTAGGGCAGGACGATAAAGGGCAACCGCTTTCCAACGGCGGTTGCCTTCCTTTTTCAGCGTGTCAAAGGCGGCGGTCTTGCTGCAGGACAACAGATTTCTCAACTCCGGCCAGAACGCGCCGGCAGCCCGGCCGGCACTGGAGCTGGCGCCGCCGCGTCGGCGCATGCCGTATATGCCGGTTGTCGCCTTCGCCGCCATCGTCGCCTTCTTCAGCCTCGTTCCCCTCGGTTTCATCGCCTGGATCACTGTCGATGTCGGCTGGGAAACGGTGAAGCAGCTGGTGTTTCGACCGCGTGTCGGCGAGCTGCTCGTCAATACCGTATTTCTCGAAGTCATCACCGTGCCGCTGTCGATCGTGCTGGCGGTAACGCTTGCCTGGATCACCGAGCGCACCGATGTCCCCTTCGCACGCCTCTGGGCGTGGCTCGCCGTGGCGCCGCTTGCCGTACCTGCCTTCGTGCACTCCTACGCCTGGGTCAGCCTGGTGCCTGGCATGCGCGGGCTGCAGAGCGGCGTCTTCGTTTCGGTGCTCGCCTATTACCCGTTCCTCTATCTGCCCGTCGCTGCAGCCCTTCGCCGGCTCGATCCGGCGATCGAGGATGCGGCCGCCTCGCTCGGGCTTGGGCCCTGGGCGGTGTTCTTCCGCACCATCCTGCCGCAGCTTCGGCTTGCCATCTGCGGCGGCTCGCTTTTGATCGCGCTGCATCTGCTGTCGGAATACGGGCTCTTCGTGATGATCCGCTTCGACACGTTTGCGACCGCGATCGTCGACCAGTTCCAGTCGGCCTACAACAGCCCGGCCGCCAATATGCTCGGTGGCGTGCTGGTCGCCTGCTGCCTGCTTCTGCTCGCGATCGAGGTGCTGGTGCGCGGCAACGAGCGCTATGCCCGCGTCGGCTCCGGCTCGGCGCGCCCGGCCGACCGCCGCCGCCTCGGCTGGTACGCGGTGCCGGCGGTGCTCCTGCCCGTCATCGTCGCGGCGCTGACGCTCGGCGTTCCCTTCGTCACGCTGGTGCGCTGGCTTTATCTCGGCGGCGCCGGTATCTGGCGCGTCGAGGTCGGCAATGCCTTCGTGCAGTCGATCGTGCTGGCGTTTGCCGGCGGAATCCTCGCGACGATCGCCGCCGCCCCCATGGCGTGGCTCTCGGTGCGCGCGCCGGGACGCGTGCAGCGCGTGCTCGAAGCCTGCCACTATTATGTCGGCTCGCTGCCGGGTGTGGTCGTGGCGCTGGCGCTGGTGACGATCACCGTGCGCCTCGTGCTGCCGCTCTACCAGACATTTGCGACGCTGCTGCTCGCCTATATCCTGCTCTTTTTGCCGCGCGCCATGGTCGGCCTTCGCGCCAGCATCGCGCAGGCGCCGGTGGAACTGGAGCGCGCCGCGATGGCGCTGGGGCGCACGCCGGCGCAAGCGGTGCGGCAGATCACCATGCGGCTTGCAGCCCCTGGTGCGGCGGCCAGCATCGCGCTGGTGGCGCTCGGGATCACCAACGAGCTGACGGCGACGCTGATGCTCTCGCCCAACGGTGTCGAGACGCTGGCCACGAAATTCTGGTCGCTGACCAGCGAGATCGATTATGTCGCCGCTGCGCCCTACGCCTTCATGATGGTCGTGCTGTCGCTGCCGCTGACCCTTCTTCTCCATGCTCAATCGAAACGGACTGCCGGACAATGACGCTGCTTACGATCGAAGGTGCCAGCAAGCGTTATGGTCAGGTGCAGGCGCTCGACAACATCTCGCTGGAGGTGACGGCGGGCAGCCGTACCGCCGTGGTCGGCCCGTCCGGCTCCGGCAAGACGACGCTCTTGCGCATCATCGCCGGCTTCGAGCAGCCCGATCAGGGCCGTGTCACGCTCAATGGAGAATTGCTGGCCGATGGGCCGGCGGCGGTGCCCGCGCACAAGCGCGGCATCGGTATCGTCTCGCAGGAAGGCGCGCTGTTTCCGCATCTCGACGTCGCCGGTAATATCGGCTTCGGCATTGCCCGCGGCGCGACCGACCGCGACAAGCGGGTGCTCGACCTGCTCGATATGGTCGAGCTTGATCGCGGCATGCTTACACGCCGCCCGCACCAGCTTTCCGGCGGCCAGCAGCAGCGCGTGGCGCTGGCGCGCGCGCTCGGCCGCGAACCGCGGCTGATGCTGCTCGACGAGCCCTTCTCGGCGCTCGACACGGGCCTGCGCGAAAACATGCGCAAGGCGGTGGCCCGCGTGCTGCAGGCTGCAGGCATCACCAGCATTCTCGTCACCCACGACCAGGCCGAGGCGCTGTCCTACGCCGATCAGGTGGCCGTTCTGCGCGACGGCAAGCTTGTGCAGGCCGGATCGCCGCAATCGCTTTATCTTGCGCCGCGCGACCGCGAGACGGCGCTCTTTCTCGGCGACGCGGTGATGCTGCCGGCGATCATCCGCAACGGACATGCCGATTGCGCGCTCGGTCATGTGGCGGTCGACAGCCAGCATCAGGGCAAGGTCGAGATCATGCTCCGGCCCGAACAGATCCGCGTCGTCACCGACAGCAGCGAGCAGCCCTATGGCGGACGCGTGGTCGAGGTGGATTTCGGCGGCGCGACCTGTACGGTTGCCGTCTCGCTCGACGGCGTGGCATTGCCGCCGATCCTGATCAAAACCTCCAGCGTGGCGCTGCCCTCGCGCGGCGACCGGGTGCGACTGGAGATCGCCGGCAAGGCGCATGTTTTCGTGCGCTGAGGGGTAACCTCTGCACTGGCCGGCGGCTCTCGCGCTTGCCCATCCGCTAAATGCTGTCAGGCGATCTTGCGCTCGGCGTCCTCCGCTTCATCTTCCAGCCAGCCGCCGGTAAAGCCTGCGCGTTCCAGGCCGGTGCGGATGACGTCGGACTTGCGCATCAGGCTCCAGATGAAATCGGAGCGATCGTTTTCGATCGACATGACAAGCAGCCCCTGGTCGATGCCGACACAGCGATCGTCCACCCACCCCTCCGGTCCCGCCGTCTTGACGGATGGGTTGAAGCCGCCGGGGAAGCGGCCCTCGTAGCAGAGGTCGGGATAGGCCTGAAGCAGCGCCCGCGTGCCTGAGATCGCTGCCTCGCGGTCATAGGGCAGGGCGGCAAGCGCGCACCATGGCGCAAGCGTGCCATCATCGGGGCCGAGCGGCGCGCCACGGGCGGCATAGCCCAGCACGCTCGGGCGCCGGTCGCCATGGCGGCTGCGCGATGGTGGTGGACCGTCGGAGGCCGACAGGCCCCAGACATCCCTGGAATAGCCGATGAAATGGCCGGGGTTGCGCTCGGCGTAATCGCGCTGCACCTCGATGCAGATCTGGGTGTTGCGGAAATAATCGCTGTCGCGCGCCGCCATCGGTCTGTCGCGGATGCCGCGAAAATCGATCCAGGCATGCGAGAAGAGGTGGATGAAGAAGGGGCCGGCATAAAGATAGCACTTTTCGCCGAAGAGCATCCACGAGTAGCTCGAGGTGAAGGCGTCGTAGCTCGATTGCGGGATCGGGTGCGTGGGCGAGGCGAGCGCCAACGTGTAGAGCAGCACCGCCTCGTCATAGCCCTGCCAGCGCCAGCGCAGGAAGCCGCTTGAGGGCTTCCAGCCCATGCAGATGGTCTCGCCCTTGTTCAGCGCCCAGTGCCAGTCGATGCGCTCGTAGATCAGCGTCGAGAGCCGGCGGATCTCGGTCTCCGCTTCGTCTTCGCCATCAAAATAGGCGGCTGCCGTCAGCACGCCGGCGACGAGCAGTGTCGTGTCGATGGTCGAGAGCTCGCTGTTCCAGGCGCGGTGGCCGGTGTCCATGTGCAGAAAGTGGTAGAAGAAGCCCCTGTAGCCGATCGCGTGCCGCTCGCGGCCCTGGTGGCCGTTGGCGAAGAAGCAGAGCGTCGTCGTGGTGCGGGCTATCGCGTCCGCTCGCGTCATCCAGCCGCGCTCGACGGCGACGGTGTAGGACGACAGCGCGAAGCCGACGGCCGCGATGCTGCAGGGCACGTTTGCGACCGATGTATCGGCGACAAGCCCGTTATCGGGGTTGGAATGTTTCAGGAAGTAATTGAACGCCGCCTGCTGCAGCCTGTCGACCAGCGCGGCATCTGTTTCCTCGGTCCGTTGCAGCATCTTCTCCCGCCCAATCGGTTATCCTGCCCCTTGCTTCAACATGGGCAGGGGTGATGCGCAAATCAATGTTTTTTGAGGGGTGGGGTTGGGTTGTTGCACCCTTGGCGCATCGCGGGACGGAGAGGAGATTGGTTTCCTGTCTTGAGACGGGAGGCGTCTGCCCTCTCGACCGTCACCCTCGGCCTTGTGCCGAGGGTCTAAGCACGTTTCCGCGAATTCAACGGTGCTGATATTCGCGACGGGGCGGTGTTCGCCGTCGAGTGTCACCCAACTGTCGAAAGCAGGGCGCCAAGTGTCCATTCAAGTTGAGCAAGAGGGACCGTGCTCAGATCCTCGGGACGAGCCCGAGGATGACGGTCGCGCGTGCGGCTTCGTGCGTCGAGTCTAAGGTCGCGCCGATCGATGCGGCCAATCGGCGATCGTATAATTACAATATATCAACTGGTTGGGAATATTTGGAGCGGGCGAAGGGGTTCGAACCCTCGACCCCAACCTTGGCAAGGTTGTGCTCTACCACTGAGCTACACCCGCTCATAATCCCGACGGCCTGTGGTAGTTTGGAGGACCGTGGGCGCCACCTTGCGGCGACGGGCGCTATATCGCCCAAACGATTTTCAAATGCAACAGGGAAATGACGGAAAGGCGAAGAAAAATTTGAAAAGCTTTTCCGGCCCCAGCTAAAATGCCGCAAATGCAGGGAAAAGCGGCGAATAGGCACGTTGCAAAAAAGGGGAGGGAGACGTAATCAGGGGGCGCCTTATCCCAATGCGAGTGCTGGAACGAGCCATGACCGAGAAGACGCCGAAGACCGCAACCGAACTCTACGCCTTTCTCGACGGGCTCGGCATCAAGCACAGCACCAAGACGCATGCGCCGGTGTTCACGGTGGCCGAATCGGTAGCGCTGCGCGACGAGATTCCCGGCGGTCACACCAAGAACCTGTTCGTGAAGGACAAGAAGGACCAGTTCTTCCTGCTTACCGTCGAGGAGAATGCCTCGGTCGACCTGAAGACGGTGCACACGCTGATTGGCGCCGCGAGCAAGGTGTCGTTCGGCAAGCCGGAGAAGCTGATGGAGTATCTGGGCGTCATTCCGGGCTCGGTCACGGCCTTCGGCGCGATCAATGATTCGGATTACAAGGTCACATTCGTTCTTGATGCCGATCTCATGAAGGACGAGATTATCAATTGCCATCCGCTGTCCAACGACGCGACCACGTCGATTGCAAGTGCGGACCTCGTTCGCTTCATGGAAGCGACCGGTCACACGCCGCTTGTCTTGAAAGTGACGTCCTGACATACGATTTTAACGCTAGAAAAGCCGGCTGACCGGCGCGGCGGGAGATACTCATGAGCGGCAACGACAATCCCTACAGCAATTCCTTCGGCCAGATGTCGGCAACGGCGAGCTATGGCGGCGCGCCTGCAGCACCGGCCCAGGCAGCGGCGCCAGCGCCAATGGCGTCCGCCGGCGGCTATATCAAGGATACGACGACGGCGACCTTCAGCAAGGACGTCATCGAGGAGTCGCGCAACCAGCCTGTTCTCGTCGATTTCTGGGCGCCCTGGTGCGGCCCGTGCAAGCAGCTGACACCCGTCATCGAAAAGGTGGTCAACGAGGCGCAGGGCCGCGTCAAGCTCGTGAAGATGAACATCGACGACCATCCGTCGATCGCCGGCCAGCTCGGCATCCAGTCGATCCCCGCCGTCATCGCCTTCGTCGGCGGCCGTCCGGCCGATGGCTTCATGGGTGCGGTGCCCGAAAGCCAGATCCGTGAGTTTATCGATCGCGTCGCCGGTCCGGCGGGTGCCGATCAGGCGGCCGAGATCGAGGCGGTGCTTGTCGAGGCCGATGGTTTGCTTGCCAGCGGCGACATCAATGGCGCCGCACAGCTCTACGGCGCCGTCATGCAGGCCGACCCCGATAATGCCAAGGCGCTCGCCGGCATGGCGCAGTGCATGATTTCAGCCAACCAGCATGAGCGGGCGCGCGAGGCGTTGAACGAACTCCCCGACGAGATGGCCGCCGATCCGGCGATCCAGGCGGTGGTGAAGAAGCTTGAGCAGATCGAGGAAGCCCGCAAGCTCGGCGACCCCGTGGCTCTGGAGCAGGCGCTTGCCGCCAACCCCGACGATCACGAGGCGCGCATGAAGCTCGCCAAGATCCGCAATGTCGAGGGCGCACGCGAGGAAGCGGCCGATCACCTCCTCTACATCATGCGCAAGGACCGGACCTTCGACGACGACGGCGCGCGCCGCCAGCTGTTGCAGTTCTTCGAGGTCTGGGGCTTCAAGGATCCGGCCAGCGTTTCGGGACGGCGCAAGCTTTCGGCGATGCTGTTCTCTTAAGCATCAGCGACATTTCGCCATTCGGTTTGCCGCCATCGACCCTTGCGTTTTCGATGGCGTACCCCACATTCCTTTGGATGCGGACGTGTGGTTTAGGTCCGCCGATTATGCGGGACGAGTGCCGATGCAAGTGGGGAATGCACGATATCTGAAGAGCGGCGATGTGCCTGACACGATCGCCGTCTTCCCCTTGACCGGTGCACTGCTGCTTCCCACCGGCCAGCTCCCTCTCAACATTTTCGAACCCCGCTATCTCGCCATGTTCGACGCGGCGATATCAGGAAACCGGCTGATCGGCATGGTGCAGCCGGCGCTTGGCGAAAGCGACGACAAGAATAGCGAAGGCAATCTCAGCGCCGTCGGCTGCGTCGGGCGCATCACCTCGTTCGCGGAGACCGGCGACGGTCGCTACATCGTCTCGCTCACCGGCGTCTGCCGCTTCCGTCTGCTTGATGAGAAGGACACGCACCAGCCCTACCGCACCTTCCGCATCGCGCCGTTCATTTCCGATCTCTCGGCACGCAACGAAGAGGATGCGGTCGACCGCGCGGCCCTTCTCGCCGCCTTCAAGGCCTATCTCGAGGCCAACAAGCTGGAGGCGGACTGGGAGAGTGTGGAGCGCGCCAGCAACATGACGCTGGTCAATTCGCTGGCGATGATGTCGCCCTTCGGCCCGGCGGAAAAGCAGGCGCTTCTCGAGGCGCCGGATCTGAAGACGCGGGCGGAAACGCTGATCGCCATCACCGAAATCGTCCTTGCCCGGGTCTTCGGTGACTCGGACACGATTTTGCAGTAGAAGCGGTCGCATGGACGAAAAACTGAGCCGCGTCGATCCCAAGCTTCTGGAACTGATGGTCTGCCCACTGACCAAGGGGCGGCTCACCTATGATCGCGAGCACAACGAGCTCGTCTCCGAAAAGGCAAAGCTCGCCTACCCGATCCGCGACGGCATTCCAATCATGCTGGTGTCGGAAGCGCGCGAGATCGAGGAATAGATCAAGCCCCTAAATCGCCTCGCCCGCAAGCAAGCGCGGGTTGCCCGCTGCCGTCGTGCCGGCGGCCTGGCCGATGAAGTAGGATTTCAGGCCCGGCAGGCGGTCGACGAGGCCGAGGCCGAAGTCGCGGGCGATGCGGATCGGCGCTAGGTCGTTGGAAAACAGGCGGTTCAGCACATCGGTGGTCACGCCCATGCGGAAGGTGTCGAAACGGCGCCAGGCCTGGTAGCGCTCTAGAATATTGATCGAGCCGATGTCGAGGCCGAGGCGATCGGCTTCGACGATGGTTTCGGCGAGCGCCGCCACATCCTTGAAGCCGAGATTGAGGCCCTGGCCGGAGATCGGGTGGATGCCGTGGGCGGCGTCACCGGCGAGCGCCAGGCGCGGGGCGACGAAGGCGCGCGCCAGCGTCAGGCCAAGCGGGAAGGCGCGCTTGTCGCCCACCACCTTCAGCGCGCCGAGCTTGTGGCCGAAGCGGCGCTCCAGTTCTTCCTCGAAAATCAGGTCGTCGGAGCGAACCAGCCGGTTGGCATCCGCCGTGGTTTCCGTCCAGACCAGCGAGGAGCGGTTGTCCTTCAGCGGCAGGATGGCGAATGGGCCTGAGGGCAGGAAGTGCTCCTCGGCGCAGCCATTATGCGGACGCTCGTGCTCAACCGTGGTTACGATGCCGGACTGGCCGTATTCCCAATGAACCGTCTTGATGCCCGCGAGATCGCGCAGGTGCGAGCGCACACCATCGCAGGCGACCACGAGTTTGGTCTCGATCGTGCTGCCATCCGACAGCGTGATTTCGGCGTGGGTGTCCAGCGTCTTCAGGCCGGTGGCGCCAAGGCCGTGGGTGATCTCGATGCCGAGGCGTTCGCAGGCGCCGCGCAGAGCGCCGACCATCGCGACATTCGGGATCATGTGGGCGAAGGGCTTGCCGTCCTCGACCTCGCCGTCGAAGGTGAGGAAAACAGGACGGACCGGATCGGAGGTCTTGGAATCGGTGACGATCATCTTGGTGATCGGCTGTGCCGTCGGCTCGATCTCGTTCCAGATGCCGAAAACGTCGAGCATCTTGGTGGCGGCGGCGATGATGGCGGACGCGCGTGGGTCCTTGCGCCAGACGTCTGCGGGGGCTGCCTCGACCACCGCGACATCAAGATGCGGTGCCGCCTGCTTGACCGCGACAGCCATGGAGAGCCCGACATAACCCCCGCCAACCACAAGCATGTCACGCATAACGCCCGTCCCGTTCTTTTAGAATATCCTATTGATCTATATAGATCATCATCACCGCACTTCCTACCTGCTGGAGCCATACAAAATGACGCGCCACACCGAAAAGCCGACCGCGATGGAAACTCTGCTTGCGACGCTCGATCTCGAGCCGATCGAGGTCGATATCTTTCGCGGTACCAGCCCGCAGGTCGGCTGGCAGCGAGTGTTCGGCGGGCAGGTGATCGCGCAGGCGCTGATGGCGGTGCAGCGCACCGTCGAAGCCGAGAGGATGGTGCATTCGCTGCATGCCTATTTCATGCGGCCCGGAGACCCGGCCGTTCCTATCATCTACCAGGTCGAGCGCATCCGTGACGGATCGAGCTTCAACACCCGTCGCGCCACCGCCATCCAGCATGGCAAGGCGATCTTCGCGCTCTCGGCGTCATTCCAGATCGTCGAGCCCGGCTTCGAGCATCAGGCCGCCATGCCCGACGTGCCGATGCCCGAGACGCTGATCGACGAGAACGAGATGGCGAAGCGCTATCTTGCGCACGCACCCGAAGCGATCCGCAGATATTGGGGGCGCGAGCGGCCGATCGAGGTCCGGCCCGTCTCGCTCACGCACTACTTCTCCGACAAGAAACTCGATCCGCTCCAGCATATCTGGGTTCGCGCCAACGGAGCCGTTCCGGACGACTGGCACTGCCAGGCGGCATTGCTGGCCTATATCTCCGACATGACGCTGCTCGACACGTCGCTCTATCCGCACGGCACCTCGATCTTCGACCAGACGATTCAGGTCGCCAGTCTCGATCACTCCATGTGGTTCCATCGCCCGGTCAAGCTCGACGACTGGCTCCTTTATACACAGGACAGCCCATCCGCATCCGGCGCGCGAGGTTTGACGCGCGGTAGCCTCTATACGCGAGATGGTGTCCTGATTGCGTCGGTGGCGCAGGAGGGCTTGATTCGTAATAGGGCAAATGACTAATTCGGATGCAAATTTCTTCGTTTGTGTATTTTTTGAGCGATTATTAGGCAATCATTTGCCTGTTTATTGGCGCTTGTAAATATACTCCTTATTTTTCAATACCTTAACAAATCGTTTCGAATCTGGCACGGCCCTTGAATGTATAAGGCTGGTCGCTGGTCGCAAACGGCAGTGGCAAGGAGAGTCGGCTCCGTGCCGAGGGTAACGAAGGATGGGAAACCAGATGAAAATTGTGATGGCCATTATCAAGCCGTTCAAGCTGGATGAGGTGCGTGAAGCCCTCACCGCGATCGGCATTCAGGGCCTGACCGTGACCGAAGTGAAGGGTTACGGGCGCCAGAAGGGACATACCGAAATCTATCGCGGCACCGAATACGCGGTCAGCTTCCTGCCGAAGCTCAAGATCGAGATCGCCGTCGCAAGCGAGATCGTCGACAAGGCTGTCGAAGCCATCGCCTCGTCGGCCAAGACCGGCCAGATCGGTGACGGCAAGATCTTCGTTTACTCGATCGACCATGCCGTGCGCATCCGTACCGGCGAAACCGACGCAGAAGCGCTGTAAGTAACGGTAGAGCCAAGGAGCTTTTCTCTATGTCAATTTCGAAGTTTTCTCCCACTCTGGCGCGCCTTGCCACTGCGTCCGCGGCGCTTCTCGCGCCGGTCGTCGCCTTCGCGCAGGATGCCGCCACGACGGCCGCTCCGGCCGCTGCTGCCGCTCCGGTTCCGGACAAGGGCGACACCGCCTTCATGTTCATCTCCACGCTTCTCGTGCTGTTCATGATCCTGCCGGGTCTGGCACTGTTCTATGGTGGTCTCGTTCGCGCCAAGAACATGCTGTCGGTGCTGATGCAGTGCACGATGGTTGCCGCCGTCATGATGCTCATCTGGGTCATCTACGGTTACTCCTTCGCCTTCGGCGGCTCCGAGAGCGCCTATTGGGGCGGCACGGCGAAGATGTTCCTCGCCGGCGTCACCAAGGATTCGACCGCTGCGACCTTCTCGCAGGGCGTCGTCATTCCTGAGTTCATCTTCGCGATGTTCCAGATGACCTTCGCAGCGATCACGCCTGCGCTCATCGTCGGCGCCTTCGCCGAGCGCATCAAGTTCTCGGCTGTAGTGCTCTTCTGCGCACTGTGGGCCACCTTCGTCTACTTCCCGATCGCTCACATGGTCTGGGACGCGAACGGCATGCTCTTCAAGATGGGCGCGCTCGACTTCGCCGGCGGTACCGTCGTTCACATCAACGCCGGCGTTGCCGGTCTGATCGGCGCGATCATGGTCGGCAAGCGTACCGGCTTCGGCAAGGACATGATGGCTCCGCACTCGATGACGCTGACCATGGTCGGTGCCTCGATGCTCTGGTTCGGCTGGTTCGGCTTCAACGCCGGCTCCAACCTGGAAGCTTCGGGCGGCGCGATGCTCGCTACCGTCAACACCTTCGTTGCCACGGCTGCTGCCGTCGTTTCGTGGGCTGTCGTTGAAACGCTCACCCGCGGCAAGGCCTCCATGCTCGGCGGCGCTTCCGGTATGGTTGCCGGTCTGGTCGCCATCACGCCGGCTGCCGGCATCGTCGGCCCGATGGGCGCGATCATCATGGGTCTGATCGTTTCGCCGCTGTGCTACTTCTTCGTCTCCGTGGTGAAGAACAAGTTCGGCTACGACGATACCGCTGACGTCTTCGGCGTTCACGGCATCGGCGGCATGTTCGGCGCGATCGCAACCGGCATCTTCGCCAGCGCATCGCTCGGCGGCGTCGGCTATGCCGAAGGCGTCACCATGGGCAGCCAGGTCGTCACGCAGATCACCGCGATCGCTACCACCATCGTATGGTGCGGCGTCGGCTCGGCGATTCTCTACAAGGTCGTCGACGTCATCGTCGGCCTGCGCGTTCCTGTCGAAGCCGAGCGCGAAGGCCTCGACCTCGCAACGCACGGCGAAGCCGCTTACCACTCCTAATCAAGGCTTGCGGCGCCTGAAAACAGGCGCCGCTGAATAGCCCGTCGCGGCTCAATCAACACTTGAGCCGCTTTTGGCCCGGACCTCTCGAAGGTTCGGGCCTTTTTATTTTCCGTTTTTATTTTCCGGGGCACCAGCCAGACCCCGCATGGTTAACATCCCTTTAACCGTCCTTTGGTTAGGTGGAGCGGACGCATTGGGCGCGAAGCGCATTGGCGATTCGCACGCATCAGGCATTGGACGGGTACAACACATGGCAAGAAGCACATCGCCAGCAATGGATGGCCGGCCGGACCGTTTCTCCCTTTCGGGGTTCATTTTCCGGCAGGCGCAGACCCTTTTTGGGTTTGCAATCTTCATTGCGCTGGCACTGGCCGTCGCGGCATTGGCAACCTGGAACGTCGCCGATCCGAGCTATTCCTACGCCACCGGCAACGAGCCCACCAATGTGCTCGGTTATAGCGGTGCCGCCTTCGCCGACATCCTGATGCAATTCTTCGGCCTTGCGAGCGTGGTTGCGCTGCTGCCGGTCGTCGCCTGGGCGCTGGCGCTGATCTCCGGCCGCCGCTTCACCCGCATTCCGGCGCGCGCTGCCGCCTGGGGCCTCGGCTCCGTTCTCTCCTGCGCCGTTCTCGGCTGCTTTCCGCCGCCGCTCACCTGGCCGATCCCCAACGGCATCGGCGGCGTCATCGGCGACATGATCCTGCGCTTTCCGGCGCTGTTCGTCGGCGCCTATCCGACCGGCACGTTTGCCACCGCCGTCGGCTGCATCTTCGCGGTCCCCTGCGTCTGGATGATGCTCTTTGCCGCCGGCATCGTCGGCCGCACCGAAGAGGAAGAGGCCGAAGAGGAAGAAGAAAACTATGCCGCCAGCCGTTCCAAGCTGCGCTCGGTCGGCGATGAGGACGAGGAAGACGACGAGGGCGGCTGGCTTGCCTTCGGCGCGCTGACGCATGCCTGGTACATGAGCCAGGCCCGCATGCGCCGCATGCTCGGCATGGGCCCGCGCAAGCGCAAGCTTGATGACTACGATGCGCCCTACGATTTCAACGATGACGAGTTCGGCAAGCTCAACGAGCCGGTGCGCGCCAAGGCGCCCGCCCGCGGCGAGCGCATGGACCCCTCGATGGATCCGTCGATCGCTCCCCGGGCCGGTTCGCCGCGCCGGGTGGTCTCGGCGCCGTCGATCTCGCTCAACGACGATGACGACGACGATATGGGCTATGACGGCGACATGCCGCCGCGCCCGGCCGATATCCTGCCCGATGACGAGGACGACAATGGCTGGATGATGGGTGCGCCTGCCAAACAGCCCGGCGGCCGCGCCGAGCCGCGCGTGCAGCAGGCTGCCGCCCGTCCCAAGCTCGGCGCCCGTATCGAGCGCGAGCAGCAGGGCTCCTTCATCCGCCCCGAAGGCTTCCAGCTGCCGTCCATGCACCTGCTCGCGGAGCCCAAGGCCGTCGTGCGCGATTCGACGCTGTCGGCCGATGCGCTCGAACAGAACGCCCGCATGCTTGAGGGCGTGCTTGAGGATTTCGGCGTCAAGGGCGAGATCATCCATGTCCGTCCCGGCCCCGTCGTCACGCTTTACGAACTGGAGCCGGCCCCCGGCATCAAGTCGTCGCGCGTCATCGGCCTTGCCGACGACATTGCCCGCTCGATGAGTGCGATCGCCGCCCGCGTTGCCGTCGTGCCCGGCCGCAACGCCATCGGTATCGAACTGCCGAACAATATCCGCGAGACCGTGTATCTGCGCGAGATGATCGCCTCCAGGGATTTCGAGACCTCCAAGGCCAAGCTCGCCATGGCGCTCGGCAAGACGATCGGCGGCGAAGCCGTCATCGCCGACCTCGCCAAGATGCCGCATCTGCTCGTCGCCGGCACCACCGGCTCGGGTAAATCGGTCGCCATCAACACCATGATCCTGTCGCTACTCTACCGGATGACGCCGGAGCAGTGCCGCCTGATCATGATCGACCCGAAGATGCTCGAACTCTCCGTCTATGACGGCATCCCGCATCTGCTCTCGCCCGTCGTCACCGATCCGAAGAAGGCCGTCGTCGCGCTGAAGTGGACGGTGCGGGAGATGGAAGAGCGCTACAAGAAGATGTCGAAGATCGGTGTGCGCAACATCGACGGCTTCAACAGTCGTGTCGAGCAGGCGCTCGCCAAGGGCGAGGCGATCTCGCGTACTGTTCAGACGGGCTTCGACCGGGAGACCGGCGAGGCGATGTACGAGACGGAAGAGTTCGACCTGAAGCCGCTGCCCTATATCGTCGTCATCATCGACGAAATGGCCGACCTGATGATGGTCGCCGGCAAGGACATCGAAGGCGCCGTGCAGCGTCTGGCGCAGATGGCGCGCGCCGCCGGCATCCATGTCATCATGGCCACGCAGCGCCCGTCGGTCGACGTCATCACCGGTACGATCAAGGCCAACTTCCCGACCCGCATTTCCTTCCAGGTAACGTCCAAGATCGACAGCCGCACCATTCTGGGCGAGCAGGGCGCCGAACAGCTTCTCGGCATGGGCGACATGCTCTACATGGCCGGCGGCGGCCGCATCCAGCGTGTCCACGGCCCGTTCGTGGCTGATGGCGAGGTGGAAGACATCGTCGCCTATCTGAAGACGCAGGGCGCGCCGCAATATCTCGATGCCATCACCGCCGATGACGATGAGGATGGCGATTACGGCGGCGGGCCCTCCGGCACCGGCAATCTCGCCGATAGTGACGATCCTTATGACCAGGCCGTCGCCATCGTCCTGCGCGACGGAAAGGCCTCGACCTCTTACGTCCAGCGCCGCCTCGGCATCGGCTACAACCGCGCGGCGTCGCTCATCGAGCGGATGGAGCAGGAGGGCATCATCGGCCCGGCCAACCATGCCGGCAAGCGCGAGATCCTGGTTCCCACCGAAGGCGATATTCTCGACCGGTGAGGGCGCTCGCGCCCTTGATTCCGGCATTTTCAGCGCGATTTATCTCGCATGTACTGGTCCTTCACGGAAACCTGATCGGCGCGAAAACGTTACCTTTGGCCGGTCGCGCCAGGACGCCATGAAGACGCCGCGTTTCGGCAGCATGCAGACTGCATAAAGGAGACTTTCATGAACCACTCCGACACATTCCTGGACCGCCTCACGCTGACACGGCGCCACATGCTGGGCGCGCTTGCTGTCGCGGCTGCGTCCACCGCGCTGCCGCTCAACGTCTTCGCCCAGGCGGCCGCGGCTGCGTCCACAAGCGGCACTGCGCAGGCGATCGCCGACCATTTCTCCTCGGTCGCCACGATGCAGGGCGAGTTCGTGCAGTTCGGCCCCAAGGGTGAGCAGACCGGCGGCAAGTTCTTCATCCAGCGCCCCGGCAAGCTGCGCTTCAACTACGACGATCCGTCGCCGATCCGCGTGATCGCCGATGGCAAGAACGTGGCGATCGGCAACATGAAGCTGAAGACCTGGGATCTATACCCGCTGTCGAAGACACCGCTCAGCCTGCTTCTCGCACAGAAGATCGATCTGTCGGCCGGCTCGGTGAAGAGCGTCAAGGAAGAGTCCGACCTGACGACCATCGCGCTCGGCAACAACACGGTGTTCGGCAATTCGACCATCACCATGATGTTCGACCCGAAGACCTATGACCTGCGCCAATGGACGATCACCGACAACCAGGGCAAGGACACCTCCGTCATGGTGTTCAACGTGAAGACCGGCGTGCAGTTCGACGACAAGGTGTTCAAGGTGCCTTACGAGGTCATCCCAGGGACGGCCGCTTACCGCGATTGATGACGTCGTCTGCGCGTCCATGACCGTTGCAGTCCTGGAGGCGTGCTCAGATCGAAGGGTGTGAGCCTTTTCGTTTCACTGGGTTGTCGCTGCTGCTCGACTATTTCGTCGGCGGCAGGAAGCCTATTCGTCCAGCAAATCCGGCCGTCGCGCGCGGGTCAGCGTCACCGCCTGCTCGCGCCGCCACTTCTCGATCGCGCCGTGATTGCCCGATGTCAGCACCGCGGGGATCTCGCGGCCCTCCCACTCCTGCGGACGCGTATAGTGCGGGTGTTCGAGCATACCGCCCTCGAAGCTTTCGTGCAGACCGGAGAGGTCGTTGCCCATGACGCCGGGGAGGATGCGGACGATGGCGTCGAGGACGGTGAGTGCCGCGGGCTCGCCGCCCGAGAGCACGTAGTCGCCGATCGACACTTCTTCCAGCTGGCGCGCGTCGATGACCCGCTGGTCCACGCCCTCGAAGCGGCCGCAGACGATGATGACGCCGTCGCCGGCTGCCAGTTCGCGCACGCGATTCTGCGTCAGCGGCTTGCCGCGCGGGCTCATCAGGAGGCGCGGGCGGGTGTCGTTTTCGGAGACCGTGTCGATGGCGCGGGCGAGCACGTCGGGTTTCAGCACCATGCCGGCGCCGCCGCCGGCCGGCGTGTCGTCGACGGTGCGGTGCTTGTCGGTGGCGAAGTCGCGGATCTGCACGGGCTCAAGCGCCCACTGGCCACGCTCCATCGCCTTGCCGGCAAGGGAATAGCCGAGATGGCCGGGAAACATCTCCGGGTAGAGTGTCAGGACCGTCGCCCGGAAGGCCATCTTGTCGCTCACTTCTTTTTCTTCGGCTTGTCGCCGCCGGAATTGTCAGGCGTAAACGACGTACCGTCATCGTCGCTGTCGACGAGACCTGAGGCCAGCGGATCGATGGTGATCTTGCCGGCTTCGAGGTCGATCTCCAAGACCGAGGCTTCGGAGAATGGAATCAACACCGGCCGCTTGCCGGGGCCCTTGAGCTCGAGCAGGTCGCCGGCGCCGAAATCGAAGATGCCGGTGACGGTGCCATAGCTGACGCCCTGGTCGTCGACGGCCTCGAGCCCCTCGAGATCGGCATAGAAGAACTCGTCTTCCTCGAGCTCGTCGTCGGGCAGGTTGTCGCGGTCGATATAGAGCTCCAGACCATTCAGCGCCTCGGCTGCATTGCGGTCGTTGATCCCCCGGAAACGGACGACGACGACATTCTTCATCTCGCGGATTTCAAGCACCTCGAAGGTGCGGCCGTCCATGCTGTGCAGGTGGCCGTAATCGCCGAGCGCGGTCGGATCGGCGCTGTAGGACTTGGCGCGCACTTCGCCGCGCAGCCCCTGCGCGCCACCGATCGTTGCCATCAGCACCGGATTTTCTAGCTTTGTCATGGCGTCCCTAATGTCGAAGCCGGAGGTTTGGTTCGTCATAGCCGAAGTGAACGGGAATGGAAACGAAAACGGGCGGCATGTCGCCATGCCGCCCGTTCGATCAAGGCCGAAGCCCGGAATTATTCCGCGGAAGCAGCAGCTTCTGCAGCGTCGGCGATCTTCTGAGCCTTTTCAGCTGCACGCTCCTGAGCGCGCTTGCCGGGCTTTGCCTTTTCCGGGTTGTTCTTGGCTTCGCGCTTTGCAATGCCGGCTTCGTTCAGGAAGCGCAGAACGCGGTCGGTCGGCTGCGCGCCCTGTGCGATCCAGTGGCTGATGCGCTCGGCGTCGAGCTTGACGCGGGCATCGTTGTCCTTGGCGAGCATCGGGTTCCAGGAACCGAGGTTCTCGAGGAAGCGGCCGTCGCGCGGCGAACGGGCGTCAGCGAGAACGATGTGGTAGTACGGGCGCTTCTTGGAACCACCGCGTGCGAGACGAATTTTCAGTGCCATTTTCTTTACTCCTTGGATGTGTCTGAACCGCTTTTTGTTGAAGCGGCCTTGTTACTTTGCAGCAGCGCCGTTTTCGGCGTGATCCGCTGCGATCTGCTCATGATGCCGGATGACTTCCTTGATGACGAAGTTCAGGAACTTCTCGGCGAAATCCGGATCCAGATGTGCGTCTTCGGCAAGCTGCCTCAGACGGGCGATCTGGTATTCCTCGCGCGCCGGGTCTGCCGGCGGCAACTTGTACTTGGCCTTGAGCACGCCGACCTCTTTGGTGCAGCGGAACCGTTCGGCCAGGATATGCACCAGCGCCGCGTCGATATTGTCGATCGACTGGCGATAGCTCAAAAGCTGGGCTTTGATTTCAGGATCAATCATAGTCTGGGCGACCCCTTCACTTCTTCTTTGGCAGGCCGGGAAGGCCCGGGAAACCACCGCCGAGGCCGGGCAGCTTCGCGCCACCGAGACCTGGCAAACCACCGCCACCGAGGCCCGGCATGCCGCCGCCCGGCTTGCCGAGGCCAGCGGCTTCCGCCTGCTTCTGCAAGGCTTCGAGCTGCTTCGGATCGATGTTGGAGAGATCGGGCATGCCGCCCATGCCGCCGCCAAGGCCACCGAGGCCCATCTTGCCGGCAAGGCCGCCCATCATCTGCTTCATCATGCCGCCTTTGCCCTTGCCGCCCATCATCTTCATCATGTCCGCCATCTGGCGGTGCATCTTCAGAAGCTTGTTGATGTCGGAGGCATCGGTGCCGGAGCCGGCCGCGATGCGCTTCTTGCGCGAATGCTTGAGCATGTCGGGGTTGGCGCGCTCGGCCTTGGTCATCGAACTGATGATCGCCAGCTGGCGGCCGAACAGGCTGTCGTTGAGGCCGGCAGAGGCCATCTTGTCCTTCATGCCAGCCATGCCGGGCATCATGCTCATGATGCCGCCCATACCGCCCATCTTCTGCATCTGGCGCAGCTGGTCGGCGAGGTCGTTCAAATCGAACTTGCCCTTGGCCATCTTGGCGGCCATGGCGGCCGCCTTTTCGGCGTCGATGTTTTCGGCGGCGCGCTCAACCAGCGAAACGATGTCGCCCATGCCGAGAATGCGGTCGGCGATACGGCGGGGATGGAACTCTTCGAGTTCGCCCATGCGCTCGCCGACACCGATCAGCTTGATCGGCTTGCCGGTGACGGCACGCATCGAAAGCGCTGCACCGCCACGGCCGTCGCCGTCCATGCGGGTGAGCACGAGGCCGGTGATGCCGACGCGTTCGTCGAAGTTGCGCGCCAGGTTCACGGCGTCCTGACCGGTCAAGCTGTCGGCGACCAGCAGGATTTCATGCGGGTTCGACTTCTTCTTGATGTCGGCCATTTCGACCATCAAGGGCTCGTCGATATGCGTGCGGCCGGCGGTGTCGAGGATGACGACGTCATGGCCGCCGAGCCTGGCTGCCTGCACGGCGCGCGCGGCGATATCGGTCGGCGACTGGCCGGCAATAACAGGCAGCGTGTCGACATTGGTCTGCACGCCGAGCTGTCGCAGCTGCTCCTGGGCGGCCGGGCGTCGCGTATCGAGCGACGCCATCAGGACCTTCTTCTTCTCGCGGTCGGTGAGCCGCTTGGCGATCTTCGCAGACGTCGTCGTCTTACCCGAGCCCTGCAGACCGACCATCATGATGACGACCGGGGCAGCGGCATGCAGGTCAACGCCCACGCCTTCGCCGCCGAGCATCTCGATCAGCTCGTCATGGACGATCTTGACGACCATCTGGCCGGGCTTGATCGACTTCAGGATCTCGGCGCCGACGGCCTTTTCACGGACGCGGTCGGTAAAGGCGCGCACCACGTCGAGCGCGACGTCGGCCTCCAGAAGCGCACGGCGAACCTCGCGCAGCGCTGCGGAAACATCGCTTTCCGAAAGCGCGCCACGGCCTGTCAGTCCATTCAGAATGGATCCAAGACGGTCCTGGAGGTTCTCAAACATCGGCTCTTCCTTGTGATTTCCGGATAGGGAAACCTTGTGCTTTTCCTTGACGAAAACAAGACGCATAGCCAAAAAGCACCCGAGGGCGCATCGCGCTGTCGGGTGTGGACCTCCGGGATCGATTTATACCTTTGCGGGTCCCGGTCGGTGGCTCGAGTCTTGAAGCTCGTCGCAGATTGAGCGGCGGTAAACAGGAAAACGGCCGGAGAGTCAAGGCAATCAGGGCAAATAAGCGGTTTTCGGCCTTTCAAAAGCCGGCACGGCAACCCAAATGCAGAAGCCCGAACAGCAGATCACGGCGACAAGGCTCCCACCGCATGGCAAACGCCAAACCCAAGAATCCGTATTACCAAGGCCCGGTCACCGATCATTTCGACGGCACCCGCTTCTTCAACCCCGGCGGCATCGCGCCCCTCGGCTTCCGCGCCATGCTGCGCTGGCAGTTTAACGGCGAGCGACAGACCTGGCAGAAACAGGTGCCGAGCCCCTTCCCGCAGGCCAAACCCGATGCCCGCGTCGAAGGTGACGGCCTGAGGGTCACCATGGTCGGCCATGCCTCGATGCTGGTGCAGGTGGCAGGCCTCAACATCCTGACCGACCCAGTCTGGTCGGACCGCGTCAGCCCCTTCAGTTTCGCCGGCCTGAAGCGTGTGACGGCCCCCGGCATCCGCTTCGAGGATCTGCCCAAGATCGATCTCGTGCTGGTCTCGCACAATCACTACGACCATCTCGACGTCGCGACGCTGAAGAGGCTGCAGGCCACCCACGGGCCCCACTTCGTTACCCCGCTCGGCAACGACACCATCATCCGCCGCGCCGCGCCCGATGCCAAAATCTCCGTCATGGACTGGGGCGACCGGATCACCGTCTCAGACGGCATCACCATCGACGCCGAGCCGGCGCGCCACTGGTCGGCACGCGGCACTGGTGACCGCAGCATGGCGCTCTGGGCCTCCTTCGTCATCTCGACGCCATCGGGAAAGATCTACCACGTCGGCGACACCGGCTTTCACGACGGCATCAACTATCGCGCGGCTGGTGAGAAACACGGCCCCTTCCGCCTCGCCATCCTGCCCTTCGGCGCCTACGAGCCGCGCTGGTTCATGAAGGGCCAGCACCAGAACCCCGACGAAGCCGTCCGCGGCATGCAACTCGCCAACGCCGCCTACACGGCTGGCCACCACTTCGCGACGTTTCAGCTGACCGACGAGGCGATGGACGCGCCGGTGAAGGCGCTGGAGGTCGCGTTGCGGGAGCATGGGGTGGCAAGGGAGCGGTTCCGGCCGCTGAGGGCGGGCGAGGTGTTCGACGTGCCGTTGGGGTGATGCCGGGTGTTTTTCGCATCCATGGCCGTTGAAGTCCGGGAGGCGTGGTTAGATCCTCGGGACAAGCCCGAGGATGACGTCGAGAATGTATTTTGCCTCTTCGTTTCAATAGGTTACGATCGACCTTCACTCTCTCCATCGTCATCCTCGGGCTCGTCCCGAGGACCTAACACTACTTTGGCAGAATAGATTCTGGGGTTTGAATTAGCCCGTTGCAGTGGGGACATCGGATTATCGTCATTGGTCTGGCGAGTGCGCTGATGAC